>NZ_JBVIIE010000026.1:0-98233 GCF_055569945.1 Streptomyces sp. NPDC031340
CCCCCCCCCCCCCCCCCCCCCCCCCCCCCCCCCCCCCCCCCCCCCCCCCCCCCCCCCCCCCCCCCCCCCCCCCCCCCCCCCCCCCCCCCCCCGCCTGGGGGAGTGGGGCGCATTTGCGGAGAAGGGGGCGCATGGTTGTGTTCGGGGTGAATACCCGCTGAACGGGTCGTATGAGGCGATAGTGTCCGTGTCCGGCGACCCAGTCGTGTGGGGCGCCCCCTTCCAAGGACAAGGTTCCGGACCCCGGCCCTCGGGGCCCGGCCCGACATCCGACGTGCTGCCTACCGGGTCTCTGGGCGGCGTCGTGGAAGGGGGCGCCCATGGGCCGCCACCGCAAGCCGACCCTCTGGGACCGATACCGTCTTCGGATGGTGCAGTGCCGGAGGAGGTGGATCTTGCGGCTTTTCGGATGGTGAGCGGCCGTCCCTATACACAGTAGGGACGGACACTCCGTGATCCATCCAGGAGCCTGCCGCAGTACCCGCTGCGGTGGGCTCCGCCTGTTCACAGGCTAGCGGCGCGGTGACCGGCATGCCAGCGGCCCCGGACGCGCGGCCGTCCGTGCGCGCCCCCCTTCACAACCGGTGCGCCGCCCCCGTGGGCGTCGCCCCCCGCGTGTCCAGCAGCAGCTGCGCCTTCACCGACAGGCCCTGCAGGTCGTACGTGCGGTGCTGCTGGAGCAGGATCGTCAGGTCGGCGTCGGCGGCGGCCTCGTAGAAGGAGTCCGCGCGCGGGACCGGGCGGTCGAGAACGTTCCAGGACGGGACGTGCGGGTCGTGGTAGCTGACGCAGGCGCCGAGCTCCATCAGGCGCACGGCGACTTCGTGGGCGGGGGTGGCCTGCTGGTCGGCGAGGTCGGGCTTGTAGGTGACGCCCAGCAGCAGCACGCGCGCGCCCCGGGCCGACTTGCCGTGCTCGTTGAGGAGGGCGGCGGCGCGCTGGACGACGTAACGGGGCATCTGGGTGTTCACCTGCTGGGCGAGTTCGACCATGCGCAGGGTGCGGCCCGCGTGCCCGGCCAGGTCCTGCGGGACGGCGTGGCCGCCGACGCCCGGCCCGGGGCGGAAGCTGTGGAAGCCGAACGGCTTGGTCTCCGCGCAGCGCACGACGTCCCACAGGTCGACGCCCAGGTCGTGGCAGAGCACCGCCATCTCGTTGACCAGGGCGATGTTGACGTGCCGGAAGTTGGTCTCCAGCAGCTGCACGGTCTCCGCCTCGCGGGGGCCACGCGCGCGCACCACCTTGTCGGTGAGGCGGCCGTAGAACGCGGCGGCCGACTCGGTGCAGGCGGGGGTGAGGCCGCCGATCACCTTGGGGGTGTTGGCCGGGGTGTGGTCGCGGTTGCCGGGATCCACCCGGGTGGGCGAATAGGCGAGATGGAAGTCGCGGCCGGCGCGCAGCCCGGAGCCCGCTTCGAGGAGCGGACGCAGGAAGTCCTCGGTGGTACCGGGGGGGACCGGCGACTCCAGGATCACGGTGGTGTGCGGGCGCAGGCGCGCCGCCAGCACCCCGGCCGCCGCCTCGACCTGGCCGAGGTCGAGCCCGCCGTCCGCGCCGCGCGGGGTCGGCGCGCAAATGACGGCGGTGCGGACGCGACCCAGTTCGGCGGGGCCGGAGGCGTGCCGGAAGCCCCCCGCGAGCATCCGGCGCAGCTCGGCGGGGGTGAGGGAGCCGACTTCCGGCCCGGTGCGGTAACCGAGCGTGGGGATGCCGGCGGCGACGGCCGCCTGGGCCAGGGGCAGGCCGTAGGGGCCGAGTCCGATGACGGCGAGATCTGCGGGCATGGCGTGGGCCGTCCTTCCCAGTAACCGACGCGGGACAGGCGCGCAAGCCCAGAGGACAGAACGGGCGAGCGCAATGTCAGACTAGGAGTAAATATGACCGATATGCGGCATTGATCGTCTGTGTTTTCCGGCGGGCCGTGAAGGTTGTCCACAGGCTGGGGACGCGTGGTTGTCCACAGGCTGGGGTGAGTGGTGGCTGAAGCAGGGCGAGCCGGTCAGAATTTGGGCATGAGGGTAAGGAACCGGGCTTCGCCCACCGGGTGCGGCCTGCGCGACCGATAGCGGGAGAGCGGGAGGCAGCGGTGAGGACAGCGACTCTGGGACCGGCACAGCGCGCCGGGTCACTGGCGGCGATGACCGAGCGAGAACTGGACGTGCTGGTGGTGGGCGGCGGCGTGGTCGGCGCGGGCACCGCTCTGGACGCCGTGACACGCGGCCTGTCCACGGGACTGGTCGAGGCGCGCGACTGGGCCTCGGGCACGTCCAGCAGGTCCAGCAAGCTGATCCACGGCGGCCTGCGCTACCTGGAGATGCTCGACTTCACGCTCGTCCGCGAGGCGTTGAAGGAACGCGGGCTGCTGCTGGAGCGGCTCGCCCCGCACCTGGTGAAGCCGGTGCCGTTCCTGTACCCCCTGCAGCGCCAGGGCTGGGAGCGCCTGTACGCCGGGTCGGGCGTCGCGCTCTACGACGCCATGTCGATGACCCGCGGCCACGACCGCGGCCTGCCGATGCACCGTCACCTGAGTCGCCGTCACGCTCTGCGAATAGCACCGGCGCTGAAGTCGTCCGCCCTGGTCGGGGCGCTGCAGTACTACGACGCCCAGGTCGACGACGCCCGCTTCGTGACGACGCTGGTGCGCACCGCCGCGTCGTACGGCGCGCAGGTCGCCAACCGCGCGCGCGTGACGGGCTTCCTGCGCGAGGGCGAACGGGTCGTCGGCGCGCGCGTGCAGGACGTCGAGGGGGGTGGCGAGTACGAGGTGCGCGCCCAGCAGATAGTCAACGCCACGGGCGTGTGGACCGACGACACGCAGGCCATGGTGGGGGAGCGCGGCCAGTTCCATGTCCGTGCCTCCAAGGGCATCCACCTCGTCGTGCCCAAGGACCGCATCCACTCCTCGACGGGGCTGATCCTGCGCACCGAGAAGTCGGTGCTGTTCGTCATCCCGTGGGGCCGGCACTGGATCATCGGCACCACGGACACCGACTGGGACCTCGACAAGGCACACCCGGCGGCCTCCAGCGCGGACATCGACTACCTGCTGGAACACGTCAACTCGGTGCTCGCGGTACCGCTCACCCGAGACGACGTGGAAGGCGTGTACGCCGGTCTGCGCCCGCTGCTCGCGGGCGAGTCGGAGGCCACCAGCAAGCTGTCGCGGGAGCACACCGTCGCACACCCGGTGCCGGGGCTCGTGGTCGTGGCGGGCGGCAAGTACACCACCTACCGGGTGATGGCCAAGGACGCGGTGGACGCCGCGGTGCACGGCCTCGACCTGCGGGTCGCCGAGAGCGTGACGGAGGACGTCCCGCTGCTGGGGGCGGAGGGCTACCGCGCGCTGTGGAACGCGCGGGCGCGGATCGCCGCCCGGACCGGCCTGCACGTGGCGCGCGTGGAGCACCTGCTGAACCGCTTCGGCACCATGGCGGAGGAGGTCTTCGACATCGTCGCCGCCGACGCCTCCCTGGGCCGGCCCCTGCAGGGCGCCGACGACTATCTGCGCGCCGAGGTCGTGTACGCCGCCTCGCACGAGGGCGCCCGGCACCTGGACGACGTGCTGACCCGGCGCACCCGTATCTCGATAGAGACGTTCGACCGGGGCACGCGCTGCGCCCGCGAGGCCGCCGAACTGATGGCGCCGGTGCTCGGCTGGACCAAGGACCACGTCGAACGCGAGGTCACGCACTACGAGAAGCGGGTGGAGGCCGAGCGGGAGTCGCAGCGGCAGCCGGACGACCTGACGGCGGACGCGGCACGGCTGGGGGCGCCGGACATCGTGCCGCTGTGACGGCGGGCGGGGTGACTGGTGGGGCGGTGTGGCCGACGGCTCCGGGGGTCCCGATGGTCCGACGGCTGCGGTGGTCCCGACGGCTCCGGCGGTCCCGGCGGATCGCGGGACCGCCCGGGCTTCACTCGAACGAGTGGCGCGAGGTGGGATCTCCGTTCGGAGCCCGGTCGTTCTATGGAGTGCGAGGGCAGAACTCGGCGGCGAGCAGGCGGGGCTCCAGGCCGGGATCTGCGATCGCCGTCGTGTTCACGCGGAAGGTGAGGACGCGACGGCCGTCGACGGTGGCCGCGGTGCGCACATAGCTGCCGGTGATGCGCCCGTTGTGCCCCCACACCGTGACGCCGCACGGCAGCCTCGCGGGAAACAGGCCCATGCCGTACGCGCCATGTGCGGCACGGGTGTCGAGCATCTCGTGCAGGGCGCGCGCCGGCAGCAGCTCGCCGCCGAGCAGCGCCGCGTAGAAGCGGTCCAAGTCGGCGAGCGTGGTCACCAACTCGCCCGCGGCACCGGCCACTCGCGGGTCGAGGTCGGTGACGTCGGTCCCGTCGGCGTCGTAGGCGCGGCCGTGCGGCGAGGGAAGGGTGGCACGGGAACCGGGAAAGGAGGTGTTGGTCAGGCCCAGCGGAGCGATGATCCGGCGTTCGGCCTCGGCGGCGTAGGAGCGGCCGGTGACCCGCTGGACGACCATGCCGAGCACGACGTAGTTGGTGTTGGAGTAGGCGAAGCGGCCGCGGTCGGCCGGAGGATGGGTGAGCGCGATGTGCAATGCCTGACGCGGGGAGACGGGGACGACGCCCCCGGTGTCCCGGGTGAAGTCGTACAGGCCGCTGGTGTGGGTGAGCAGGGCGCGCAGGGTCAGCGCGCGGCCGTCGTTGCCCGCTCCGCGCACCACGCCCGGCAGGTACCGCTCCACGGTGTCGGACAGGGACAGCCGGTGCTGCGCGGCCAGTTGCAGGACGACCGTCGCGAGGAAGGTCTTCGTGACGCTGCCGGCGCGGAAGTGGTCGGCACGGGCGATTCCCCGGCCCGCCTGGTCGTAGCGGGCGCCGGTCTCCTCGCGGGCGAGCAAGGCCGCGGCGGGGGCTTCACCCCGGGTGACCAGCAGCGGGAGGACGGTGTCCGTCGCCGGTACCGAGGGTGCGGAGGAGGCGGCCGGGGCGAGTGCGAGCAGGGCGACGGCCACAGGCACGGCCAGTAGTGTCCGAATCGGTGGCATCGCAGGGGTCCTTCCCTTGTCACGGCCCATCATCCAGGTTGGCCGAAAGGCCACTTCAACGGGCCCGGACCCGCGCGGGCCGGGGCGCGGGGGCACTCGGAACCGGGTGCACCGGGTGTCCGGAACCATGCGGGCCGGGCGCGCCGGGGCCGACAGGAGGCCATGGGCACCCTGGGCGTCGGGCACTTGTTGGGTGAGGGACAATGGAAGCTCTGTCAGGGCGGGTTGCATGAGGGGACGCATGTCGGAGGCGGAGCGGGCGGGCACATCCCGTCAGGACACTCGTCAGGACAACAGCGAGCGTCTTCTCGCCGGGCGGTACCGGCTGGGAAAGGTGCTCGGCCGCGGCGGCATGGGCACGGTGTGGCGCGCCGAGGACGAGACCCTGGGCCGGACGGTCGCCGTCAAGGAACTGCGGTTCCCGGCGAGCATCGACGAGGAGGAGAAGCGCCGCCTCATCACGCGCACGCTGCGCGAGGCGAAGGCGATCGCGCGGATCCGCAACAACAGCGCCGTGACGGTCTTCGACGTCGTCGACGAGGACGACCGGCCGTGGATCGTGATGGAACTCGTCGAGGGCAAGTCGCTCGCCGAGGTCATCCGGGAGGACGGCCTGCTGGAGCCGAAGCGGGCCGCCGAGGTCGGCCTCGCCGTCCTCGACGTGCTCAGGTCGGCGCACCGCGAAGGCATCCTGCACCGCGACGTCAAGCCGTCCAACGTGCTGCTGGAGTCCGGGACCGACCGGGTCGTGCTCACCGACTTCGGCATCGCCCAGGTCGAGGGCGACCCGTCCATCACCTCGACCGGCATGCTCGTCGGCGCGCCCTCCTACATCTCCCCGGAACGCGCCCGCGGGCACAAGCCGGGCCCCGCGGCCGACCTGTGGTCGCTCGGCGGGCTGCTGTACGCGGCGGTCGAAGGCGTCCCGCCGTACGACAAGGGCTCCGCGATCGCGACCCTCACCGCGGTGATGACCGAGCCGCTGGAGGAACCGAGGAACGCCGGGCCGCTGCGGGACGTCATCTACGGCCTGCTGACCAAGGACCCCGCGCAGCGGCTCGACGACGCGGGTGCGCGGGCGATGCTGAACGCCGTCATCCACGCGCCCGACCCCAAGGCGGCCGCGCCCGAGCCGGCGGCCGACGCGACGAAGGTCGTACCGCTGCCCGAGCAGCCCGACCGGCGCCGCGGGGCGCTGCGTTCGGGGCGGAAGGCCGGCCTGCTCACCGGGGCGGCCGGTGCAGCGGCCGCGGCCCGCGGCAAGCAGGAAGGCGGCACCGCGGACGCCGGAGCCCCGGCCGCCGCGACGCCCTCCCCGGCCTCTTCGGCGCCCGCGGCCCCGGCCGCCGCGGCGGCCTCGACGGGTGGACCGAACTCGGCGGCGCAGGCGGACACCACGCGTTCCGGCGGGCAGAGTTCGGGCTGGCCGGTGATGACCCCGCCGGATCTGCCGCCCCGGCCGGCGCCCCGCGCGCCGCTCACCGACGTGGTGCCGAAGCGGACGCTGGTCATCCTCGCGGTGGCCGTGGCGCTCGCCGTGCTCGGCACCGTGCTGGCCTTCACCCTCGGCGGGGACGACGACAACGGCTCGCAGGGCGCCGGGAACACCGGGGGCAAGACCGCCGCGAGCGCCGCTTCCAGCACCGACACCAAGGAGGACAAGAGCGACGGCACCCGTACGGACGGGTCCGCGGCGCCCTCCTCCGCGTCGGCGTCCCCGACGTCCGGGAAGAGCTCCGGGGCCGGTGCGGGCGCGTCCGGCTCGAGCGGTGCGGGCACGAGCGGTGCGGCCACCGGCGGTTCGTCCGGTGACGACGGCGCGGCCGAGTCGACGTACCACGGAAGCCAGGGGTACTCGATCGGGCTGCCCAAGGGCTGGAAGTACCAGTCGACGGGGGCCGCGGGGGACCGGTTCACCGGGCCCGAAGGGCAGAAGCTGCTCATCGCCTGGACGTCCACGCCCAAGAGCGACCCGGTGGCCGACTGGAAGAACCAGGAGCGCTACATGACGCGCTCCCAATACCACAGGATCCGCATAGAGAAGGTGGACTACCGCGGCTGGAACGCGGCCGACTGGGAGTTCACCTATCAGGAGAGCGGGACCGAGTACCGGACCATCGACCGGGGATTCGTGGTCAACGACCATCTCGGCTACGCGCTGATGTACACGGCGAAAGCCGCGAATTGGGACACCGGCCTCCGTAAGGACACCTGGAAGACTCTCGCGAAGGCGTTCGAACCCAAGTCGTGACCCTCAGGTCCCGTGTTCGGGGCGCGAGATCTGAGAATCCCCTCATTGTGGGTTGCCTCCGGCACGTATCGTGAAGGCTTGCGGACCGTACGCAGCCGGGCAGAGGCGCGGAACGGGACGCGAGGCGAACGGATCTGATCAGCCGGACGGCCGGGGGAGGCAACGTGGACGACTACGCGGGACGGGTCCTCGCCGACCGTTACCGTCTGCCGCTACCGCCCTCGGACGAGTACGAACTCACCGAGACCCGGGCCTTCGACACCTACAGCGGGCAGGAAGTCCTCGTCCGCCAGGTCCCGTTGCCGGAGATCGTCGAGGCGGAGGTGCTCGACGCGGAGGGACTGCCCGACGGTTTCACCGCGCGTGACCGCGGGGCGCGACGCGCCCCGGCCCGCGGCGGGAACCGGCGGCCCGCCGATCCGGCCGTACGGCGGGCGGTCGAGGCCGCGCAGGCCGCCGCCCGGATCCCCGACCACCCACGGCTGGACCAGGTCTTCGACGTGTTCGCCGAGGGCGGTTCGCTGTGGATCGTCAGCGAGTTGGTGGCCGCCCGGCCGCTCGCCGCCCTGCTCGCCGAGAAGCCGCTGACGGCGTACCGGGCGGCCGAGGTCGCCTCCGACGTGCTCATGGCGTTGCGGGTGCTGCACGCCCACGGCTGGGTGCACCGGAACATCACCGCCCGGACGGTGCTGGTCTGCGACGACGGCCGGGTCATGCTGACCGGGCTCGCGGTGGGCGCCGCCGAGGAGGCGCTGTGCGGCTACGACCCGGTGCCGCCGCCGGACGACGACGAGCACACCGGACCGGGCGCGGCGCACCCCGGCGGCCCGGGTGCGCCCGCAGGCCACAGCGGTCCCGGAGGTCCTGTCGGCGTGGGTGGTGCCGGTGGTCCCGATGGCTCAGGCGCTCCGGGCGGGCCGACCGGGCCGGGCGGTACGTTCGCCGGGGATCCGGAGGCCGCACGGCGGGCCGCGATCGAGGCACGGGCCGCCGGCGGACTCCCCGCGGCCACGGCCTCGGCCGGCGGCGGCACGGCGAACGGCGCCTCGGGCGCCCTCGCGCGCGGCGCCCTGGAAACCGGCGGGGACATCAGGGCCGCCCGCGCCGGGGCCATCGCGGCCTACCGGGCGGGCGCCCGGGCGGCGGCCCGCGTCCAGGAGGCGCAGCAGGCAGGCCGGCCGGCCCTGCCCGGCGCCCGCCCCGCCTCCGAGACCGGTGCGGTGACCCAGGCGGGCGACCCGGCACAGCAGTCCGGCCCCACGACGCCTCCGGGCCGGATAGCCGACCCCTACGGCGTGGCCGGCAAGCCCTGGCACGGCGCGTCGCCCCGCACCGCGGCGGGCGCCGCCCCGGCGCCGGGCGCGCTCCCCCCGGCCGCCGGCACCTCGGCGGGCCCCGCCCCCGGCACCCCTGGCGCTTCCGACAGTCCTACGGGCCCCGCCGCCCAGCCGACGGGCCGCTGGGACGACCTGGTGGCCGGCACCCCCGCCCGCCAACGCGGCCCGGCCACCGCACTCGCCGCCGAACGGGCGCGGCAGGCGCGGATGGCGGTCGTGGGACCGGTGACCGAGCGGTGGGCGCCGGAGCAGGCCGGACCCGTGCACGAGAACTGGCAGCTCGCACCGCCCATCGGGCCCGCGACCGACCTGTGGGCGCTCGGGGCGCTCCTGTTCAGAGCCGTGCAGGGGCACGCGCCGTACCCGGAGGAGTCGACGGCCGAACTGGTGCAGATGGTGTGCGCCGAGCCGCCCGCCTTCGCCGAGGAGTGCGGGCCGCTCAGGCCGGTCGTGGAGTCGTTGCTGCGCCAGGACCCCACCGAGCGCCTGGACTTCGAGGAACTGGGGGGCTGGCTGCGGTCGCTGGTGCGGTCCGCGCCCGAACCGGACGCCGGCGCCCACGTCGTGCCGGCGCCGCCTGTCGACGTCAGCCGGCTCCCGGTCGTGCGGCGGCGGGGCGAACTGGTGCGCAGACGGCGCGCCGGGCTGCCCGCGACCACTCCGCACGGGCGGCACAAGCGGTCCCGGCAGGAGGCACGTTCGCCGCGCCGGCTCGGCCGCACCCTGCTCGTGCTGGTCCTGCTCCTGCTGGCCGGGGCGGTCGCCTACGCCGTGATGTTCATGCCGAAAGCCGGCAACGACCGCGCGGCGAGCGGCGAGCGCACCGGAGCGGCGGGCGGAGCCGGCCCGGCGCCCGAGCAGTCGGACAGCGCGAGCAGCGAGCCGCGGCCGGACCAGACCTCGCCCGGGTCCGAGCCCAGCGCCTCGAAGTCGGCCGCCGCCACCGAGACGCAGACCGGCCCCGGCGTCGCCGACGGCTTCACCCTGCGCACGGACCCGGGGGGCTTCCAGGTCGCGGTGGCCAAGGGCTGGTCCCGCACGCCCAAGAACAACTGGAACCAGGTGGTGTACGCGCACGGCGACTTCGAGCTCATCGTCGTGCCCGGCCGGGACGGGGCGGTCACCTACGGCAGCGACCCGATGGCCTACCAGCGGGACAAGGAACACGAGTTGCAGCCCTACCGCAGCTCCAGCTGGGCCACCGCCACCGGCCTGCGGACCATCGAGGTGGGTGGACGGACCATGGCCGAGGGGCAGTTCACCTGGACGGACGACGCGGGGCACGACCTCTTCGTGCGCAACCTCGCCATCCTGATCGACGGCCGCTACCACGTCGTACAGGTGCGCGGCCCGGAGTCGGAACGGGACGAGGTGACCCGGCTGTTCGAGCAGGCGTCGGCCACGTACCGGGTCACCGGCTGACCCCGCCCCCCGACGGTCCGTGACGGGCCCGAACGGTTGCCTTCCGAAGCCAGGAGCGACAACCGTCACAGTGCGGTCTCCGTGGCGTGCCGCCGCTTCCCGCGACGCGGACCGATCCTTAGTCTGACCCTGTCAAGACCATTGCGGGGGCACGTGAATCAGATGCAGGGCCAGCTCGTCGCGGGCCGCTACCGGCTCGTCGACTCGATCGGCACCGGCGGCATGGGCCGCGTGTGGCGTGCCCACGACGAGGTGCTGCACCGGGCCGTCGCGATCAAGGAGCTGACGGCTGCGCTCTACGTCTCCGAGAGCGACCGGGAGCGTCTGCTCGCCCGCACCCGGGCCGAGGCCCGCGCCGCCGCCCGGATCAACCACTCCGCCGTCGTCACCGTGCACGACGTGCTCGAACACGACGGCCGCCCGTGGATCGTGATGGAACTGGTCGAGGGGCGCTCGCTGGCCGACATGGTCAAGGAGCACGGCAGGGTCGAGCCCACCGAGGCCGCCCGCATCGGCCTCTGGGTGCTGCGGGCACTGCGCGCCGCGCACGCCGCCGGCGTCCTGCACCGCGACGTCAAGCCCGGCAACGTCCTCCTGGGACACGACGGGCGCGTCCTGCTCACCGACTTCGGCATAGCCCAGATCGAGGGCGACAGCACCATCACGCGCACCGGTGAGGTCGTCGGCTCGGTCGACTACCTGGCCCCCGAGCGCATCCGCGGCCACGACCCGGGCCCCGCCTCCGACCTGTGGGCGCTCGGCGCCACGCTGTACACGGTGGTGGAGGGGCGGTCGCCGTTCCGCCGCACCTCGCCGCTGTCCACCATGCAGGCGGTCGTCGAGGAGGCGGTCGACGAGCCGCAGCATGCCGGCCCGCTCGGCCCGGTCGTGGCGGCGCTGCTGAACAAGGACCCGGCCGTACGTCCGGACGTGACCGAGGCCGAGCATCTGCTCGCCGAGGCGGCGGAAGGACGGCGGCCGAAGGCGGCACAGGCGCACGTGCCCACGCAGCACGGGCGCTTCCAGCCAGAGGCGCAGACGGGCCCCACACGCACCGGTGCGGAGCGGACCACCCGAACGCCGTATCCGCAGGCGACCGGGCCGACTCAGGCGACCGGCCCGACGCGGGCGACCGGGCCGCACGGCACGGGCACCGGGCACCACACGCGCGCCCCCCAGGGGCAGCCGGCACGGCCGGCACAGCCGATACGGCCGTCCCGGCGGCGCTGGCTGCGGACGATCGCCCTGGTGGTCGCCCTCGCCGCGATCGCCGGCGGAGGGGTCGCGGTCGCGCTGCGCCAGTTCGGCACGGGGAGCCAAGGCGACTCCGCCTCCCTGCCGCCGACTCCGAAGGTCAGTGTCACGAGCGGCGACAGCGACCAGGGGGCGGTGACCGCCGGGTGGGTGCGGCACGACGACCCGCTGGGCTTCAGCATCTCCCTGCCCAAGGGGTGGAAGCGGTCCGTCTCCATCGACCAGGACGGCCTTCGGCAGGTCGACTACTCGCCCGACAAGGGCAAGCACCTCGTGCGGGTCGCCGTGGACACCGCACCGGACTACCGCTCCGCGTACGATCACATGATCAACCTTGACCAGCGGATCTCACGGCGGCTGCAGGACTACCGGCGGCTGAGCCTCAAGGAGGAGCTCTTCCGCGACCTGCCGGGCGTCCACTGGGAGTACACGTGGAACGCGCTGGCCAAGGACGCGCCGCACTACTTCCCGGGGCCCTACCGTGCGATCGACGTCGCGTACATGAACAGTGACGGCACCGAGTACGCCATCTACGCGGCCTCGCCGGCCGACGACTGGGCCACCACCAGCAAGCAGTTCGACTGGATCCTGCGGGGATTCCAGGAGAACTGATCCTGAATCGTGGTCAAGCCGAAAAGGACCGCCTCTGGCTGTCTGGCCCGGCCTGGCGCTGCGAGCGTGCCGCCGGCGCTCTCGGGGCGGAGGCATACTTGGC
Source organism: Streptomyces sp. NPDC031340 (assembly GCF_055569945.1). Classification (NCBI taxonomy): domain Bacteria; kingdom Bacillati; phylum Actinomycetota; class Actinomycetes; order Kitasatosporales; family Streptomycetaceae; genus Streptomyces; species Streptomyces sp. NPDC031340. The sequence continues at coordinate 11,989 of NZ_JBVIIE010000026.1, forward strand.
CGGTCGGCGCCCCGGAAGGCGTCCGTCCGGTGCGGCATGATGGGGCGCATGGGGACCGAGGGGGAAGGCGTCCGCGTCATCGCGGGCCGTTACCGGCTCGATGCCAGGGTCGGACGCGGCGGCATGGGCGTGGTGTGGCGGGCGACCGACCGGCTGCTCGGCCGGCAGGTGGCGGTCAAGGAGATACCCCTCGACCTCGACGAGACGCGTTCCGCCGAGGAGGTCCGCCGCCAGCGCGACCGCACCCTGCGCGAGGCGCGCGCCGTGGCCCAGCTGCGCCATCCGCACATCGTCGTCGTCCACGACGTCGTCGAGGAGGACGAACGCCCCTACCTGGTCATGGAGTTGATCGACGGCGGCTCCCTGGCCGACCGCATCTCCGCGCACGGGCCGCTCGACGCCGCCGAGGTCGCGCGCATCGGCGCCGACCTGCTGAGCGCGTTGCGCACCGCGCACGAGGCCGGCGTGCTGCACCGGGACGTCAAGCCCGCCAACGTCCTGCTGGAGTCCGGCACCGACCGGGTCGTCCTCACCGACTTCGGCATCGCCCAGGTCGCCGGGGCCACCACCCTCACCGAGACGGGCTCCTTCGTCGGTTCGCCCGAGTACACCGCGCCGGAGCGGATGTCCGGGGCCGACACCGGCCCGGCGTCCGACCTGTGGTCGCTGGGCGCGCTGCTGTGCACGGCGCTGAGCGGCCGGTCGCCGTTCCGGCGCGACTCGTTGGGCGGCATCCTGCACGCGGTCGTGTTCGACGAGATCCACCCGCCCCCGCAGGCCGCGCCGCTGCTGCCCGTCGTACGCGGTCTGCTGGAACGCGACCCCGGCCTACGGCTGGACGCGGACCGGGCGGAGCGGATGCTGCGCGAGTTCCACGACACCGGCCGCACCCCGCAACTCCCGCCCGGCCGCACCCCGCAGCCCTGGTCCGGCCACACCCCCACCCGGCCGGACGTCCCCCACTCGCCCGCGCCGTCGTCCCCCGCCGCGCAGACCCGGTCCTCGCCCCGGGGTGTGCTGGTCGCCGCGCTGCTGGTCGCCGCGATGGCCGGGGCGGGCGTGTCCGCGGCGGCGCTGCTGATGGACGGCGACGGCGACGGCGGCCGTACGCCGGTCAGCACGGTGCCCGGGACGTCGGCCGGCGCGTCACGGGGGACCTCGGCCGGCACGTCGCCGGGGACCTCTCCGAGGGAGTCGGCGTCGCCGGGCGCCCCGACGGCCACCGTCTCCCGCGCCGGCCGCACGCTTCCGTCGGCCCCTTCCGGTTACCGCGTCGCCGACGACCCGGCCGGCTTCGCCCTCGCCGTGCCGGAAGGCTTCACCCGCAGCCCGCAGGGGGAGCGGATCTTCTACCTGTCGCCCGGCGGCACCTTCCGCATCGGCGTGCGGATCGCCGACCCCGAACCGGGCGGCCCCACGGCGGTGATGCGCCGCGCCGCCGCCGACGGCCCGGAGAACAACCCCGGTTACCGCGACGGCCGGGTCAGCGAGACCCGGCGTCACGGACACCCGGCAGCGCTCTGGGAGTTCACCTGGAACGGCTTCACGCAGGCGGAAGGCGCCCGGCACACCTACGACCTGTGCTGGGAGGAGGACGGGCGGTTGTACGACGTGTGGGTGTCGGCGCCGGTCGGCAAGGTGCGGGAGGCGAGGGAGTACTTCGACGTCGCCGTCGACACGTTCACGCGCAACTGACTGCGCTCACAAGCCCGGACGGGGCGCGCCGGGACAGGGGCGCGCCCGGAAAGTCACGGGTCTGTGACCGGTGCGCCGTCGGTGTGGATGCGGGGCCGCGCGGCGCGATATGGATGGACGCATGACCAGCAACGGGGGCCCCGGTCGTGAGTCCGACGACACGACGAGTTTTGTACTGCAACCGCCGAAGCAGCCGCACCCGGCCCCAAACCCGGCCCCGCAGCCGAGCCCACACGCGCAACCTCAGGCCGCGCCCACCCAGGTCGTCCCGCCGCAGGCGGAGGCAGCACATGCGGCACATCCCGCACATGCCGCGCAGCCCCCGCAGTCCGCTCAGCCCCCGCAGTCCGTACACGCCCCGCAGGAGCCGGGGGCCGGGCGGCTGATCGCCGGCCGCTACCGGCTGCTGAGCAAACTCGGGCACGGCGGCATGGGCACGGTGTGGCGCGCCAAGGACGAGACGGTCGACCGCGAGGTCGCCGTCAAGGAGCCCCGCGTCCCCGACCACCTTCCCGAGCGCGAACGCGCCAACGCCTTCGAGCGGATGCGCCGCGAGGCACGCGCCGCCGCCCGTCTCGACCATCCCGCGGTGGTCGACGTCCACGACGTGGCCGTGGTCGACGGGCAGCCGTGGATCGTCATGGAATTGGTCCGGGGCCGTTCGCTCGGCAGCGCCCTGCAGGAGGGCACGCTGGACGCGCGCGAGGCGGCCCGCATCGGCCTGGAGGTGCTCGGCGCGCTGGAGGCCGCGCACGCGGCGGGCATCCTGCACCGGGACGTCAAGCCCGACAACGTCCTGCTGGGCCGCCACGACCGGGTCGTACTCACCGACTTCGGCATCGCGCAGATCGAGGGCGAGACCAACCTGACGGACACCGGCGGCTTCGTCGGCTCGCCGGAGTACATCGCCCCGGAACGGGTGCTGGGCCGGCGCCCCGGCCCGGCCTCCGACCTGTGGTCGCTGGGCGTGGTGCTGTACGCGGCGACGGAGGGCGTCTCGCCGTTCCGCCGCAGCAACACGCCGGCCACCCTGCAGTCCGTCCTGAACGCCACGCCCGCACCGCCCGCCTCGGCGTCCGGCCCGCTCGCCGAGGCCATCAACGGCCTGCTGCAGAAGGACCCGGCGCACAGGCCCGGCGCGGACCGGGTGCGGGCGCTGCTGCGGGAGGCCGCGGACCCGCCCGCGCCGCCGCCCACCCAGGTCGTGCGGGTGGTGCGCGGCGGCTTCCGGCCGGGCCGCAAGACGTGGCTCGGGGTCGGGGCGGGGATCGTCGCGGCCGCGGTGGCGGCGTACCTGCTGATCGCGGATCCGTTCGCGGGGACGCTGCCGGAGGGCTGGAAGACGCACGACCTCGGCTCGAAGGCCGGGATGACCGTCGGCGTGCCCGCCTCGTTCACCGCGGACGACCTCTCCGGCTCCGACGGCACGGACGCGCAGTTCAGCGACCCCAGCGGAGCGGTGCGGATCTACGTCAACCGCGACGTCAAGGCCGACGACAAGGACAACGAGATTCCCGCGTCCGCGTCCGAGAAGGCCTTCGCGGACTGGACGAACCTCAAGGACGGCGAGTACGGCTGGGACATCGCCTCCGACCCCGCGCCGAAGGGGGAGCCGCGGGAAACCGTGTACCGGGGCGGCAAGGCCGCGGAGAACCTCATCACCTACACGACCACGGACCCCTCGCACCCCCGCGTCCGCCAGGCCCGGGCCCTCTACTACCGCGCCGGCAACGGCGACATGTACTGGATCTGGATCGACTACCCGGGCAAGGGCTACTTCACCGACGAGGGCAAGGACATCGCGGCGGCGGCCGTGGCGAACTGGCGGATCGACAAGCCCTGAAGTCAAACGACTCCGGGCGAGGACGAGTTGGTGATCCCCGCGCGTTTCGGGGGTACCGGGGCGGTGTACGTGCGGCGGGGCGGGGCTCGGGGTCGGTTCTTGGCGGTGGTGACGTCGCGTCGACAAGCCCGTGTTCCGCACGGTAGTCATGGGGCATGAGCGAAGGCGGCGAACGGGTGGGCGACGGACGGCTGATCGGTGGCCGCTACCGGCTGGCCGAGCGCATCGGCTCGGGCGGGATGGGCACCGTCTGGCGGGCCTACGACGAGCTCGTGCAGCGTGAAGTCGCCGTCAAGGAACCCCGGTTGCCCGGCGACCCGGAGGGCGACGAACACCGGCGCGCCGCCCACCGCCTCTACCGTGAGGCCCGCGCCGCCGCCCGCGTCGACCACCCGTCCGCCGTCTCGATCCACGACGTCGTCGCCGAGGAGGAGGACGGGCTGCCCTGGATCGTCATGGAGTTGGTGCGGGGCGAGTCGCTGCACCAGAGGCTCGCGCGCGGGCCGGTCGAGGCGCGGGAGGCCGCCCGCATCGGGCTCGCCGTCCTCGGCGCGCTGCGCGCCGCGCATGCCGTCGGCATCGTGCACCGTGACGTCAAGCCCGCCAACGTGCTGCTCGGTCCCCGTGGCCGCGTCGTCCTCACCGACTTCGGCATCGCCCACGTTCAGGGCGAGGAATCTCTCACCGTCAGCGGGGAGTTCGTCGGCTCGCTGGAGTTCGTCGCGCCCGAGCGGATGTCGGGCCGGGGTGCGGGGCCCGCGTCCGACCTGTGGTCCCTGGGCGTGCTGCTGTACGCGGCCGTCGAGGGCCGGTCCCCGTTCCGGCGTACGACGCCCGAGTCGACGCTGAGCGCGGTCATCGCCTCCGATCCGCCCGAGCCGAAGCAGGCCGGCCCGCTCGGGCCGCTGATCACCCGGCTGCTGGCGAAGGACGCCGAGCGACGGCCCGGCCCGGAGGAGACCGGCGCGGTGCTGGAGGCCGTCGCCGAGGGGTGGCCGGTGCCGGTGATCGAGGTGACGGAGGCGCAGGAGGGCGACGCGCTGGTGGAGTTCGGTGACGACCAGGGCACCGTACGGCTCGGTCCGGCGTCCGGCCCGGCGGGCTTCGGCACGACCCCCGCCGCCCCGGCCCATGCCGCCCCGGCCCCCACACCCGTGGCGGGCCCCGGACCCGACCCCGAGACCACCGCCTCCGCAGGTACCGCCCCGCCCCCCAAACGATCCTTCCTCCGCCACCCCGCCCCCATGGCTCTGCTCGGCGCTCTTCTCGTCGGTGCCGCCTGGTTCGGCGTCTCTTTACTCGGCGACTCGCACAGCGACGCGGTCACCGGGCACACCGCCACCTACCGTTCCGCTCCCGCGGCCGCGGAGGCGTCCACGTCCGGGGAGACCTCGACGCCGGCCGGTGGCGGCTGGGCCGGGCACCGGGAGAAGGGCATGGACGCCGTCCTGTACCTGCCGGGCGCGTACCGGGTGATCGCACGGGACGGTGGCGGGGGCGGGAGCGACTCGCCCCGGACGGTCGTGTACGCGGCGGGCGGCGCGATCCAGGTCCGCCTCGCCCAGTGGGACAAGGCGCCCGCCTCCCTGAAGGACCAGGCGGAGGAGGCGCACGCCGTCTGGGACTCCCGCTACGGGGACGCGCGCACCCAGTACACGTCCACCACCTTCCGTGGCGACGAGGCCGTACTCGTCGACACCGCCTACGGCCTCGATCACACCCCCACCCGGGTCATGGAACTGATCGTCCGCACCGGCGACGACCGGATGTACTGGCTGCGCGTGACCATGCCGAAGGGCACCGCGGCCGAGAAGGACGGAACGGCCCTGTTCAAGGGCGCGCGGGACCGTCTCGCCATCCGGAACGGCTGAGCCGCCCGTCCGGAAAAGCCGGACCGTCCGCCCGAAAAGCTGGTCCGGTCCATGTCCGGTGCGCACAACCCCTGATCAGGGCATTCGTTGCCAGTAGCCACTGGCGGCATGTGTGCAGTCGGTGAAGCCGCGTTACCGACGGGTACCAAAAGTTTCCGCCGCGGCATACCCTGCGCCTCATGACGGACGCGCAGGCCCCGGCCAAGACCGGCACGAATCCCCTCGCCCCCGCCCCCGAGGGCGCCCGCACCGCCGCCGAGGTGGTCACCCCCGAGCTGGTCGCCCGGCTCACCAAGGGCGTGGCCGGCTCCGGACGCACCGCGAACCACACGCCCTTCACCGGCGAGAAGCTGGCCGACCTGCCGGAGTCCACGCCCGAGGACGTGGCGGGGGCTTTCGAGGCGGCCCGCCGCGCCCAGGCCGTCTGGGAGCGGACCCCGGTCCGGCAGCGTGCAGCCGTGCTGCTGCGCTTCCACGACCTCGTCCTCGAACGGCAGGCGGAGGTCCTCGACCTGATCCAGCTGGAGACCGGCAAGGCCCGTCTGCACGCCCACGAGGAGGTGCAGGCGGTCGCCGTCGCGTCCCGGCACTACGGCCGCAAGGCCCCCGCCTACCTGCGGCCCAAGCGGCACGCGGGCGCCATGCCCACGCTGACGAAGGTCACCGAGCTGCGTCACCCGCGCGGCGTCGTCGGCCAGATCGCCCCCTGGAACTACCCCCTGGAGCTGTCGGTCGGCGACGCGCTGCCCGCCTTCGCCGCGGGCAACGCGGTCGTGATGAAGCCGGACACGGAGACCTGCCTGACCGCCCTGTGGGCCCGGGACCTGCTCATCGAGGCCGGCCTGCCCGCCGACGTCTTCCAGGTCGTCATCGGCGACGGCCCGGTCGTCGGCCCGGAGATCGTCCGGCATGCCGACTACGTCTCCTTCACCGGCTCCACCCGCACCGGCCGCGAGGTCGCCCAGGGCGCCGCCGCCCGCCTGGTCGGCGTCTCCCTCGAACTCGGCGGCAAGAACGCGATGCTGGTCCTGGAGGACGCCGACATCGAGAAGGCGGCCGCCGGCGCGGTCCGCGCCTGCTTCTCCTCCGCCGGGCAGCTGTGCATCTCCATCGAGCGGCTCTACGTCCACGAGTCGGTCGCGGACGCCTTCCTGGAGCGCTTCGCCGCCCGCACGAAGGCCATGCGGCTCGGCAGGTCCCTCGCCTACGGCGCCGACATGGGCTCCCTGGTCGGCGAGCGGCAGCTGGAGACCGTCACCCGGCACGTCGAGGAGGCCGTCGCCAAGGGCGCGAAGGTCGTCGCGGGCGGGGTGGCCCGGCCGGACATCGGCCCGTACTTCTTCGAGCCGACCATCCTCGACGGCGTCACGGAGCCGATGTCGGTGTGCACGGAGGAGACCTTCGGCCCGGTCGTGTCGGTCTACCGCTTCCGCACCGAGGAGGAGGCGATCGAGCTCGCCAACTCCACGCCGTACGGCCTGAACGCCTCGGTGTGGACGAAGGACGGCCGGCGCGGCCGCCAGGTCGCCGCCCGGCTGCGCACCGGCACGGTGAACGTCAACGAGGGCTACGCCCCCGCATACGGCAGCGTCCAGTCGCCGATGGGCGGCATGAAGGACTCCGGCCTCGGCCGCCGCCACGGCTCCGAGGGCATCCTCAAGTACACGGAGGCCCAGACGGTCGCCCAGCAGCGCCTGCTGCCCATGGCGCCGTCGCTGGGCATGGACGACGAGAAGTACGCGGCATTCATGAGCAGGAGCCTCAGGCTGATGAAGGCGTTCCGCTTCCGCTAGGGAGCCTCCCGGGGGCCCGGTCCGAAGCCCACTGTCCGAAGCTCACTGTCCGAAGCCCACTGTCCGAGGCCCCCGGACAGCACCCGTTCTCAAGTTCTCGACAGTCTCGACAGTTCTCGACGAGGAGAGCACGTGTCACAGGAGACCTCCGTCCGCACGCAGGACGACGACGCTGCGTACGAATATGACGTCATCGTCGTCGGATCGGGGTTCGGCGGCAGCGTCACCGCCCTGCGCCTGACCGAGAAGGGCTACCGCGTCGGCGTCCTGGAGGCCGGCCGCCGCTTCACCCGCGAGGCGCTGCCCAAGAACTCCTGGGACCTGAAGAACTACCTCTGGGCCCCGAAGCTCGGCATGTACGGCATCCAGCGCATCCACCTGCTGGGCAACGTCATGGTGCTGGCCGGCGCGGGCGTCGGCGGCGGCTCCCTCAACTACGCCAACACCCTCTACGTGCCCCCGAAGCCGTTCTTCGAGGACCCGCAGTGGCGCGGCATCACCGACTGGCAGGACGAGCTCAAGCCGTACTACGACCAGGCGCGGCGCATGCTCGGCGTCCGGCTGAACCCGACCATGACCCCGTCCGACGTGCACCTGAAGGCGGCGGCCGAGCGGATGGGCTACGGCGACACCTTCCACATGGCGCCGGTCGGTGTGTTCTTCGGCGACGGCGAGGACGCGGACGGGAAGGCGAAGGCGAAGCCGGGCGAGCGGGCGCCCGACCCCTACTTCGGCGGCGTGGGCCCGGAGCGCACCGCCTGCACCGAGTGCGGCGAGTGCATGACCGGCTGCCGGCACGGCGCGAAGAACACTCTCAACGAGAACTACCTGTACCTCGCCGAGAAGGCGGGCGCGGTCGTGCACCCGATGACGACCGTCGTGTCCGTCACGGACGACTCCCGGGGCGGGTACGCCGTCGCCACCCTGCCCACCGACGACCGCAAGAAGGGCCGCGGCCGCACCTTCACGGCCCGCCAGGTAGTCCTCGCCGCCGGCACCTACGGCACCCAGACCCTGCTGCACCGCATGAAGGCGACCGGCCGGCTGCCCCGGATCTCCGACAAGCTCGGCGAGCTGACCCGCACCAACTCCGAGGCGCTGGTCGGCGCGCAGACCGACAGCCGGCGCTACCGCCGGGCGACCGGCGAGCCGAAGGCCGACTTCACCCGCGGAGTCGCCATCACCTCCTCGGTCCACCCGGACGAGAACACCCACATCGAGCCGGTCCGCTACGGCAAGGGCTCCAACTCGATGGGCAGCCTGTCGATCCTCCAGGTGCCGTACGCTGAGGGCTCCTCCAGGGTGCTGGCCTGGCTGGGCAACGCCGCCCGCCACCCGCTGCTGGTGCTGCGCTCGCTGTCCAACCGGCGCTGGTCGGAGCGGACCATCATCGGCCTGGTGATGCAGTCGCTGGACAACTCCCTGACGACGTACCTGAAGCCGGGCGGCGTCGGCAAGGGCCTGCTGACCGCACGCCAGGGCCACGGCGCCCCCAACCCCAAGCAGATCAAGGCCGCTTCGGAAAGCGCGGCGGCGATCGCGACGGAGATCAACGGCTTCCCCGGCAGCAACGTCGGCGAGCTGATGGGCACGCCGCTGACCGCCCACTTCCTCGGCGGCTGCGCGATCGGCGCCTCGCGCGAGACGGGCGTCATCGACCCCTACCACCGCCTCTACGGCCACCCCGGCATCTCCGTCGTCGACGGCGCCGCGGTCTCGGCCAACCTGGGCGTGAACCCGTCCCTCACCATCACCGCCCAGGCCGAGCGCGCCATGTCGTTGTGGCCCAACAAGGGCGAGGCGGACCGGCGTCCGCCGCAGGGGGCGGCGTACGAGCGGCTGAAGCCGGTGGAGCCGAAGGCGCCCGCGGTCCCGGCGGAGGCGTTCGCCGCGCTGCGGCTGCCGTTCCTCGGGGTGCCGACGGTGCCGCCGAAGAAGTAGCCGACGGGCTGAACGATATGTGGAGAAGGACCTGCGCCCCCCTCCGAGCACAGGTCCTTCTCCCGTCTTGCGTCGCGCTGCGGCTCGCGCCGCGCGCCGGTCACGCGGTGTCGGCCCCTTACGCGGTGTCGGCCCCGTTCCTGCGCCGGCGGGCCGCGACCACCACGCCCGCGCCGAGGAGGACCGCGACGCCGCTCATGAGGCCGACCGTCGGCAGCGCGGAGTTCGCGCCGGTGTCGGCGAGGTTGCCGGTCGGCAGGTCGCTGACGTCGCCCTGCGGCTTCTTCACCGAGTCCTTGCCGCCGTTGTCGCTCGGCGTGGCGGTGCCCGGGTCGGGGTTGGCCGATCCCGCCTTCAGCACGGTGAAGTCGTACTGCGCCCAGCCCTCGGCGATGCAGTCCTGTCCGTCGACGTTGTCGAGGTAGGCGCCGGAGCCGAAGGAGTAGGCGTCACCGGCCGGGGCCTTGGCGTCGATGCCGACGCGCAGGTCGACCGTGCGGCTGCCGCCGGCCTTGAGCTGGTCGACGTAGAAGAAGTAGTCGCCGGCCCAGTTCTCGTCGCCGATCCGGTCCCAGGAGCCGGTCTCGGGGTTCTTGAACTCCAGGTCGACGTACGGGCTGAGGTACTTGGCCTCGTCCAGCTCGTAGTTCTCCACCTCGGCGTAGAAGGCGACGCCGTCGACGGTCGTCTTCGACTCGTTGGTGACGACCAGCTCGAAGGAGTGGAAGCCGTCGCCCGCCACGATCTTGCCCGGCAGGCCCTTGATGTCCGCGGACACCTTCGCGCCGCTGTAGCCGGAGTCGACGTCCTCGCAGAACGGCACGTCCGGGTCGGTCGGGTCCTCGCTCGGCTCGGCCGACTCGGACGGCTCGGGCTCGCCCGACTCGCTCGCGGACGCGCTGGCGGAGGCGCTCGCGGAGGTGCTCGCGGATGCCGACGAGGAGGTGGAATCGCTCGGCGCGGGGTCCGAGTCGGACGGCAGACCGGTGTCGGACGGGGTCGCGGACGCCGTGTCGCTCGGGCTCTCGGACGGCGAGGCGGATCCGCTCTCGCCGGCGGCAGCCAAGGGCGTGTCCTCCGCGAACGCCACGGGAGCGGACAGCAGCGCGACCGGCGCGATGACGGCGGTCGCGGCCGCAACCGCCATGGCACGGCGAAGCTTCATGAAGACCTCAAGGGAGTCCGGTGTGGAGGGCTCCGCGTGTGGGGCGCGGGGATGTGGCCCTTGGTTCTGCACGTTGGATCAGTGGCACCTGCGAATGGTTGTCTTCGTGTTCACGAGTTTTTTATGTGACCTGGGTCACATGTCGAGTGGGAGTCGCACGGCCCGGACGCAGGTCCTGCGGGGCGGGCGGACACGCGAAGGGCCCCGCGGAACCTGGCCGCGGGGCCCTTCTTCGTCAGCACCGGCGTCAGGGCAGCGCCGGTGCCGGGCGGCGGCGCCGGGGGATTGCGCCGCTTGCTCTCCGGGTGGCCCGAGTCGCCGCCCCGGCGCGTCCGGGGCGCACGAGTGGTGTCGACCTCTGGCGGTGCGTCGGTGCACTGCGTCGGCGCAGTGGAAGGCGGTTGGCCGAGGCGGGACTTGGGCTTCCCTGCATCCTGCTCGCCGGACGCGCCCCTCGCAACCGTTTGGCCCGGAGTTGTGTACTTTCGCAGGTTCCGCCGGTCGGCTCCGGGCGTCCCCGGAGCCGACCTTTCTCACGAGTGACCGGGCTGCTGTCCCCTGCCGTCCGGTCACGAATCCGGAGCGAGGTCCCACGACGCACGGCATGATCCGCACGTCTCATCGCTCCGGCGAGCCACGCGTGGTTCTTTCGGGCCCGCCCCTGGCTGGCACGGACACCACCACCAACGACGCCGCCCGCCGGGCGGTCACGCACCCTACGGGTGAGAGCGGGGCCGAACTCAGATGCGACCGCGGCAGAGTTCGAGGAGCGTCATGGCCAGGGAGGTGCCCGGCTTGCCCAGCGCCTCCCTGTAGTGACCGAGGACCTCCATCTCCCGGGAGAGGTTCACCCGCCGCCCGCCGGAGGTGATCCGGGCTTCCTGGATGACGGCCGAGACGGCCATGCGTTCCTGGATCAGGCCGATGATCCGGTCGTCGAGCGCGTCGATGCGCTCACGGGCGCCGGTGATGACGTCGGCGGCCTCGGGAGTGCGGGCGCCGGTCAGGTCGGCGGGGGTGGGGGCGGTGGGGGTCGTGCGGGAGGCGACCGTGCCGTCGGTGGTCACGCCGGCGGTGGTCGCGCCGTCGGCGGTCGATGCGGTGGCGGTCGATGCGGTGGCGGTCATGTCGGGGCTCCTCGTCGTGAGGGTGGGGTGCCCCGGAGCGGCAAGGCCCGGAAACGCCAGACGCCCCGGACCTTGTCGGCCCGGGGCGCCTGGGAAGTCGCTTGTCAGTTGCTCAAGCAGCACGACCATGGCAGCCGGTGGGCCGGTTGCCATAGGTAAAGACGAAGGTCGGGTGCGTGAGCATGGGGCCAGTATGCCGGGCGGGGCGGCGGTGTCCAAGACGGTTCGCATGCTGAGACCGGACTCGTCCCGGAAGGGGCGGCGCGGCGCCCGGTAGACTCGGACCCACACACACCTCGCTCACCGCCGGAAGGCAACCCGTGTCATCAGCGACCCCAGCCGCCGCCCCCGACACCGTCCTGGTCGTCGACTTCGGCGCGCAGTACGCCCAGCTCATCGCCCGTCGAGTCCGCGAGGCCCGGGTCTACAGCGAGATCGTGCCGAGCACCATGCCGGTGGCGGAGATGCTCGCGAAGAACCCCGCCGCGATCATCCTCTCCGGCGGCCCCTCGTCCGTGTACGAGGAGGGCGCCCCCCGCCTGGACCGCGCGATCTTCGACTCCGGCGTCCCGGTCTTCGGCATGTGCTACGGCTTCCAGCTGATGGCGCAGGTGCTCGGCGGCACCGTGGACAACACCGGCGCCCGCGAGTACGGCCGGACCGACCTGCACGTCTCCAAGCCGTCCTCCACCCTCTTCGAGGGCACCCCGGCCGAGCAGCACGTGTGGATGTCGCACGGCGACGCCTGCTCCGCCGCGCCCGAGGGCTTCACCGTGACGGCGTCCACCGACGTCGTCCCGGTCGCCGCCTTCGAGAACGACGAGAAGAAGCTGTACGGCGTCCAGTACCACCCCGAGGTCATGCACTCCACGCACGGCCAGCAGGTGCTGGAGCACTTCCTCTACCGCGGCGCCGGCCTGAGCCCGGACTGGACCACCGGCAACGTCATCGAGGAGCAGGTCGCCGCCATCCGCGAGCTCGTCGGCGACAAGCGCGCGATCTGCGGCCTGTCCGGCGGCGTCGACTCCGCGGTGGCCGCCGCGCTCGTCCAGAAGGCCATCGGCTCCCAGCTGACCTGCGTGTACGTCGACCACGGCCTGATGCGCAAGGGCGAGACCGAGCAGGTCGAGAAGGACTTCGTCGCCGCGACCGGCGTCCAGCTGAAGGTCGTCGACGCCGAGGAGCGCTTCCTCACCGCGCTCAAGGGGGTCTCCGACCCCGAGGAGAAGCGGAAGATCATCGGACGCGAGTTCATCCGCGTCTTCGAGCAGGCGCAGGCCGAGATCATCGCGGACGAGGGTCCCGCGGTGGAGTTCCTGGTCCAGGGCACGCTCTACCCGGACGTGGTGGAGTCCGGCGGCGGCACCGGCACCGCCAACATCAAGTCCCACCACAACGTCGGCGGCCTCCCCGAGGACCTCGAGTTCAAGCTCGTCGAGCCGCTGCGCAAGCTGTTCAAGGACGAGGTGCGGATGGTCGGCCAGGAGCTCGGCCTGCCGGACGAGATCGTCCAGCGCCAGCCCTTCCCGGGCCCCGGCCTCGGCATCCGCATCGTCGGCGAGGTCACCAAGGAGCGCCTGGACCTGCTGCGCGAGGCCGACGCCATCGCCCGCGAGGAACTGACCGCGGCCGGCCTCGACCGGGACATCTGGCAGTGCCCGGTGGTGCTCCTCGCGGACGTCCGCAGCGTCGGCGTCCAGGGCGACGGCCGCACCTACGGCCACCCGATCGTCCTGCGGCCCGTCTCCTCCGAGGACGCCATGACCGCCGACTGGTCGCGGCTTCCGTACGACGTCCTCGCGAAGATCTCCACCCGGATCACCAACGAGGTCAAGGACGTCAACCGCGTCGTCCTCGACGTGACCTCGAAGCCGCCGGGCACCATCGAGTGGGAGTGAGCCTCCGCCTCCGGTGAGGCTCAGGTCCGTTTGAGAGTGCGCACCGGCTCTCCGGGCTTCCAGACCTGGACGACCAGGTACGTGTCGTCCTCGACGCAGGTCCGCACGACCTCCGTCAGCTCGGTGCGGAAGAGGTGGAACGGCTCAGGCGGTTCCACCTCTTTCACGTACGCCGCCTTCGCCGCCGGATCGTCCACCTCGATCGCGCGGCCGCCGATCCGCACGTCACCGCCGCCCATCCCGGTCCCCTCGCCGGGGTTCGCCTGGAGCGCGAAGCGCGGGTCGCGGCGCAGGTCGAGCGCCTTGAGCGAGCCCGGCATCATGCCGAGCCACAGTTCGCCGTGCAGGAAGCGCACCTCCAGGCCGGTGGTGCGCGGGGAACCGTCCCTGCGCAGGGTGGCCAGGACGTGGTGGGTGAAGGCTCCGAAACGCTCCTCGACCAGGGAGGCGAGCACGGGTTCGGCGGCGCGGAAGACGCCCCAGTTCGCTGTCATACGGCGAGTCTGACGCCGATACCCGACACCCTCTGTCCGCTTTTCCCCCGGTGCGGCGCCGGTCGCGGGCCGGACCCGCCAGGCCCCGGGACGGTTGAGCGCTCATCTTTACAGAACATCTCTGTTCTCCTGGGCTGACCGAGGGTAACTTCCGCCCCGTGACAGACCCCAGTGCCGGAGGACACATGCACGGGACCCCCGGGCCCACTCCGCCCCCCGCCCTCCCGACCGACCGGCTGCGGTTCGCGATGCCGCCCATGCACGACTCGGTCGAGGACGAACGCCGTCACCGCAAGGAACGGCTCGCGGGCGCGCTGCGGATCTTCGGGCGGCTCGGATTCGAGGACGGGGTCTCGGGCCACATCACCGCCCGCGACCCCGAGTACAGCACCTGCTTCTGGGTCAACCCGTTCGGGATGCCGTTCAGGCACGTGACGGTGAGCGACCTGGTGCTCGCCAACTCGGACGGGCAGGTGATCGAGGGCCGCTACCACGTCAACCAGGCCGCCTTCACCGTGCACGCCCAGGTCCACGCCGCCCGCCCCGACGTCGTGGCCGTGGCGCACTGCCACTCGGTGGGCGGCAGGGCGCTGTCCGCGCTCGGCGACCTGCTGGACCCCATCACCCAGGAGAGCTGCGCGTTCTACGAGGACCACGCCCTGTACGACGCCTACACCGGCGTCGCCGTCGACGCCGAGGAGGGCCGGCGCATCGCCACCGCGCTCGGCTCCCGCAAGGCGCTCGTGCTGCGCAACCACGGCCTGCTGACCGTCGGCGACTCGGTGGACGCGGCGGCCTGGTGGTTCGTGTCCATGGAACGTTCCTGCCAGGTGCAGCTGACGGCGAAGGCGGCCGGCCGGCCGCTCCTCATCGATCACAAACTGGCCGCGGCGACCCGCGAACAGCTCGGCGGCGACCTGGTGGCGTGGATCAACTACCAGCCGATGTGGCAGGACATCACCCGCAGCGAACCCGACCTGCTGACCTGATCCCGATCTGCCGAGCCGGCCCCGATCTGCCGAGCCGGCCCCGATCTGCCGAGCCGGGGAAGGTATGACGGGCCGGTCCTGGACATGTTCTAGAAGCCGCGCAGCACCGCGGCCTTCGTCATCGCGAACTCCTCGTCCGTCAGCACCCCGTCCCGGTGCAACTCGCCCAGCTCCCGCAGCCTGCGCAGGAGTACGTCGTGATGGTCGGCCGCAGCCGGTACGGCGGCGGTGAGCTGCGGCCGGTCGGCGCAGTCCACACCCGTGCGGGTGGACGGATGCGGCAGCCGCGCGGTCACCGCGGTGGCGACCAGCGCGGTCAGCAGATCGCGACGGGCACTGCCCCACAGATCCAGGGCGTACGGATCCTTCTCCGGCGGCAGCTTGGAGAAGACCGTCTCGCGGGTCACGAACCGCAGGAACCCTTCCTCGCATCCGGAGTTGGGCAGCCACTCCACCTGCACCAGATCGCCCATGCCGATGATCCGCGGCCCGGTCGCCCGCTTGACCCGGTCGGAGGTGTCCGACCAGTCGATCCGCACCTGGGCGCCGTCGAAGGAGACGGTGCCGTCGGAGCAACGGACCGACACCGGCACCGGCGGCCCGGGCAGCAGATACGCCTTCGTCGCCTCCTTGGGGACCTGGTCCAGCAGCAACGCGTGACGGATCTCCTCGGCGACGTACTCGGCCACCCCGCCGCGGTCGGCGTCCACCAGCAGCCGGTACGGATCGGCCGGCTCGGGCAGCCTGCCGCCGGTCGCCTGAAGCAACGGGTCGGCCCCCTCACGCAGCCGCATCCGCAGCCGCCCGCGCCTGCGCTCCGGTTCGAAGACGACCCCCGAGACGGCCTCCAGGGGCACGGCGATCTCCCCGTACGTCTGCCGGAACAGGGGCACGGAGCGGTGCAGGCCCGGCGTGATTCTGACCGTGGTGCCGTCGAAGGCCCAGGTCCCGTCCCGCTGGATGATCTCGGCCATAGGAAAATTCTCGCAGCCGGGTCAACACGACCGCCGTGCGTCACCCCGCGCTCACCGGACCTGCCGGATGCGGGACGTGTCACATAGGGCACAATGCGCTTTCATCACACCGGAGTCGAAGGACAGCGGCCCACTGCCGGACAGGGGCCGCCGGTCGTCGGGCACGTGGGGAAGGCGGGCGTCGGGCGTGGCGGTGCAGGAGGCTAGGGGCGGCGCGGGCGCGGACGCGCGCGGAGGCTCCCACGGGGGCGGCTGCACGTGCGGGGACTGTCCGCACGGGGCACGCGAGGGACATCGGCGGGCTGTCGCCGCGTTCCTGCTTCAGCGCGAGGAGTTCGCCGCGGGACAGGGGCTGCCCGCCGCGGTCGCCCACTCGGCCTCGGCCTCCCGCCAGTGGGTCTCGGAGGAACTCGCCCAGTCCGCGGAACTCGTCGCCGAGCGCGGCCGCGCCGAGGGCGAGGCATGGCTGGCCCGGCTGTGGCGGCGGACGGTGTGCGTGGTGTGGGCGCTGGTGTTCGTGCTGCTCCTGTGCCAGTCGCTCACCGCGATCGGCGCCGGCTGGACGTCGGCCCGGACGGCGGGCCTGCTGGCCGCGCTGCTGGTGGCCGGCGCGCTGACGGCCGCGTCCCGGTTCCACCGTGCGCGGGGCGGTGCGCTGGCGCCGGTCATCGGCGAGGACAATCGGCTGTCCACCTCCCGTACGGTCGCGGCGGCGTGGGTGCTCTTCGTCGCCTACGCCGTGCTGGTGCTGGCGGGGCGCCTCGCCGCGGCCTCCGACCACGCGGAACGCGACGCGCTGATCGCGGGTCTCGATCTTGCCCGTGGGGCCGGTGTGGTGACCGTCCTCGCGGTGGTGTGCGGCATCGCCGTGCTGGTGCGGCGGGTGGTCGGACTGCGGGTGCTCGGGCAACGGCTGCAGAAGGTACGGGCGGACCGGCCCAGGGCGGCCGACCTGCTGACGGACGACGCGGGCCGGGGGACGTTCGCCGACATCCAGTACGTCGTGATCAGCGCGGTCGCGCTGCTGTTCGGCGTGGTCCGGCTGGCGCGGCGCCCGGACCAGCTGCCGGACCTGCCCTGGGGTCTCGGAGTGGTGGTGCTGGTGTCGGCGGCGACGTACGTGGCCGGGAAGTACGCCGAGGGCGGCCGGCCCGTCATCCTCTCCGTGGTGCGCGCCCGGGAGGCCGGCGACCTCGACGCGCCGATCCGGACCGGCGACGACATCGAGATCCGCGGTGCCGGTTTCGTCCCGCCGGGCGCCGGGGCCGCCGACCGGCTGGCGCGAATGGTCGTACGCGTCGGCGCGGTCCACGTCCACGTGCCGCTGGTCCCCGTGACGGGCGGTTTCAACAACCCGACGGACGCGGTCCTGACAGTGCCGGTACCGGCGGACGTCGAGCCCGGGAGGGTGGAGGTACAGGTCGTCACCGCGGCAGGGGTGGAGACCAACCGGTACGCGATCGAGGTGACGGACTGACCGGCTGCCCGGCACCAGTACGCCCCCTGCGACGGCGGTGGGCGGAGAGGTACCGGCAGTTGCGTGCTCGGATCCCGCGGCGGGCGGGTCAGACCTTGGCGTCCGGCCGCGCCCCCGCCGAGCCCTCGCGCTCGCGCCCCGCTCTGCGGCGCCGGCGCACCGACCGGGCCAGCAGCCCCACCGCGCCGGCCAGGAACAGGCCGCCCGTGACGACCGGGATCGCCACGAACCAGGGTGCCTCCCAGGCGCCGCCCGCGTCCCCGGCGTAGATGACGCCCGCGAGGGCGAGGAACAGACCGGCGACCAGCTTCCCGGGCTGGAACTCATGACGCAGCACGGCTGACCTCCGCCTGTCCCAGGCCTACCTGGAGATCCAGGTCCAGCGTGCCGGCGCTCTTGCCACCCGTCGTCGGCGACAGGGTCACATCCTGGTGCTTGCCCGGCTCCACGTCCACGTCCTTCTGATCGTCACCCGGCAACTGAATGTCGCCCACGCCCACGTCGATGCTCAGCCGCACGGTCACGTCCCGCGGCACGATCACCTTGAGCCGGCCCATGCCGACTTCGGCGTTCGTGCTCACCGTCTGCCCCTTGGCCACGTGCAGCCGGGTCAGGTCCAGGGTGCCGACGCCGCTGCCGAGGTCGTACGCCGGCCGGACATCGGCCACCGCGGTCGGCTGCCAGGTGGTGTGTGTCCAGTGGGTGCCTATGTCGCCGGGCAGGGTCGCCGATCCGGTGAGCAGCCCCGCCGTGATCACCGCCAGCAGGACCGAGCCGGCACCGGTGCGCCCCAGGAAGGCGCTGATCGCTATGCCCACGCCGAAGACGACGAGCGCGCAGGACAGGCCGGTCTGCAGGCTGGTGCCGAGAGGGTGGTCGTCCCATGTCAGGCGCGTGCCGAGACCTCCCGCGAGCAGGGCGAGCAGGAAGACCCAGCCGCCTGTCCAGCGCGGCCCGCGCGCCCGGGGCGGTGCCGGGGGGCGCGGGGTGCGTGTGTCCGCGCGGTTGTGCCAATAGTTGCCGAGGCCGATGTTGACCGCGGCCGCGATGTCCCGGTCGCGGGAGTCCTGGGGCCCCCACAGGTATCCGGTGCCGCCCACGTGGGTGCCGTCCTTGACGATCGGGTCACGCCACCAGGAGGGATACGCGGCGGGAACCGGCGGCGCCTTGGCCTCCGGCGGCGCGTCGGCGACGGCCTGGGCGGCCAGCGGGTCGGGGTCGGGGGTGTCGCGCTGCCGAGACCAGTACCCGGCGCCGGCGAGGAGGAGGGAGAGGACGACGGCGAAGGCCAGCACGCCGCCGTTCCGCAGCATCGACAGGAACACGCCGCAGCCGACCAGCGCGAACAGCACGGCCGCCAGCGCCGCCCCGTCGACGCGGCCGGTCAGCAGCTTGCGGACCTCGTTCTCGTCCTCGTCCTCGTACGGGACGAACAGCCACGTGAAGCCGTAGAAGATCAGGCCGAGCCCACCGGTCGCGGAGAGCACCACGAGCGTGATCCGGAATATCACCGGATCCATGTCGCACTGCCGCCCGAGCCCGGCGCACACCCCGCCGAGCATCTTGTACCGCCGGTCCCGCCGGAACGGCCTGGGCGCCGAGTCCCCCTCTCCTCCCGTGCCCGCGCCCGCCCCGGGGCCCGACGGTCCGGGCCCCGCGGTGGCCGTGGACGCGGCGTCCCCGGCGGGCGCGGCATCCTGCGGCCCGGCGCCCGGAGCGGGGCGCGGGCCGGAGCCGGGTCCCGGACCCGTCGCGGCGCGCTCGTGTTCTGTCATGACTCCATGGTGACGGGCGGCCCGCCGTCGCGGCAGTCGGAACGACCCTGGCCGGACCCTGAAATCGCCCCTGAGCCGGCGCCCGGGAAACGTTCGACGGACCGGGCGGGCGAAGATCAGGGGAGTCTCCGGGGCCGACCCTGATGTCCGGGCAGGCCCGCCGTGTGACCATCGTTGACATGCCGGAAGCCGCAGCAGCGCCACTCGTCGAACCGCGGCCGCCGCGCAAGCTCTACCGCAGCAGCGACGGACGCTGGCTCGGTGGCGTGGCGCGGGGGCTCGCCGGGCATCTCGGCCTGCCCGTGATCTGGGTGCGGCTCGTCTTCGTCGGCCTGTTCATGGGGGACGGCCTCGGCGCCCTGCTGTACGCGGCGTTCTGGTTCTTCGTCCCCCTCGGCGTCGGCGGTGTCGGCGGGGCGGGCGGCCAGAAGCCGTCCCTCGTCTCCACCGAGACCTCGCCGGACGGCCGGCGCCGACTCGTGGCGCGCAGACCGGACAAGGGGCAGATTGTCGCCCTGCTGCTCATGGTCGTGCTGGCCATGGTCTTCGTGAGCAACGTCAACCTGGGCGGCGCGGCCAAGGCGTACCTCTGGCCCGCGGTCCTCGTCGGCGCGGGCGTCGCGCTGGTCTGGCGCCAGGCGGACAACGCCCGCCGGGCGCGCTGGATGGAGGTCGGCCGCCGCCGGCGCACCCTCACCCTGCTGCGCTCCGCGGGCGGTGTCCTCCTCGTCACCGCGGGTGTCACCGGCATCTTCGTCCTGCAGGGCTCCGCCGCCCACCTCGGCTCGGTCCTTCAGGCCGCTCTCGCCGTCCTCGTCGGCATAACGCTGCTCGCGGGGCCGTATCTCGTGCGCATGACGCAGGACCTGTCCGAGGAACGCCTGATGCGTATCCGCGCCCAGGAGCGCGCCGAAGTCGCCGCCCATGTGCACGACTCGGTGCTGCACACCCTGACCCTGATCCAGCGCAACGCGGAGAACGCGGGCGAGGTCCGCCGGCTCGCCCGCGCCCAGGAGCGCGACCTGCGCACCTGGCTGTACAAACCCGAGGGCACCGGCAAGGACGAGGCCGAAGAGCCCGACAACCTGGCCGACGCGGTCCGGCGCAACGCGGCCGAGGTCGAGGACAAGCACGGCGTCCCGATAGAGGTCGTCGTCGTCGGCGACTGCCCGCTCGACGACAAGACCGGAGCGCAGATGCAGGCCGCGCGTGAAGCAATGGTCAATGCCGCCAAGTACGGTGGCGAGGGCGGCGCCGTACAGGTCTACGCCGAAGTCGAGGGCAGAACGGTCTTCGTGTCCGTCCGGGACCGCGGCCCCGGCTTCGACCTCGACTCGATACCCGCCGACCGCATGGGCGTCAGAGAATCGATCATCGGCCGCATGGAGCGCAACGGCGGCACGGCGCGAGTGCGCGCGGTGCCCGACGGCGGCACGGAGGTCGAACTGGAGATGGAGAGGGCGGAGAAGACGTCATGAGCGACGCGACCGAGGCGAACGCGGAGCCGATGGAACCGGCCGGCGACGGCGCGGGCAGGCGCCACGCGCGCGTGGTCCTCGTCGACGACCATCGCATGTTCCGTACGGGCGTGCAGGCCGAGATCGGCCGGACCGAGCAGACCGGCGTCGAAGTCGTCGGGGAGGCCGCGGACGTCGACCAGGCGGTCACCGTCATCACCGCGACCCGGCCCGAGGTCGTCCTCCTCGACGTCCACCTCCCGGGCGGCGGCGGAGTCGAGGTCCTGCGCCGCTGCGCCCCGTTGATGGCCGACGCCGAGCAGCCCGTCCGCTTCCTCGCGCTGTCCGTCTCGGACGCGGCGGAGGACGTGATCGGCGTGATCCGCGGCGGCGCCCGCGGCTACGTCACCAAGACCATCACCGGCGCCGACCTCATCGACTCGATCTTCCGCGTCCAGGAGGGCGACGCGGTCTTCTCCCCGCGCCTGGCCGGCTTCGTCCTCGACGCCTTCGCCTCCACCGACGCCCCGCCGGTCGACGAGGACCTCGACCGTCTCACCCAGCGCGAACGCGAGGTGCTGCGCCTGATCGCCCGCGGCTACGCCTACAAGGAGATCGCCAAGCAGTTGTTCATCTCGGTCAAGACGGTCGAATCCCATGTCTCCGCGGTCCTGCGCAAGCTCCAGCTCTCCAACCGCCACGAACTGACCCGCTGGGCCACGGCACGACGGCTGGTGTGACCGTCCGGCAGCCGAGCCGACGGTCACCCCCCGCTGCCGAACCCCACAGCGTCCCCGTAGCCCCTCATCGAGATGCGGGTGCCGACTGTTCTCTGCGGGGGCCGGCTGCCGGATTCTGCGCGTCCCGCTCGTCGTCGCGTGTCTCGCCGCGGTCCGTGCCCTGTGGTGGTTGCGTGCGTGACTTGAGTACGTGCGTGCCGACGGCGATCGTGACGCCCAGGAGCAGGGCGTAGAAGACGCCGATCTTGCGGAGGTCGTCGAGGAAGAACCAGACGCAGGTGAGGCCGGTGAACCAGAAGGCGACGAGAGCGAACCCGCCCCCACGCGCGTCGCGGTACCCGGCGACGAGACAGACGGCGGCGACCGCACCGAGGGTGAGCGCCAGGACGACGTAGTGGGTGTCCCAGCCGATGTACTGGCGGGCGAGACCCGACTGCACGGCCACCGCCTCGGCCACCGGGCCCCAGGCCACGGCGCAGGCGAGCCGTGCCGACCACAGCAGCAGCACTGATCCGAGGATTCCGGCGAGCAAGGCCGCTTGGCGGAAGCGGTCGATCTCGATGGCATCGGTCGTGGAGACCATCACGGACAGCAGACAGCCGAGCAGCGCGAGCAGGCCCTCGGCCGACGGCTGGACGACCACCCCCAGCCGGCGCCGGTTCGGGGAGGGGACCGGCGGGGCGCTTTCGGCGGAGGCCCGCGGAGCGACGGCCGGGCGCGTCATCGTCCTGGCCGCCGGATCGACCTCGGTGGGAGACGGGGACACGGGCGTGGGGGCGACCAGTGCGGCCTCGGTGAGCGAGACCCTCATCGCGGCCGCGTCCGGGAAGCGGTCCTCCCGGCTCTTTCGCAGAGCGCGCAGAATGACCGTGTCCATCGCAGCAGGCAGTTCCGGCCGCAGGCGGGACGGCGCCACGGGCTCCGCGGCCAGGTGCTGGTGCATCACGGAGAACGGTGACTCGCCGGTGAACGGGGGGCGCCCCGTCACGAGTTCGTACAGCAGGCAGCCGACGGCGTACAGGTCCGTACGGTGGTCGGTCTCGTCCCCGACGATCTGCTCGGGTGACAGGTAAGCGGGCGTGCCGACCGCGACTCCGGTGCCGGTGAGGCGGGTCGCCGCTTCGCTGAGTGCCTTGGCGATGCCGAAGTCGAGCACCTTGACCGTACCGCCGCGCGTGAGGATGACGTTCGCCGGCTTGATGTCCCGGTGCACGATGGCCTGCCGGTGGCTGTGTTCAAGAGCCTCCAGCACCTGTCCGGTGATGTCCACGGCCTGCGCGACCGGCATGGGGCCGTCACCCACGACGTCGCTCAGCGTCCGGCCCTTCACGTACTCCATCACCAGGTACGGCTCGGCGGAATCGTCTCCGGAGCCCTCACCCGCGTCGTGAACGGTGGCTATGCCCGGGTGGTTGAGCGCGGCGGCGGCATGCGCCTCTCGCCGGAACCGGGCAAGGAACTGGGGCTGCCGCGCCAGCTCCGCGGAGAGGGTCTTCACGGCGACCTCCCGGCGCAGCCGACGATCGACCGCCCGGTACACAGTCCCCATGCCGCCGCGCCCGAGCTGCTCCACCAACTCGTAGCGCTGCGCCAAGATCCTCTGCTCCACGCTTCCTCCCTGAGCCGCCGGCACCGGCCTTGCGGGACGACCCTGCCATACGCCTGCCGGGCAACAGCATGCTCCTCAGCCATGTGGGGTCTTCCTCAGGAGTTCGCGCCACACCTACCCCTCCCGGAGTCCCCGTTTCGCTGTCGCCGGGACGGCCTGGGCCGCGTTCGTCGCGTATGCCGCCGTCGGGGGGAGGGCCGGTGTCGGGTGGGGTTCGGGGCGCTGTCTAAGCTCCGGCCTCATGGACGTACTCATCCATCTCTTCGTCGGCTTGCACATCATCGGCATAGCCGCGCTCCTCGGCGGCTTCCTCACCCAGATGAAGGCGATGGGCCAGGGCACCGCACGCTTCGTGCCCGCGATGCTGCACGGCGCACTGACCATGCTGATCACCGGTGTGGCCCTGGTCGGCATCCATCAGGCCCAGGGCCACGAGGTCAACAACATCAAGATCGGCGTGAAGCTCGCCGTCCTGGTCGTCATCCTCGGTCTGGTCTACGTCAAGCGGGACGAGGAGAAAGTGGACAAGGGCCTGTTCGGACTGGTGGGCGGGCTCACCATGACCAACATCTTCATCGCGGTGCTCTGGACCTGACCCGAAGGGGCCAAGTAGGGTCACCCGACGTGAACACCGGACCGGCATTACGCCACACACGGATTGGCCACCCGGTGGCGGGCTGATCGCGCGGCGGGTGCCGAGAGGGCACTCCCTCAGTTCGGCACGCGGACCTCCCAGTGCTCGTGCACCGCGAGTCCGTTTGTCGTGCCGAACGATACTGAGGTCAGCCGTATGGCAGTCACGTTCAACCACACCATCATCGCCGCCAAGGACCGCCGCGAGTCGGCCCGCTTCTTCCGGGAACTGCTGGAAGTGGCGGAAGCGCCTTCCTGGGGCCCCTTCACCAACATTCAGCTCCCCGACGGTGTGCTGCTGCAGTTCGCCGAGCCGCCGGTGGAGATCCAGATGCAGCACTACGCGTTCCTGATCGACGACGAGCTGTTCGACCGGGCGTACCGGCGGCTCTGTGACCAGGGCATCGAGCACTGGGCCGACCCGCAGATGCGCCGCACCGGTGAGATCAACAACGAGCACGGCGGCCGAGGCGTGTACTTCAAGGACCCCGCCGGCCACGCGATCGAGTTGATCACCCGCCCGTATCTGTAGCCGGGGCAGAGCCTGGTCGGGTTCCCGGGACAGGGCGCTCGACCAGGCCAGGGCTGTACGCCTGCTCTCAGGCCGGGCGGACCACGCTGTGGATGATCGACGCGCCGCCGTAGTAGACCGACTCCTCGCGGACGTACGCGCCCGGCTTCGGGGCGTGGATCATCATGCCGTTGCCGATGTAGAGGCCGACGTGGCTGATGTCGTCGTAGAAGAAGATCAGGTCGCCGGGCTGCGCGTCGGCGAGTGAGACGGTGGTGCCAGCGTTCACCTGGTCGTAGGTGGTGCGGGGGAGGGCCACGCCGGCCGCCTTCCAGGCGGCCTGGGTGAGGCCAGAGCAGTCGTAGGAGTCGGGACCGGTGGCGCCCCAGACGTACGGCTTGCCGATCTGCGCGCGGGCGAAGGCGATCGCCTTCTCGGCCTTGGTGGTGTAGGTCGAGTCGGTGGTCGAGCTCCCCGAGGTCGAGGTCGAGCCCGTCGACGCGCTGCCGCTCTGTTCCTGCGCCTTCTGCTGCGCCGCCTGCTGAGCGGCCAGCTCGGCCGCTTGGCGCGCGGCCTCCTCCTGCTTCTTCTTCTCGATCGCCGCCAGCCGCGCCTTCTCCTCGGCGTTCAGCTTCGACAGGAGTTCACGCGCGTCGGACAGCTTCTTCTGGACGGTGGACTTGGCCGTCTGGAGGTCGCTCTGCGATTCGGTGAGCGTCTCCAGGCTCTTGGTGGCCTCCTGGCGCTTCTTCATCGTCGCGGACTGCTCGGTGACGTAGTCGTCGACGGCCTGCTTCTGGCGGCCGGTGAGCCGGCTCATCAGCTGGGTCTGGTCGAAGTAGTCCTGCGGCGAGTCCGCGAGCAGGAAGGTCGCGGTGTCGGGCGCGGAGGCGCCGGTGCGGTACTGGGCCGCGGCGAAGGACCCGAGTTCCTCCCGCGCCTCGTTCAGCTTCTGGGTGCGCTTGGCGACGTCGTCGAGGAGGGTGTCGACGCGCTTGCGCTGCTTCGACGTCTTCTCCTTCGCCGCGTTGTACTTCTCGGTCGCCGACTCGGCCTGGCGGTACAGGTCGTCGACCTTCTTCTCGACCTCCTCCAGGCTCGGCTTCCCGTCGGCGGCGGGGGCGGCGTTGGCCGACTGGGACAGCAGGGCCACGGAGGTGAGGGCGGCGGTGGCGAGGGCGGGGGTGCGGATTCCGGCCACGCGCGTACCAGCGGGGCGCGACTTGCGGTGCGACGCCAAGGGAGGCGACTCCTTCCATCTTCCGCCTACCGAGTTAGCTGTCGGGTTCGGGCGGGATGGTTCGGAAGGGTTGCCCTACGGCCTTCTCCCCGGAAGGAGAGTGGGCCGATTCACCCCAAGGTCGGTTGGGTCCCCGGCTCCGGAAGCGCGGCGGCGCGCCGGACTCGGCGGAGGCCGTACGGCCCGGCGACGTTCGCCGGTGGGGGTCGTTCGGCCTGCCCGGCACCGTAGCCAACTCGCGTGGCTCCTGTGAAGGTTGATGTTCGATATGCCCGATACATTTTCGTGACCTTCGGTCGAGCGCTCCCTGTCGATCGCTGAATGTGACCATCCGATACGGAGCGTGCCCCAGGGAACGGGGTCGCCGGATCCGGCGATGTTCTCAGGGCGGCGGCGGGCTGTCGGTGGGGCGCCCTAGACTCGGAGAGCGATGAGCAGCCTCTTTGACGACAGCTTCCTGGCGGACCTCCAGGCCCCCCGCGGCCACGAGGAGGAGCCTCCGCCGCCGCCCGAGGACGATCATGTGCCGGAACCTGTTCCGGACGATCTGTTCGGCGGGAAGTTCGACGTGCCGCCGGACCGGGACGCTTACTACCGCGACGGCGCCCCGCGACCCCCGGTCGACGCGGCAGCGCTCCTGGAGGGGCTGAACGACAACCAGCGCGCCGCCGTCGTGCACCACGGCACCCCCCTGCTCATCGTGGCAGGCGCCGGCTCCGGCAAGACCCGCGTGCTCACCCACCGCATCGCCTACCTGCTCGCCGAGCGGGGCGTCCACCCGGGCCAGATCCTCGCGATCACCTTCACCAACAAGGCCGCGGGCGAGATGAAGGAGCGCGTCGAGCAGCTCGTCGGCCCCCGCGCGAACGCGATGTGGGTGATGACCTTCCACAGCGCGTGCGTGCGCATCCTGCGCCGGGAGAGCAAGAGGCTCGGGTTCACGTCGTCGTTCTCGATCTACGACGCCGCCGACTCCAAGCGCCTGATGGCCCTGGTCTGCCGTGACCTGGACCTCGACCCCAAGCGCTACCCGCCCAAGTCCTTCAGCGCCAAGATCAGCAACCTGAAGAACGAGCTGATCGACGAGGAGGACTTCGCCGCGCAGGCCACCGACGGATTCGAGAAGACCCTCGCCCAGGCCTACGCCCTGTACCAGTCGCGGCTGCGCGAGGCGAACGCCCTCGACTTCGACGACCTGATCATGACGACGGTCAACCTGCTGCGCGCGTTCCCCGACGTCGCCGAGCACTACCGCCGCCGCTTCCGGCACGTCCTGGTCGACGAGTACCAGGACACCAACCACGCCCAGTACGCGCTCGTGCGCGAGCTCGTCGGCACCGGCGCCCGCGCCGACGACACCGACGTCCCGCCGAACGAGTACGACCTCCCGCCCGCCGAGCTGTGCGTCGTCGGTGACGCGGACCAGTCGATCTACGCCTTCCGCGGCGCGACCATCCGCAACATCCTCCAGTTCGAGGAGGACTACCCGGACGCGACCACGATCCTGCTGGAGCAGAACTACCGCTCCACCCAGACGATCCTCAGCGCGGCCAACGCGGTCATCGAGCGCAACGAGTCCCGCCGCCCGAAGAACCTGTGGACCAACGCGGGCACGGGTGCGCGCATCACCGGCTACGTCGCGGACACCGAGCACGACGAGGCGCAGTTCGTCGCCGACGAGATAGACCGCCTCACGGACGCGGGCGAGGCCAAGGCCGGCGACGTCGCCGTCTTCTACCGCACCAACGCGCAGTCCCGTGTCTTCGAAGAGGTCTTCATCCGCGTCGGCCTGCCCTACAAGGTCGTCGGCGGCGTCCGCTTCTACGAGCGCAAGGAGGTCCGGGACGTCCTGGCCTACCTGCGGGTGCTGGCCAACCCGGAGGACACGGTGCCGCTGCGCCGCATCCTCAACGTGCCCAAGCGGGGCATCGGCGACCGCGCCGAGGCCATGATCGACGCGCTCTCCCAGCGCGAGAAGATCAGCTTCCCGCAGGCGCTGCGGCGCGTCGACGAGGCGTACGGCATGGCGGCGCGCTCCACCAACGCCGTCAAGCGGTTCAACACGCTGATGGAGGACCTCCGCACGATCGTCGAGTCCGGTGCCGGCCCGGCGACCGTCCTGGAGGCTGTGCTCGAACGCACCGGCTACCTGGCCGAGTTGCAGGCGTCCACCGACCCGCAGGACGAGACCCGCATCGAGAACCTTCAGGAACTCGCGGCTGTGGCGCTGGAGTTCGAGCAGGAGCGCGGCGAGGGAGAGGCCGGCACGCTGGCCGACTTCCTCGAACAGGTCGCCCTGGTCGCCGACTCCGACCAGATCCCCGACGAGGAGGACGGCGACGGCGTCATCACCCTGATGACCCTGCACACCGCCAAGGGCCTGGAGTTCCCGGTGGTCTTCCTCACCGGCATGGAGGACGGCGTCTTCCCGCACATGCGCGCCCTCGGCCAGACCAAGGAGCTGGAGGAGGAGCGGCGCCTGGCGTACGTCGGCATCACGCGCGCGCGGGAACGGCTCTACCTGACGCGCTCGTCGATGCGCAGCGCCTGGGGGCAGCCGTCGTACAACCCGCCCTCCCGCTTCCTGGAGGAGATCCCGCCGCACCACGTCGAGTGGAAGCGCACGGGCGCCATGTCTCCGGTGTCCTCCGGGCCCGCGTCGGGGGTGGCGGCCTCCCTGTCGTCCTCGCGCTCGCGCTCCTCGGCGTCGGGCGCGTCCGGGTTCGCCACGCGTCGGACGTCGGAGAAGCCGGTGGTCTCGCTGGCTGTCGGGGACCGGGTGACGCACGACCAGTTCGGACTCGGCACGGTCGTGGGCGTCAAGGGCACGGGCGCGAACGCGGAGGCGACGATCGACTTCGGCGACACCAAGCCGAAGCGGCTGCTGCTGCGGTACGCACCGGTGGAGAAGCTCTAGCCGGGAGCCGGGAGCCGGGAGCCGGGAGCCGGGAGCCGGGAGCCGGGAGCCGGGATCCGGGAGCCGGAAAGCCCCCGTCGGAAAGGCGGGGGCTCACGGGGACGGGGCGCGACCGGTCAGTTCGGGTCGAGGCCGTGGCTGCGCAGCCAGGCGAGCGGGTCTATGGCCGAACCTCCGCCCGGCCGCACCTCGAAGTGCAGGTGCGGGCCGGTCGAGTTGCCCGAGTTCCCGGAGTACGCGATCGGGTCGCCGGCCTTGACCGTCGTACCGGAGGCGACGCGGTAGCTGGAGAGGTGGCAGTACCACGTCTCCGTGCCGTCCTTCGCCGTCACGATCATCATGTTGCCGTAGGCGCTGTTCCACTGGGTGCGGACGGTGCCGTCCGTGGCGGCCATCACCGTCGTGCCGTACGAGACGGGGAAGTCGATGCCGGTGTGCACGGACATCCAGTTGATGCCGGCCTGGCCGAAGTAGGCGCTGAGGCCGTGCTGCGCGACCGGCAGCGCGTACTTGGGGCGCAACCGCTCCTTGAGGGCGGCCTCGGCGGCGGCCTTCTTCTTCTCGGCCTCCTGCTGCGCCTTGAGGTCGATACGTTCCTGCGTGCGGCTGGCCCGGTCGGCGAAGTCGTCGGCGCCGGCGGAGAGGCTCTTGAGCTGGACGTCCAGCTTGTTGTTGGCGGTGGACGGTTTCACCGCGTGCGCGTCCGAAGCCGTCGTGGAGGTGTCCTTGTCGCCGACCAGGGTGCCGACGGAGGCGGCGGCGATGCCGGCCACGCCCATCACGCACGCCGAGGGGACGGCGATCGTCAGCAGAGCGGAGCGCTTGGCGGGCGGGCGGCGGCGGGAACGCGCCCCGTTGCGCGCGGCGGCGCGTGAGCCGGGAGCCGGGGTGACCTCTTCCTGGTCGTCGAGGAGCGGTTCCACGGCGGGCAGTTCGCCGGTGGCGGCCATCTCCGGCTCGTCGTCGTCCGGCGAGGGGTCGTCGTACGCGTCGAGCCCGGCCGGTTCGAAGACCGCGGTCGCCTGCTGGTCGAAGGGCTCGGGCTCGTAGGCGTCGGCCGCGGGCGTGTCGCCGGCCGGTGAGCCGTCGGTGTTCCACTGCGTGGCGTCGTACGCGCCGGTCTCGAAGGCCTGCGTGCCCCATTCCCACTGCTGGGTCTGGCCGGACGGGCCGCCCGACTGGTCGGGCTGCAGCCAGGCGCTCGCCTCCCACTGGCCCGACGCGTCGGCCTGGCCCGAGGTTTCGGCCCCGGTGGCCTGCGGCGGGACGGTGGAGAGCCGCTGCTGGTCGGCGCCCCAGGCGGTCGCGTCGTACACGCCGGTGTCGTAGGCGGCGGCGTGGTGCTGGGCCGCGTAGGCGTCGTAGACCGCGGTGTGCTGGACGCCCGTCGTCCAGGCGGTGGCGTCGTACGGGCCGGTGTCCTCGCCCGGGAGGCTGCCGAACAGGGGGTCCGCGGCGAAGGCCGTGGTGGCCTGGCCGGTCGCGGCGAAGCCTGCGGCGTCGTAGCCGCCGTAGGTGGTGAAGTCGCCGTACTGGGCTTCCTGGGTGCCGTACGGCGCGTAGTGCGCGGAGGCGGCGTCGGAAGCCGGGGTCGGGGTGGTCATGGTCCCCGACGGGTGACGGTCGTTCACCAACTTCTCTTTCGCCTCGACAACAGGGGCTGCCAGAGCAGTGCGGCGACTGTACCCGGCGGTATGCGGGCGCGACAATCTTCAACAGGTTTTGTGCGCGAAGGAAAAGGGCATTCGGACGTGTTTCGGGGGAGCGCGGACACGGCTTTGGCCCTATGTTCGAAGACTGTTCGATATTGGGCGGCCGTCAGGCGGTCATGGCCCAGTCATGGCGCGGTCATGCCACGGTGAGGCCGCCGGTGCGGGCGGCGGCTTCCGCTCCTTCTCCCGGGGTGTCGAGCGCCCGCCGTATCCCGGTCGCGACGGCCGGGTGCACCGGCAGGGCGAGGTGCCCGATCCCGCTCACCCGGACGTTCTGCGCCAGCAGGTCCGGGTGGTCGATGCAGGCGCTCTCCAACGGGACCATCAGGTGGTCCAGGTCGCTCCAGAAACTGACGAACTGTGTACGGCAGCCCGGCGCCGGCCGGGACAGCTCCTCCACCACCGGGGAGCCCGGGCGCATCTGGCGGACGATCGGGTGCGCGTTCGCCAGCGGCGCCACCCGGGTGCCGGAGTGCGGGGTGCCGAGTGTGACCAGCGTCCTGACGCGGGCGTCGCCGCCGAGGCACTGCACGTAGTACCGCGCGATCAGTCCGCCGAGACTGTGGCCGACGACGTCGACCTGCCTGCTGCCGGTGCGCTCGCAGATCTCCTCTATGTGTCGGCCGAGCAGCTCGGCGGCGGTGCGGACATCGCACGTCAGGGGGGAGTAGTTGAGTGACTCGATTCGCTGCCTGCCGTGCTGGGCGAGGCTGCGGCGCAGCAGGACGAAGATGGAGCGGTTGTCGATGAAGCCGTGCAGGAGGACGACCGGGGGGCCGGTCTCGGTCGGCAGCTGCGTGGCGCCGTCCGGTGAGGGGGGTGGGGCCGCCGGGCTGCGGCGCTCCTGAATGATGCCCGAGGGGTACAGCAGGAGGTGTCCCGCGAGGATCGCGATCTCCAGGGCCGTCGCCTTCAGGAGGGTCAGGGAGAGACCCGCCAGCCTGCCGGGCAGCAGCCGCTGGCAGAACGGGAGGAAGGGCAGTACCCCGGAGACCTTCATGGCCGACCTCCTGTCGGCACGCAGGAGAACGGCTCTGTCCCCCGTGTGCGCTCGTGGTGTGCCGTGGCAGAGGCGCTCGACGGGGCTCGAGCGGACGCCGCCGGCCGGAGGAGGCGTGCGGCGCACATGACGCGGGTGGTGCCTGTCGCGTCTGTGACGCCACCGACGTGCCGGGATCCCGTGCCGGTGTGCCGGCGCGGCTCCCCGCTGTCGTGCCTGACCTGCCCTGCGTGCCCTTCGTGTCCTGATCGAAGCGCCGCACCACCCCGGCGCGCGGTCTGCGGCGTGGTGGTGCGGCGACCTCGTTGCGGCTCCTGGTGCGCTGCCCGCCGGAGCGGTGCGCGGTGAATATGTCTCACTGTGTGATTTCCCCCTCGCTGCGCACCGTGAAACTGCCGGGTGCGGGATGCTGGCGATAACGTTCGTTCACTTCCCCGGGCGGTGTGGCGCGGGGCGTCCGTGCCGTGACGGCACGACCCGAGCGTTGCGTGGCGGAACGTGCGCGGTGTGTGATGCGTCGCGTGTGCGGCGTGTGCGGCGTGTGCGGCGTGCGCGGCGTGCGCGGCGTACGCGGCTGCGCGTCTGGCGGGTGAGGTGCGCGGCGTGCGCGAAGTGTGCGGTACTTGTCGGTACGGATGGATGTAGTCGCTTCATGGAGGCAGTGATGGGTGTGGCAGCCGGTCCGATCCGCGTGGTGGTGGCCAAGCCGGGGCTCGACGGCCACGATCGCGGGGCCAAGGTGATCGCGCGGGCACTGCGCGACGCCGGTATGGAGGTCATCTACACCGGGCTCCACCAGACCCCCGAGCAGATCGTCGACACCGCGATCCAGGAGGACGCCGACGCGATCGGGCTGTCCATCCTCTCCGGCGCGCACAACACGCTCTTCGCCGCCGTGATCGACCTGCTCAAGGAGCGTGACGCGGAGGACATCCTGGTCTTCGGGGGCGGGATCATTCCCGAGGCGGACATTCCGCCGCTGAAGGAGAAGGGCGTCGCGGAGATCTTCACGCCCGGCGCGACCACGCAGTCGATCGTGGACTGGGTGCGGGCGAACGTCCGGCAGCCCGCGGAGGCGTAGGGCCTCCGGCGACGTGACCGGCGCCCGCCGTTTCCGGTGCCGGTCGACGGTCCACAGTCCGTCCGGCTGACCGGTGGACCGTGGTCCGTCCGGCCGACGGGTGGTCCACGGCCCGTCCGGCGGGCGGGGTGCATGCGATCCGTCCGGCGGGCGGGCGGTGTGCGGTCCACCCGGCGGACGAGGGTGGGGTCGTGCGGGCCGGAGCGAGGCGCGGCGGCGCCGTACCCGGCGGGGCGGGCCGCCGCGCGGGCGGAGGTTCAGCGGGCCTTCCCCGCATCCAGTTCCTCGGCCATCGCCGCCCGCAACCGCAACGTCGTGACCAGCCGCTGGAACGCCTCCGCCCAGTACCCGCCGGCGCCGGGTGACGCGTCCTCCGGCTCGTCCGGCACCGCCAGCAGGGCGTCGAGGCGGCTCGCCTCCGAGGGATCGAGGCAGCGCTCGGCCAGTCCCATCACTCCACTGAAACTCCATGGGTAACTCCCTGCGTCCCGCGCGATGTTCAGGGCGTCCACCACCGCCCGTCCGAGCGGTGCGGCCCATGGCACCGCGCACATCCCGAGCAGCTGGAACGCCTCGGAAAGCCCGTGCGCGGAGATGAACCCGGCCACCCAGTCCGCCCGCTCCGCGGCGCCCAGCGTGCCGAGCAGCTTGGCGCGCTCGGCCAGCGACACCGCCCCCGGGCCGCCCGCCTCCGGAGCGGACGGGGCGCCCAGCAGCGCCCTCGCCCACGCGGCGTTCCGCTGCCGTACGGCCGCCCGGCACCATGCGGCGTGCAGTTCTCCCTGCCAGTCGTCCGCCACCGGCAACGCCACGATCTCCTGCGGCGTACGATCGCCGAGCCGCGCGGTCCACGTCCCGAGCGGCGCCGCCTCCACCAACTGGCCCAGCCACCAGGACCGCTCGCCCCGTCCCGCGGGCGCCTTGGCCACGACCCCGTCGCGCTCCATGGCGGCGTCGCACTCGTGCGGCGCCTCGACGACGATCGTCGGGGTTTCCCCGGTGCGGTCGAGGGCCACGCAGGCCCCGGCCCGTGCCGCCATGCGGGCGGCGAGCGCCGAATCCGGCAGCGCGGAGAGCAGTTCGGCGGCCGTCGCCCGGACGTTGCGGCTGCGGTCGGACAGTGCCTGTTCCAGGAAGGGTTCGTCCTGGGCGTCCAGCCCGGTCCGCAGCGAGTCGAGGAACATGAGGCGGTCCTCGGCCCGCTCCGTCGGCCAGGTCGTCGCCAGCAGTTCCCGGGCGGCGGCGGGCTCCCGGGCGCGGAGGGTGGCCAGCAGGGCGACCCGTTCGGCGAACAGCCCCTGCTGCCACAGGCGCCGCACCTCGTCGGCGTCCTCGATGTCCGGCAGTGCCGTCCCGCCGCCGGGGGCGGCGCGCAGTGCGAACCGCCAGTCCGGGTTCATCCGGGCGAGCCAGGTGGCCCGGGGCCCGGCGAAGGCCAGCACCGCGGGACGCAGATCCGTACGCCCCCTGGCCGCGTCCAGCAGCGCGGGCAGCATGGTGGAAGGTGCCGCGAAACCGCGGTCGTTGGCCGCCGCGAGCCACTGGGGCAGCAGCTCCATCAGGTCCGGTGTGGTGCCCCGGCGCCCGCCGCCGCCCGTGCCGGGGCGGTCGGCCAGCAGCATGGCGAGCCTGCGCGCCGCCGCCGCGGGCAACGCCGGGCGCCGGTCCTCGGGCGCCGGCTGCGGCCGCGCGGCCGCCCGGGCCGGCCGCAGCCCCGCCCGCCGCCGCACCGTCTCCGCGGCCGCTTCGTCCAGCAGGGCCACGGGGGCGTCCCGCCCCGGCTCGCCGCCCGGCGGCGTCCGCCGTTCCGTACCGAGCAGCGCCGCCGTCACCAGTTCCTCCCAGGCGCAGGGTGCGGAGGCGTCCACGGGGGCGGGGGTGCTGCTCATGCGGTTCCTCTCTGCCGGGTGCCCGGAAGCGGTCGACAGTTCGTCCACTCCGGGTGTCCAGGGAAACGTGACATATGCGTGCGTCGGGTGCGAACGGATGAGTCGTCGAGGCCGTGGCGTGCGGCGACACCGCTCCGCACGGCGAGCGGGCCGGCCGGGGCGGTGAGTGGGCGGACCAGGGCGGCGAGCGGGCCGCTCGGGGCGGGGAGCGGGCGGCTCAGCACAGCGGTACCGCCTCGCCCGCGCCCTCCGGCCAGGCCGCCAGCGGAGTGAAGCCGCGGTGGCCGAGCTCCCCGAAGACCTTGACGGGGGTGCCGCCCGAGAGGGCGACGAGGCGCCACAGGCCGGGGCGGGCGCGGGCGGCCGGGGTGAGCGGCAGCGCCGTGTCCTCGTCGGCGTCCGCCAGCTGCCACGAGTCGCCGTCCGGGGTCGGCACGACCCGGTCGAGGGTGACCGGGACGGAGTCCAGCCAGGGATCGTCCCGCAACGCCTCGCCGTACCGGGCGGCTGCCTCGGCCGTCGCCACCCCCGGCGGTCTGATGTCCGCCGGGGCGGGCGGCGCGAACTGCGCGCCCAAGGCCACCCGCGGCTGCCCCGCGCCCGGATACGCGGACACCTCCGCGTCCAGGGCCAGCCCCACGGGCAGCGCCAGCTCCGGAGCCCGGCCCGCGGCGCCGTAGGACAGCAGCAGCGCTGTGCGGTCCGAGTCCGCGCCGTACAGCCATATTCGCCGGGTCGTCAGGCGGGCGTCCGCCGTGTCGTACTGGGCGAGCACGAGCCAGCGGTCCCGGACCGGCGGCCCGTCCGCCGAGGCGGGCAGGCCGACGCGTGCGCCGACCGTCGCCGCCAGGCCGGCCGGCAGCCGCTCGCGGTGCAGCCAGCCCTGGTCGAGGAGGTGCAGCAGCGCGCACTCCTCCAGCAGCCGCACCGGCCAGCCGGGCCCGGTCGACGGGATCGCCCCCAGCTCCCGCACCCGGGCCGCCAGCCCGGGCGCCTGGGCGTCGACCATGCGGGCCGCCGTCTCCTCCCACAGCCCGTACCCCGCCTGCTCCGCGCCGGCCAGACCGCCGCGCAGCAGGTCGGCCAGGCGCTGCTCAAGCTCGGTCGCGCCCGCGGTGATCCGCTCGGCCCGGCGCTCCGCCCGGCGCCGAGCCGCCTCCGGGTCACCGGACGGGGACGGCGCCCCGGAGGCGTCCGCCGTCAGCTTCTCCGCCGCGCGCCTGCGTCTGCCCTCCCGCCACTGCTCCGCCCATTCCGGTGCCGGTCCCGGCGGCACCGCCCCGTCGTCGCCGGCCCAGAGCAGCAGCAGCCCGAGCGCGTGCTTGCACGGGAACTTACGGCTCGGGCAGCTGCACTTGTACGCCGGACCGGAAGCGTCCGCGATGTCCACGACCGTCCGGTACGGCGTGCTGCCGCTGCCCTTGCAGAGTCCCCACAGCGCCCCCTCACCGGAACTGCCCGCCTCCGACCACGGTCCGGCCGTGGCGAGTTTGCTTCCCGCTTTGCGTGACGCGGCGTCAGGCGCCAGCGCCAGCACCTGGTCCGCGCTCCAGCGCACCCCCTGCTGAGTCATGCCATCGAAGGTAGAACCCACCACTGACAATCGGCCTCGCGAACACGTTTCCGCAGGTCAGATCGCATTGTCAGTGGCATGGTGCACGGTTGGTGGCAGATCCGAACCGGCCGAGCTGGAGGGGGCCTCAGCCATGACTGTGTCCGCAGAACCGATGTCCGCAGTACCGAGCGGGGACGGGTCCGCGCCCGCGAACCCGGGCACGGGCGCCCCCACCGCCGCGGGCACGCAGCCGCCCGCACAGGAAGCGGAGGCTCTGCGGCCGCACGCCGAGGACGCCTTCGCCGGCGAACTCGCGGCGCTGGCCGCGCACGACGACCGCCCGCGCCCGGCCCGCTGGAAGCTGTCGCCGTGGGCGGTGGCCACCTACCTGCTCGGCGGCACCCTGCCCGACGGCACGGTGATCACGCCGAAGTACGTGGGTCCGCGCCGCATCGTCGAGGTCGCGGTCACCACGCTCGCCACCGACCGCGCCCTGCTCCTGCTCGGTGTGCCCGGCACCGCGAAGACCTGGGTGTCCGAGCACCTGGCCGCGGCGGTCAGCGGCGACTCGACGCTGCTGGTGCAGGGCACCGCGGGCACGCCGGAGGAGGCGATCCGGTACGGCTGGAACTACGCGCAACTGCTCGCGCACGGCCCGAGCCGGGACGCGCTCGTGCCCAGCCCCGTCATGCGGGCCATGGCGGAGGGGATGACGGCCCGCGTCGAGGAGCTGACCCGCATCCCGGCCGACGTCCAGGACACGCTCATCACGATCCTGTCGGAGAAGACCCTGCCGATACCGGAGCTGGGGCAGGAGGTGCAGGCGGTCCGCGGCTTCAACCTGATCGCCACGGCCAACGACCGCGACCGCGGCGTCAACGACCTCTCCAGCGCCCTGCGCCGCCGGTTCAACACGGTGGTGCTGCCGCTGCCGGAGAGCGTCGAGGCCGAGGTCGACATCGTCTCCCGCCGCGTCGACCAGATCGGCCGCTCCCTCGACCTGCCCGCCGTGCCCGACGGCGTCGACGAGATCCGCCGCGTCGTCACCGTCTTCCGCGAGCTGCGCGACGGGATCACGTCCGACGGGCGCACAAAGGTGAAGTCGCCCAGCGGCACGCTGTCCACGGCGGAGGCGATCTCGGTGGTCACGGGCGGCCTCGCCCTGGCCGCGCACTTCGGCGACGGCGTGCTGCGGGCCGCCGACGTCGCCGCGGGCATCCTCGGCGCCGTCGTCCGTGACCCGGCGGCCGACCGGGTCGTCTGGCAGGAGTACCTGGAGGCGGTCGTCCGCGAGCGCGACGGCTGGACGGACTTCTACCGGGCCTGCCGGGAGGTCAGCGCGTGAACGGGACCGGACGGGAGCGGTTCGGAGGAGGCCGCGCGGTGACGGTTCCCGGAGCCCGGCGTCGCACCCGCACCGGGGACGGCCGGTCCGGCGCCGGCCCGGGCGGAACGGCGGAGCGAGGGGGAGGCTGTGACAGGCGTTGACGAGAGCGGGGCGGCGGCGCCCGGGCCGGGGCCTTGGCTGCTGGGCGTCCGGCATCACGGGCCGGGCTCGGCGCGGGCCGTAAGGGCGGCGCTGGACGCGGCCCGGCCGGAGGCGGTGCTCATCGAGGGCCCGCCCGAGGCCAGTGCGCTGATCCCGCTCGCCGCCGACGAGGACATGCGGCCGCCGGTCGCGCTCCTCGCGCACGCCGTGGACGAACCGGGCCGCTCGGCGTTCTGGCCGCTGGCCGAGTTCTCCCCGGAGTGGGTGGCCATCCGCTGGGCGCTGGAGCACGAGGTGCCGGCCCGTTTCATCGACCTGCCGGCCACCCACACCCTGGCCTGGGGGAGTCAGGAACCGGCGGGCGCGCACCCCGGCGGGGGCGAGGCCGAGGCCGAGGCCGACGGTGACGCGGTCGGCGAGGCGGCGGCCCCGGGCGGGGACGGCTTCGCGGGCGGGCACCCGGAGGAGCGTCGGCCGGGGGACGGTGCGGGCCCGGACGGCGGGCGGGCCGAGGAGGGCGGCCCGGGCGTCGACGTCCGGGTCGACCCCCTCGCCGTGCTCGCCGACGCCGCCGGTTACGACGACCCCGAGCGCTGGTGGGAGGACGTCGTCGAGCACCGTGGCGCGGGCGAGGGGGACGCCTTCGCGCCGTTCGCGGTGCTGGAGGAGGCCATGGGCGCGCTGCGGGAGGCGTACGGCACCGGAGGGCATGACCGGGACCTGGTGCGGGAGGCGTACATGCGGCTCCAGGTGCGGGCGGCGCGGCGCGAGTTCGGCGACGGCGTGGCCGTGGTCTGCGGGGCCTGGCACGTGCCCGCCCTGCGCCGCGGACCGGCGGTCTCCGCCGACCGGGCGCTGCTGAAGGGACTGCCCAAGGTCAAGACGGACATGACGTGGGTGCCGTGGACCCACCGGCGGCTGTCCCGGGCCAGTGGGTACGGCGCGGGCATCGAGTCGCCGGGCTGGTACGGGCACCTGTTCGGCGCGCCGGACCGGCCGGTCGAGCGGTGGATGACGAAGGTGGCCGGACTGCTGCGGGAGGAGGACCGGATCGTCTCCTCGGCCCATGTCATCGAGGCGGTGCGGCTGGCCGAGACGCTCGCCGCGATGCGGGGCCGTCCACTGCCGGGGCTCGGCGAGATGACCGACGCCGTGCGGGCGGTCATGTGTGAGGGCTCCGACGTGCCGCTGGCGCTGGTGCACGACCGGCTGGTCGTCGGGGACGTGCTGGGGGAGGTGCCGCAGGCGGCGCCCGCGGTGCCGTTGCAGCGGGACCTCGTCCGGATCCAGCGCCGGCTGCGGCTGAAGCCGGAGGCGGTCGAACGGGAGCTGGAGCTGGACCTGCGCAAGGAGACCGACGCGGAGCGCAGCAGGCTGCTGCACCGGCTGCGGCTGCTGGGCATCGCGTGGGGCGAGCCGCGGGCTTCACGGGGCAGCACGGGCACGTTCCGGGAGACGTGGCGGCTGTGCTGGGAGCCCGAGTTGTCCGTGCGGGTGGCCGAGGCGGGCGTGTGGGGCACGACCGTGCTCGCCGCCGCGACCGCCAAGGCGGAGGCCGACGCCGTGGCGGCACAGTCGCTCGCCGAGGTCACCGGTCTCGCCGAGCGTTGCCTGCTGGCCGGACTTCCGGACGCGCTGCCCGTGGTGATGCGGGTGCTCGCCGACCGGGCGGCGCTCGACGCGGACGTCGGCCACCTGGCCCAGGCCCTGCCGGCCCTGGTGCGTTCGCTGCGGTACGGCGACGTGCGCGGCACGCACACCGGCGCGCTCGCCGAGGTCGCCGCGGGTCTCGCCGAGCGCGTCTTCGTCGGCCTGCCGCCCGCCTGCGCCGCCCTGGACGCGGAGGCGGCGGAGCGGATGCGGGGTCATGTGGACGCGGTGCACGGGGCGGTGGGGCTGCTGGGCGACGTCTCCGTGCCCGGCCACCCCGACCTCGGCGGACGCTGGCACACGGTGCTGCGGGTGCTGGGACTGCGGGACACCGTGCCCGGCGTCGTCCGGGGGCGGGCGGTGCGACTGCTGCTGGACGACGGGGAGCTGGCGCAGGAGGAGGCGGCGCGGCTCATGGGGCTCGTGCTGTCGCCGGGGACACCGCCGGGGGACGCGGCCGCCTGGATCGAGGGCTTCGTCGGCGGCGGCTCGGGCGGCGGGATGCTGCTCGTGCACGACGAGCGGCTGCTCGGCCTGGTGGACGCCTGGCTGACGGAGGTGCCGGCGGAGGCGTTCACGGATGTGCTGCCCCTGCTGCGGCGCACGTTCTCCGCGTACGAACCGGGCGTCCGCCGCACCCTGGGCGAACTGGTCCGGCGCGGACCCGCACATCGGGGCGGAGCGGCGGCGGGCGGCCCCGGCATCCCCGGATTCGCGGCCGAACTCGACCCGAGGCGGGCCGACGCGGTGCTGCCGGTGGTGCGGCTGTTGCTGGGACTGGACGGAGCGGCGGAGGCCGCCGACGAAAACGATCTTGTGGGGGTGACGGCATGACCGTCGATGCGACGAGCAGGCCCAGGGCGGGGGCGGAGACGGCGGGCGCGGGACCGGACGGGGGGACGCCGCGTGCGCTCCGTGCCCAGGCCGGTCCGAGGACGGCCGTCCCGGTGATCCCGCTGTGGCAGCGGCCTCACCCGGGGGCACGCCGATGACGCCGCAGCCGGCGCCGCAGCCGGCGACGACACCGAAGGCGACGGCGCAGACAGCGTCGGCTCGGGCGACGGCGGCCCGGGCGGCGGATCCGGCGCAGGAGCGGCTCAGGCGCTGGCGGCTGGTGCTCGGCGGCGACGCGGCCGAGGGCACCGGGTGCGCCCTGTCGGGGCAGGACGCCGCGATGGACGCGGCGCTGGCCGCGCTCTACGGCAAGGGAGACCGGCAGGCGGGGGCCGGGCGGGACCGTTCGGCGGGGCTTGGGGCGTCGGCGCCGTCCGTGGCGCGGTGGCTCGGCGACATCCGGACCTACTTCCCCTCCTCCGTCGTCCAGGTCATGCAGCGCGACGCCATCGACCGGCTGGGCCTGTCCACGCTGTTGCTGGAACCGGAGATGCTGGAGGCGGTGGAGGCCGACGTGCACCTCGTCGGCACGCTCCTCTCCCTCAACAAGGCGATGCCGGAGACGACGAAGGAGACGGCGCGGGCCGTCGTGCGGCGGGTCGTGGAGGACCTGGAGAAGCGGCTTGCCAGCCGCACCCGGGCCACCCTCACCGGCGCCCTCGACCGCAGCGCCCGCGTCAACCGGCCGCGCCACCACGACATCGACTGGAACCGCACGATCGCCGCCAACCTCAAGAACTACCTGCCGGAACACCGGACGGTCGTGCCGGAGCGGCTCATCGGATACGGGCGGGCGTCGCAGTCCGTGAAGAAGGACGTCGTGCTGTGCATGGACCAGTCGGGGTCGATGGCGGCGTCGGTGGTCTACGCGTCCGTGTTCGGGGCGGTGCTCGCCTCCATGCGGTCCATCAACACCCGGCTCGTCGTCTTCGACACGGCGGTCGTCGACCTCACCGACCAGCTCGACGACCCGGTGGACGTGTTGTTCGGCACCCAGCTCGGCGGCGGCACGGACATCAACCGCGCGCTGGCCTACTGCCAGTCGCAGATCACCCGGCCGGCGGACACGGTGGTCGTGCTGATCAGCGATCTCTACGAGGGAGGCATCCGGGACCAGATGCTCAAGCGGGTGGCGGCGATGAAGGCGTCGGGGGTGCAGTTCGTGGCGCTGCTCGCGCTGTCCGACGAAGGAGCGCCCGCCTACGACAGGGAGCACGCGGCCGCGCTCGCCGCGCTGGGGGCGCCGGCGTTCGCCTGCACGCCCGACCTGTTCCCGGAGGTGATGGCGGCGGCGATCGAGAAGCGGCCGCTTCCGATACCGGAGACCGTGTGACGGGTGGCGCGTGAGCTCGGTGGAACAGCAAAACAGGACATGACTACCCATCGGTAACAGGGGGCTTGCGCAACCTCGGGAGGGCCGTGCGAGGATCGATGCCCGGTCCCGACGCCGCGTCAGCGGGGGGTCGGGGTCCGCGCCTCGTACCGCGCCGCGTCGGCTGGTGACTCGCCGGCAGACGTTCGCCGGCTCGCTCTGCCTCCGCTCGCCGACTCGCTCGATCCGTTCCGCCGCACGGGAGGAACCGTTCCCTTGACCACGCCGGCCGCTCTGTCCGGTGCCGCCCTGCGCGTGATGCGCTCGGCGGCCGGACGGCGTGCGCTGCACGTGATGCTCCTGGTGGGCGGATTCCTCGCGCTCGGGTTCCTGTGCGGAACTCGTGCCCACGCGGCGGAGAGTGTCCCCTCGGCGGCGGCTCCGGTGGCCGAGGCCCTGCGGCCGGTTGCGTCGGCCACTGTCGCCGACTCTGCCGACTCGGGTGCCTCCGTCGCGTCCGCACCGCGGGAGGCCTCGGCTTCCCCGGCCGCCGACGACGTCCTGCGGCCACTGACCGACCAGGTCCTGCGGTCCGTGGACGAGCGGATCGTGCGACCGGTCGGTGACGTGGTGGAAACCGTGACCGCCGGGCTCGGTGAGGTGACGGAGCGGATACCGCCGTTGTCGTCGCTGCCTTCCCTCCCGTCGCCCGACTCGCCGTCCCTGCCCGGTATCCCGGGCCTGCCGCCGGAGCCCGGTCTGCCGTCCGTCCCCGGTCTCCCCGGCTCGCCCGGACTGCCCACGCTTCCGGGGCAGACGGTGCCGGTGCCGGTCACCTCGGCACCGCAGCAGGGCACGGCGGAGCAGTCCGCCGAGGACCCGTCCGCCGAGTCGTGGGCCCGGACGAACGTGTCGCGCGGCGCGGCATACGGACCGCGGCTGTCCGACGCGGCCGGTGTCGTGGCACGGGGCGGGAAGCAGCGGGGCGCCGTCGCCGGGTACGGCCCCGTGCGTCAGGCGCCCTACGGTGACCCGGCCGACGCGTTGGGAGACCGTGCCGCCGTCGACAGCGGTACCTCGCGCCACTGGGAAGTCTCCGCCGTTGCCCTGAACGACCGGGCACCCCTGCGGCTCGTGCCCGGCGCCACCGCGCGCTCCACCGCGAACCAGGCCCGGGACAGGCACCGGGACATTCCGGTTTCCCCCGCCTAGGCAGCAGCCCCTTCCCCCGCCACAGACCTGCCGCGCGGGGGCGGAACAGGTCTGCCCGTCCGTCCGGACCCCATCGGTCTCCGGACGCAAGCCGCCGGCTCCGCTGGTCCCGACTCCCCGGACCACGACCGGAACCGGCCCCGGAAATGTCCCTCAGCTCCCCAGGCCCAGGGTGCCCAGGACGCCCATGCCCACCCCGGTGCACCACTCCGGTGCACCCCGGGCGTCCCGATGTGCCAGGGAGCTCCGAGATCCGAAGGATCTGACGCGCTCATGAACACGAACATCCGCCACTCCCTCGTCACAGCCGCCGACGTCAAGACGTCCAAGGGCGGGAAAGTCGCCGAGGCCATCCGCGGCGCCAGGGCCGCTCGTGCCGCCAGGGCCGCCCGCGCCGCAGGATCCGCCCGCGCCGCAGGGTCCGCCCGTGCATCGGGGTCCGCCGCCGCGGTGCTCCCCCGCGCTGCGGCCGCCGCCGGTGCTGCCGGGGCTGCCCGTGTCGCGCAGCCCCGGCCCATGGCCGCTGTCGGAGCGGTCGCCGCAGGGGCCGCCCGGGTCGCCCAGGACCGGCCCGCAGCCGCTGTCGGAGTGGTCGCCGCAGAGGCCGCCGGTTCCGCGCAGGCCCGGCCCGCGGACGCCGTCCGTGCGGTCGCCTCCGCCCCCGTGTCCGTGCCTGCCGTGAGCTCCGCCCAGGCCGCCCAAGGCGAGGTCGACTACCTCTTCGGCCCGCTCTCCGTCTTCGCCCCGGAGGTGGAGGAGGCGCTCTCCGCCGCCCGGACCGACCTGAACGGCGTCGCCGACCCGATGCCCACCGGGCGCCGGAGCGACACCCACCACAGGTGACCGTCCAGCGCCCCGACCCCGGCGTCGTACGACGGCCCGACGAAGCCGCCGACCGACGCCGGCCCAGCCGCCGGGACGCCCGCGACCGCCGGGTGCATGCAATGAGTGCGCTCGGCGCGAAGGCGTCCCCGTGGCACTCCGCGCCGTGACGCGGCGCGCGCTCGACTCGCGGAGCCGATGGACCCGGACGGCCGAAAGCCGTCGGATTCGTCCGGCCGGACCTCCGCGGAACGGGCCGGGCGCTCCCCATTGGGGTGGGGACCGTCCGCCCGGAACCCCGCAGGTGGCCGCTTTCGCGCACCTCCGGGGTGTTCAAGGGGCCTCACCGGGTCAACCCCAGCCCGGTGAGGCCCTTCCCCGTTCCCCCCCCGGTCTCCTCCCGGTCTCCCCGAGCCCTCCTCCCGCCCTCCTCACCGTCGGCACGCCGTGCCAGTGAGCGTGGCATCATGTGACAGGTATCACCGCTCAGGTGTGACCCGCGATTTAGAGACCCTCCGCCAGCGGCGATAACCTGCGAGACGGACATGCCGCGCGCTCGGACACCGTGTGCGCCTCCCTTGTGACAGACGGCGGACGTCACGTTGCCCTTCGCGGCACGCCCACGCATCCAACGAACCGCGAGATCACTGATAGGGACGGAAGCGCGTGGACCTGTTCGAGTACCAGGCGAGGGACCTCTTCGCCAAGCACGATGTACCGGTGCTGGCCGGTGAAGTCATCGACACGCCTGAGGCGGCCCGCGCAGCCACCGAGCGCCTCGGTGGCAAGTCCGTCGTCAAGGCCCAGGTGAAGGTCGGCGGCCGCGGCAAGGCCGGTGGCGTGAAGCTCGCCGCCACCCCGGACGAGGCCGTCGCCCGCGCGACGGACATCCTCGGCATGGACATCAAGGGCCACACGGTCCACAAGGTGATGATCGCCGAGACCGCTCCCGAGATCCTCGAGGAGTACTACGTCTCGTTCCTCCTCGACCGTGCCAACCGCACCTTCCTCTCCATCGCCTCCGTCGAGGGCGGCATGGAGATCGAGGAGGTGGCGGCCACCCGTCCGGAGGCCGTCGCCAAGGTCGCGATCGACGCCATCGACGGTGTGGACGAGGCCAAGGCCCGTGAGATCGTCGCGGCCGCCAAGTTCCCGGCCGAGGTCGCGGACAAGGTCGCGAACGTCCTCGTCAGGCTGTGGGACACCTTCATCAAGGAGGACGCCCTCCTGGTCGAGGTGAACCCGCTGGCCAAGGTGGCGTCCGGTGAGGTCATCGCCCTCGACGGCAAGGTGTCGCT
Organism: Streptomyces sp. NPDC031340; assembly: GCF_055569945.1. Classification (NCBI taxonomy): domain Bacteria; kingdom Bacillati; phylum Actinomycetota; class Actinomycetes; order Kitasatosporales; family Streptomycetaceae; genus Streptomyces; species Streptomyces sp. NPDC031340. The sequence goes on from NZ_JBVIIE010000026.1 coordinate 56,052, forward strand.
GGACGACAACGCCGAGTTCCGTCACCCCGACTTCGAGGAACTCCACGACAAGGCGGCGGCCAACCCCCTGGAGGCCGCGGCCAAGGAGAAGAACCTCAACTACGTCAAGCTCGACGGCGAGGTCGGCATCATCGGCAACGGCGCCGGTCTCGTCATGAGCACCCTGGACGTCGTCGCGTACGCCGGTGAGAACCACGGCGGCGTCAAGCCCGCCAACTTCCTGGACATCGGCGGCGGCGCCTCCGCCCAGGTCATGGCGAACGGCCTGGAGATCATCCTCGGCGACCCGGACGTCAAGTCCGTGTTCGTCAACGTCTTCGGTGGCATCACCGCCTGTGACGAGGTCGCCAACGGCATCGTCCAGGCGCTGAAGCTCCTGGAGGACCGCGGCGAGGAGGTCACCAAGCCGCTCGTCGTCCGTCTCGACGGCAACAACGCCGAGCTGGGCCGACAGATCCTCACCGACGCCAACCACCCGCTGGTCCAGCGCGTCGACACCATGGACGGCGCGGCCGACAAGGCCGCCGAGCTGGCCCACGCCGCCAAGTAAGCACTCAGGACGAGGACACAACACACCATGGCTATCTGGCTCAACAAGGACAGCAAGGTCATCGTCCAGGGCATGACCGGTGCCACCGGCATGAAGCACACCAAGCTCATGATCGGTGACGGCACTCACGTCGTGGGCGGCGTGAACCCGCGCAAGGCGGGTCAGACCGTGGACTTCGACGGCACCGAGGTACCGGTGTTCGGTACCGTCAAGGAGGCCATCGAGAAGACCGGCGCCAACGTCTCCGTCATCTTCGTGCCGGAGAAGTTCACCAAGGACGCGGTCGACGAGGCCATCGACGCCGAGATCCCGCTGGCCGTCGTGATCACCGAGGGCATCGCCGTGCACGACACGGCCGCCTTCTGGGCGTACGCCGGCAAGAAGGGCAACAAGACCCGCATCATCGGCCCGAACTGCCCCGGCATCATCACCCCGGGCCAGTCCAACGTCGGCATCATCCCGGGCGACATCACCAAGCCGGGCCGCATCGGCCTGGTGTCGAAGTCGGGCACGCTGACGTACCAGATGATGTACGAGCTGCGGGACATCGGCTTCTCCACGGCCGTCGGCATCGGCGGTGACCCGATCATCGGCACCACCCACATCGACGCCCTGGCCGCCTTCCAGGACGACCCCGACACCGACCTGATCGTCATGATCGGTGAGATCGGCGGCGACGCCGAGGAGCGGGCCGCGGCCTTCATCAAGGAGAACGTGACCAAGCCGGTCGTCGGCTACGTCGCGGGCTTCACCGCGCCCGAGGGCAAGACGATGGGCCACGCCGGCGCCATCGTCTCCGGTTCCTCCGGCACCGCGCAGGCGAAGAAGGAGGCCCTCGAGGCCGCCGGCGTCAAGGTCGGCAAGACGCCGACCGAGACGGCGAAGCTGGCGCGCGAGATCCTGGCCGGCTGAACCCGGTAGTCCCGCCGTCCGCGACGGCTCGTGGGCCCGCTCCCTTCCAGGGGGCGGGCCCACCGTCGTCACCGGAGCTTGTCGGGGTGCGTCAGCGCGGCACGGGCAGCAGGCGCTCCGGTCCCCGGACGACCTGGGAGCGCAGCTTGGCCCGCAGCCGCGCCTCGCGGTGGGACAGCGGGCCGGGCGCGACCCGCGGCGGCAGCCCCTGCACGGTGCTCCCGGGCGGGACCGGCGGCTCGTAGCGCGTCGGCGCGGAGCGCAGCGTCAGCGCCGTCGTCGCGATCAGCGCCGCGGTGAAGGCGATCGCCGCCCGCGTCCAGAAGCGCGCCCGGCGCTCGCCGCAGGTGCGCACGGCCGTCGGGGTGGCGGTCCGCAGCCGTTCCGCGGAGGCCACCTCGGCCAGCCGCCGGCGCAGTCGCGCGGGGTCCGCCAGTTCCGGCAGGCGGGCGGCGACCGCCTCCCGCGCGTGCAGCAGCCGGTGTGCCGTCGCCGGGGTGCTCGCCTCCGTCTCCGCCGCCGTCTCCGGCAGGTCCAGGCCGACGCCGTCGTAGAGCAGGAGCGTGCGGCGGTGGGGCGGCGGGAGTTCCCGCAGGGCCTGGAGCAGCGCGCGGTGGGAGGGGTCGGCCGGCGGCGGTTCGGGGTGCCGGTGACGCGGGCGGAGACGGTGCCAGGGGGAGAGCGCGCACTCGTGCGCCGCCGCCCGCACCCAGCCCGCCGGATCCGGGTCGCGGGCCACCTCGGGCCAGCGTTGCCAGGCGAGGTGGAAGGCCCGCTCGACCGCCTCGCGCGCCGCCTCGCGCCGCCCGGTGAGGAGGTAGGCCTGCCGTACGAGGGCGGGGGCGCAGAACGCGTACAGCGCGTCGAATGCCTGAGCGGGCGTCAGGTCGGTTTCCTGACCGGTCTGGTGACTCGACGTCACTGCGCGCCCCTTCGTACGAAAAAGTACATAACAATATATTGAGCGACACATCGGAGGTTGGGCGGTTACGACGGGAAAGAGCGTGTCGTTGGGATCATGACGGGCGTGACCCTGATGACCCCTCGCCGATCGCCGTTGCCGCCGCGGCTCGCCCGGAGGCGCCACCGAGTGCCCGGGTCGGCCGTCGGCCTCCTGGGCGGTGCGATCGCCGCCGGGCTCGGGCTCGGGGCGTTCGCCATGCTGGTGACCGTGCTGTGGATCAGCTCGCCGTACCCCGCCGGCGGGGCCGACGGCGTGCTGCACCTCGCCGCCGCGCTGTGGCTGCTCGCGCACGGCGCGGAACTGGTCCGCACCGACACCCTCTCCGGCGTCCCGGCGCCGGTCGGCGTCACCCCGCTGCTGCTCCTCGCGCTTCCGGTGTGGCTGGTCCACCGGGCGGCCCGGGACGCGGCGGACGCGGGCGAGGCCGGCGAACCGCTCGTGCCGGGCCGCACGGCGTGGGCGGGCGTCGTCGTCGGCTACCTCGCCGTCGCCGCGGCCGCCGCGCTGTACGCGTCGGGCGGCGAACTGCGTCCCTCGTGGGCGTGGACCGCGGTGCGCCTGCCGCTGGTGGCCGCGGCGGCGGCCGGGGCGGGCGTGTGGACGGCGCACGGCCGTGCGTACGGTGCGGTGGACGGCCGTGCGTACGGTGCGGTGGACGGCGTGCCGGGTCTCCTCCCGGTGCCGGTGCGACGGGTCCTGCCGGGGCCCGGGGCCCGGGACCGCCTGGCCGTGGCCGCACGGGCCGCGGCGGGCGGGGTGGCGGTGCTGGTCGGCGGCGGGGCGCTGTTGCTGGCGGCCTCCCTGGCCTGGCACGGCGGGGCGGCGGGGGCGTCCCTGCTACGGCTGACGGACGGCTGGTCCGGCCGGTTCGCGGTGCTGTTGCTGTGCGTGGCACTGCTGCCGAACGCGGCGGTCTGGGCGGCGGCGTACGCGCTCGGCCCCGGTTTCGCCCTGAGCGTCGGCCATGTGGTCGCCCCCCTTTCGCCGGCGCCGGTGCCCTCGTTGCCGTCGTTCCCGCTCCTGGCGGCGGTGCCGGAGCCGGGAGCCGGCGGGCCGGTGAGCTGGGCGGCGGCGCTGGTGCCGGTGGCGGCCGGGGTGACGGTGGGACGGCTGGTGGGGCGGGCCGCCGTCGGGGACGCCGTCCGCTCGCGCGGGTGGACCGTCGGCACGGCCGGGCTGGGGGCGCTGCTGTGCGGGGGCGCGATGGCGGTGCTCGCGGCCCTGGCGGGCGGGCCGCTCGGAGTTGCGGCACTGGCCCGGTTCGGTCCGGTGTGGTGGCAGACGGGCGGCGCGGCCCTGCTGTGGACGGCGGTCACGGCGCTCCCGACGGCGCCGGCCCGACGACCCCGCCACCACGCCGCATCCGAACCGGGGCCCACATGCGAACCGGGGCCCGCATCCGAGCCGGCACCTGGGCCGGCGCCCGCATCCGTGCAACCCGCCCGCCGCCGTCTGCGGATGCGGCTGCCCTCGTTCAGGCGCCGTGCGTCCGCTCGGCCCGGCACCCCGCCCTCGGCGCACCTCCCCGGCGCCGACGGCATCGTGGCGTACACCTTCCCCGGCCTGGACGACGCCGGCTTCCAGCCCTGGGACACCCTGCTCCCGGACCCCCCGGAACAGGCGCCCGACCCGCAGGAGCCGTACGAACCGAGCAAGCCGAAGGAGCCGCACAAGCCAACCGAGCCACCGGAACCGCAGCCGCAGCCGCCGCAGCAACAGCAGCCGCAGGACCTGCCGTGACCGGAGCCGGGTGGCGGGTCAGCTGTTGTTGCCCAGCAGGCCCCGCAGTTCCTTCGGCAGGTGCTGGCTGCAGGACTGCTGCGCCTCGCTGGTGAGGGCGTCGCTCCGGCAGGTGTAGTAGTCGCGGTAGACCAGGTGCGCGGTGAAGCTCGCGGCGACCATGAGGATGGCGAGGGACGCCGTGACCAGACCGCTCACCGCCGCCGTGGTCTGCGGGCGGCCGGCGGCCTCCGGGCCGGCGCCGGCGCGCGGCTTGGCGCGCAGCGCGCTGATGCCCCAGTACAGGGAGAGCGCGCCGAGCAGCAGGGCCACGTACGGCCAGCCGAACAGGGAGAAGAAGAACGCCCACATGCCGCCCAGCAGCGCGTACCGGGCACGGCGCTGGACGGGGTCGGTGGGGTCCCAGCGCATGTTCGCGCCGGGGCCGGGGCTCTTGGAGCCCTCGCTGTCGCCGCGCTGAGCGCCGGGGCGTTCGCCGAAGCCGCCGGAGGAGCGGCCGGGCTGACGGTCGCTCCACTGGCTGCCCCAAGGGGAACTGCCGCCCTCGCCGGACGAGCCGTCGGAGCCACCCGAATTCCCTGAACTCCCCGAATTCCCCGAGTGTCCAGGGGCGCCGGACCGGCCGGAGTCCCCGCGGTCCCCGGAGCCCCGTCCCACCGGGCCGCGCGGCTGCCAGGGCCGGTCCGGAGCACCCTCCGGCGGCGGCGCGAACGGGTTGTCCTCCTGCGTGCCCCCCTCACGTCCGCCGCCCGTCGTCCCGCCCGAGGGCGCGTCGGGAGGCGAGGCGCGCCGCTCCCGCAGCAGCACGCGGCTGTGCTCCCCTTCCTGCGCCGGAAGCGGGGGGAGGGCGAGGAGTCGCAGACTGCGGTCCGGCATCAAGTGAGCGTCTTCCCCTTGGCGAGTACGGTGGTTGTGGTGGGTCGGTCCGGCGGGCCGGCCCGGCCTCGAGCTGTCACCCCGGAAACGCTCCGCACGCCTGCCGCGTTCCCGAGCCCGCTCCCCGCAGACGCTACCTTCCGGCCACGCCCCCGTCCCACGGGGGCCGTCCGGTGTGCCGGTATCGTTGCTGACGGTCTGCCGCTTCGTAGACTTCCCCGTATCCGGGGGCGCGAAGCATTCGTACGACCATACAAACGCCTCCCCGAGAAAGGGCCCCACCGTGGCCGCCAAGCCCGTGGCCAAGCGCCTCGTCGTGCTGGTCTCCGGATCCGGTACGAACCTGCAGGCGCTCCTCGACACCATCGCCACCACCGGCGCCGAGGCGTACGGAGCCGAGGTCGTGGCCGTCGGCGCGGACCGGGAGGGCATCGAGGGCCTCGCCCGCGCCGAGCGCGCCGGACTGCCCACCTTCGTGTGCCGGGTCAAGGACCACGACACCCGTGAGGCGTGGGACGCGGCGCTCGCGGAGGCCGTCTCCGCGTACCGGCCCGACCTCGTGGTGTCGGCGGGCTTCATGAAGATCGTGGGCAAGGAGTTCCTGGCCCGATTCGGCGGCCGGTTCGTGAACACGCACCCCGCCCTCCTGCCCAGTTTCCCCGGAGCCCACGGCGTGCGGGACGCCCTCGCGTACGGCGCCAAGGTCACCGGCTGCACCGTCCACTTCGTCGACGACGGCGTCGACACCGGACCGATCATCGCGCAGGGCGTGGTGGAGATCCGGGACGAGGACGACGAGAGCGCTCTGCACGAGCGCATCAAAGAAGTCGAGCGAAGGCTGCTCGTCGAGGTCGTGGGGCGCCTCGCCCGCAACGGCTATCGCATCGAGGGACGAAAGGTAGTTATCCAGTGACCGCCGAGAGCAACAAGCGGCCGATTCGCCGGGCGCTCGTCAGCGTCTACGACAAGACCGGGCTCGAGGAGCTCGCCCGCGGCCTGAACGAGGCGGGCGTGGAGCTCGTCTCCACCGGTTCCACCGCCGCGAAGATCGCCGCCGCCGGCGTCCCCGTCACCAAGGTCGAGGAACTCACCGGCTTCCCCGAGTGCCTGGACGGCCGGGTCAAGACCCTGCACCCGAAGGTCCACGCGGGCATCCTCGCCGACCTGCGCCTGGACAGCCACCGGCAGCAGCTCGCCGAGCTGGGCGTCGAGCCTTTCGACCTCGTCGTCGTCAACCTCTACCCGTTCCGGGAGACCGTCGCCTCCGGCGCCACGCCCGACGAGTGCGTCGAGCAGATCGACATCGGCGGCCCGTCGATGGTCCGCGCCGCCGCCAAGAACCACCCCTCGGTCGCGGTCGTCACCAGCCCCGCCCGCTACGCCGACGTCCTGTCCGCGGTCAAGGACGGCGGCTTCGACCTCGCCGCCCGCAAGCGGCTCGCCGCCGAGGCCTTCCAGCACACCGCCGCCTACGACGTCGCCGTCGCGAGCTGGTTCGCCTCCTCCTACGCGCCCGTCGACGACTCGTCGTTCCCCGACTTCCTCGGCGCCACCTGGGAGCGCAAGAACACCCTGCGCTACGGCGAGAACCCGCACCAGCCCGCCGCCCTCTACGTCGACGGCACCGGCGGCGGCCTCGCCGAGGCCGAGCAGCTGCACGGCAAGGAGATGTCGTACAACAACTACACGGACACGGACGCCGCCCGCCGTGCCGCGTACGACCACGCCGAGCCGTGCGTCGCGATCATCAAGCACGCCAACCCGTGCGGCATCGCGGTCGGCGCGGACGTCGCCGAGGCGCACCGCAAGGCGCACGCCTGCGACCCGCTGTCGGCGTTCGGCGGCGTCATCGCCGTCAACCGGCCGGTCAGCAAGGAGATGGCGGAGCAGGTCGCGGAGATCTTCACCGAGGTCATCGTCGCGCCCGACTACGAGGACGGCGCGCTGGAGGCCCTCACCAAGAAGAAGAACATCCGCGTGCTGAGGGCGCCCGGCGCCCCGGCGAACCCGGTCGAGGTCAAGCCCGTCGACGGCGGCGTCCTCGTGCAGGTCACCGACCGCCTCCAGGCCGACGGCGACGACCCCGCGGGCTGGACGCTCGCGACCGGCGAGGCGCTGTCCGAGGCCGAGCTCGCCGAGCTGGCCTTCGCCTGGAAGGCGTGCCGGGCGGTCAAGTCCAACGCCATCCTGCTCGCCAAGGACGGCGCCTCGGTCGGCGTCGGCATGGGCCAGGTCAACCGCGTGGACTCCTGCCGGCTGGCCGTGCAGCGGGCCGGCGAGGAGCGAGCCCGCGGCTCCTACGCGGCGTCGGACGCCTTCTTCCCGTTCCCGGACAACATCGACGTGCTGAGCGAGGCCGGGATCAAGGCCATCGTCCAGCCCGGCGGCTCGGTCCGCGACGAACTGGTCGTCGAGGCCGCCGAGAAGGCCGGCATCACGATGTACTTCACCGGCACCCGGCACTTCTTCCACTGATCGCGTTCCTCGCGTTCCTCGCGTTCCAGTGATCGCGTTCCGCTGATCTCGGCACCCGTGTGACGCGGCAGGGCCGTGTCCCTCCCCAGGGGGGGGACACGGCCCTCGTGCTTCAGCGGCGTGGACGGCTCGGCGCGAGCCCCGCCGGCTCAGTAGCGCGCTCGGTTGAACCAGGCGTTGCCGTTGGCGTTGCCGACGAACACGGCGATCAGGATGCCGAGCACCGTGTGGATGAGGCCGACGATGATGAACGGGTAGAGGCCGAGGACCGCGGTGATGATGCCGAAGACCATCGCCGCGACGCGCACGCCGTTGCCGCCGGTGTTGAACTTCACCGCCAGCACGAGCGCGAACACGCCCCAGGCCAGCGCGAACGCCGTGAAGGCCCACAGTGCGCCGGTCGAGTAGTTCTTGAGCTGCTCGAAGGCGGCCTCGTTGTCGAGGGAGCCGTTCTTGGCGGCCTGGATGGTGGCGGCGCTGAAGGCGAACAGGGCCACGCCCAGCAGCTGCAGGGCGACGATGACCCACAGCAGGATGCGGGCCGCGCTCACGGTGCCCGGCATCGTCGTCATCATCGGGGCGCCGCCGTACGGCTGGGGCGCGGGAGCTGCGGGGTAGCCGTAGCCGGGAGGCTGCTGCTGCGGGTAGCCGTAGCCCGGCTGACCCTGCGGGTAACCCGGCTGCTGGCCCTGGGCGTACCCCGGCTGCTGACCCTGCTGGGGGTAGCCCGGCTGCTGGCCCGGCGGCGGGCCGTAGGGGTTGTTCGGATCGCCGAAACTCATGGCGGGGCTTCCTCCGTTGCTCCAGGTGCGGGGACGACGCGCGGCGCCGTACGGAGGAAGATCCGGAAGATCCGAGCTTGCGGTGCGTCCCCCCGATGAGCTGCCCGCGGCACTGTTCCGCCATGGTTCTTTACCGGTGACTTACTTGTCCAGCCGCATTCCCGAGGAGTTGTGCAAGTGCAACATCGCTGATCATGGTCGGACGCCGGGGGAGCGGCGTGGTGCGGTGCGGGGGGACCCGGATTGGAACCGGGGGGCCGTCATCCGCGAGGATGGGGCCATGACCGCCCAGATTCTCGATGGCAAGGCCACCGCAGCCGCGATCAAGTCCGATCTGACCGCCCGCGTGGCGGCGCTGAAGGAGAAGGGCGTCACGCCCGGCCTCGGCACCATTTTGGTCGGGGACGACCCCGGCAGCCAGAAATACGTCGCCGGCAAGCACCGCGACTGCGCCCAGGTCGGCATCGCCTCCATCCAGCGCGAGCTGCCGGCCACGGCGACGCAGCAGGAGATCGAGGCGGTCGTGCGCGAGCTGAACGAGGACCCGTCCTGCACCGGCTACATCGTCCAGCTGCCGCTGCCCAAGGGCATCGACGAGAACCGCATCCTCGAACTGATGGACCCCGACAAGGACGCCGACGGCCTGCACCCGATGAACCTCGGCCGCCTGGTCCTGAACGAGCCGGCCCCGCTGCCCTGCACCCCCAACGGCGTGCTCACCCTGCTGCGCCGCTACGGCGTGGAGATCAAGGGCGCCGAGGTCGTCGTCGTCGGCCGCGGTGTCACCATCGGCCGGCCGATGCCGCTGCTGCTCACCCGCCGCTCCGAGAACGCGACGGTGACCCAGTGCCACACCGGGACGCGTGACCTGTCGGCGCACCTGAAGCGCGCCGACATCATCATCGCGGCGGCCGGCTCCGCCCACCTGATCCGGCCCGAGGACGTCAAGCCGGGCGCCGCCGTCCTCGACGTGGGCGTCTCCCGCAGCGCCGAGGGCAAGATCGTGGGCGACGTCCACCCGGGTGTCGCCGAGGTGGCCGGCTGGATCTCCCCCAACCCCGGCGGCGTCGGTCCGATGACCCGTGCGCAGCTGCTCGTCAACGTGGTCGAGGCGGCGGAGCGCCGTGCCGGCTGAGGACTCCGACGACCTTCAGGTGCGGGACGACGACCTTGAGGTGCGGGACGCGGTCAGCGCGCCGGACGCCGAGGGCAGGCCGCGCCGCGTCACCCGCCGCTTCCCGCTGTTCACCAGGGACACCGCCCGCCCCGAGGGCGGCGGCCGGGCCGCGCCGCGCGACGCCCCGGCGCCCGCCCGGCAGTGGCCGGTCCTCGCCGTGCTGGGCGTGGTCGCGGTCGGCCTGCTGCTGACCGCCCTCGACGCCTTCCGGTACGGCACGCTCCTGATCGGCCTCGCGCTGGTGGCCGGCGGCGTCCTGCGCTGGCTGCTGCCCGACGTCGGCATGCTCGCCGTGCGCTCCCGCTTCACGGACATCGTCACCTACGGGGCCCTCGGGCTGGTGATCGTGCTGCTGGCGCTGATGGTCCAGCCGAACCCCTGGCTGCAGCTCCCCTTCCTGGGGGACACCCTGCACTTCACGGTCAGCGGTTAGCCGCGCGGCCCGTGCGGCAACGGCCCGTCCCCTCCCCCGAGCAAGGACGGGCCGCCGCCGGGATCAACCCTCCCTTGCGGTGAACCGCCTGTTCAACGGCTGTCCGCACGCTGTGGCACGGAGGTGACCGTTTCGCTACGGTGTCCGCGGTTCGCCACGGACGCGGGAACCGCGCACCGTCCGGCGCCGTCCCTCGCAGCGACCGGGCATCCGACCCACGAGGGCGCCGACGCGTGCGGGACCGGTGAGACCGCGGGGCTCGGCGAGACCGGTGAGACACAGGCGACCCGCGCGGTCGGCCGCAGGGGCCGTCGGTGGGAGACTGGACCGTGGCCCGGCCGACGTGCGACGGTGCACGCCCCGGCCCCGACGCACCCGTGTGCCCCCACCCCTGGAACTGAGATCCTGAGTCGGCGCATCCCTGTGGGTAGCCGGAGGGGCACTCGGCAGCGGGCACCACGCACGGGGGCGACGAACAGCACCACACCCGGGGGAAGAGGGGGGAAGCAATGCCTCGCTGGAAGGCCTTGCCGGAGGACCTGGATCCGCAGATCAGGGAGTTCGCGAGCCAGCTGCGGCGGCTCGTGGACCGCAGCGGGCTGAGCATCGCGTCCGTGGCCGACCGCACCGGCTACAGCAAGACGTCCTGGGAGCGTTACCTGAACGGCCGGCTGCTCGCGCCCAAGGGCGCCATCGTCGCACTGGCCGAGGTCACGGGCACCAATCCGATCCACCTGACGACGATGTGGGAGCTCGCCGAGCGCGCCTGGAGCCGTTCGGAGATGCGCCACGACATGACCATGGAAGCGATCCGGATCTCGCAGGCGCGCGCCGCGCTCAGCGAGCTGGCCACGCCCCCGGCGGACGCCAAGGGCAAGCAGTCCCGCAGGAGCGGCGGAGCGGCGGCGACACCCGGCGTCGCGGGACCGGCGGGCGTCGCCCCGACGGTGCCGCCGCGGCCGGCGGCGCCGGACCCGGTGGACGACAGGACGGGTGCGCGGGCCGGGGGCGGCGGCGCGGCCGCCGGGCCGGCCTCCGGCGGACAGGGCACCAACTCGTGGAACATGGCCGGCTACCGGGGTCCGGCCGCGTCCGGCGGCCACCGCCGGCCGGGTGCCGGGACGCCGGCCCCCGGCGGCGCCGGCCGGACGCCGACCACCCCGAGCCCGTACGGCGAGCCCCCGCAGGGTCCGCGGCCGGCCGGTGGGTCGGCCGGCGGGTCCGCCGGCGGGGGCGGCGGCAAGCGGCGGCTGACGATGGTCCTCGCCGGCGCCGTCGGCGTCCTGGTGGTGATCGCGGGCGTGTTCTTCCTGGCCGACGGCGGGGGCAAGGGCGACGAGGGCAAGAAGCAGTCGCCGTCGCCCTCCCCCAGCGTCGCCACCGACCTGCCGCCCGGCGTGAAGTGCAGCGGCGACTCCTGCACCGGCAAGGACGCGGAGATCATGGGCTGCACCAAGGACGCCACCGCGGTGACCACGGCCAAGACCGCCACCGTCGGCACGACCACCGTCGAGGTCCGCTACAGCGAGACCTGCGACGCCGCCTGGGGCCGCATCACCCAGGGCGTCCAGGGCGACCAGGTCCAGGTGTCGGCGGGCAAGGCCCGGCAGACCGACAGCATCACCACGGCCGGCGACACGATCGCGTACACGCCGATGGTGGGCGTGAAGGACCCGGGCGACGCGACGGCGTGCGCGACGCTGGCGTCGGGGCAGCAGGGCTGCACGGAGTGAGCCGCGCGGGGGACGTTCGCGAAAGAAATGTCCGGCGCCAGGATTAGGCTCCCGCGTCCCGGGCACGCGAACCGTACCCCCACGGGAGTCCGGCACAGTCGGGACCCCCCACCAGGCGGCCGTCTCCGTCCTTCCTCTCCCGGACGGGCGGCCGCCGTCCCATGCCGCGCCGCCGTCCCCGGCGCGCCGTCGTCCTGTGTGGCGTCAGCGTCCCCGGCGCGCCGTCGTCCTGTGTGGCGCCGGCGTCACTCTGTGGGACGGGCCACACAACCCCGGCCGTCCGGGATCCCGGATGCGCGATAGCCTGACCGGTGGATCTCTTGATACCAAGAGATCGATCATTCGCACGTCCGCACCCCCGGGCAAGGACGCCCACCGCCAGCTGTCATACGGAGAACGCCATGACCCGCACTCCCGTGAACGTCACCGTCACCGGCGCGGCCGGCCAGATCGGTTACGCCCTGCTCTTCCGCATCGCCTCCGGCCAGCTGCTCGGCGCGGACGTGCCGGTCAAGCTGCGCCTGCTGGAGATCACCCCGGCGCTGAAGGCCGCCGAGGGCACGGCCATGGAGCTGGACGACTGCGCGTTCCCGCTCCTGCAGGGCATCGACATCACCGACGACCCGAACGTGGCCTTCGCCGGCGCCAACGTCGCCCTCCTGGTGGGCGCCCGCCCGCGGACCAAGGGCATGGAGCGCGGTGACCTGCTGCAGGCGAACGGCGGCATCTTCAAGCCGCAGGGCAAGGCCATCAACGACAACGCCGCGGACGACATCCGGGTCCTGGTCGTCGGCAACCCGGCCAACACCAACGCGCTGATCGCCCAGGCCGCCGCGCCGGACGTACCCGCCGAGCGCTTCACCGCCATGACCCGCCTCGACCACAACCGCGCGCTCACCCAGCTCGCGAAGAAGACGGGCACCACGGTCGCCGACATCAAGCGCCTGACCATCTGGGGCAACCACTCCGCCACCCAGTACCCGGACATCTTCCACGCCACGGTCGCCGGCAAGAACGCCGCCGAGGCCGTGAACGACGAGAAGTGGCTGGCCGAGGACTTCATCCCGACCGTCGCCAAGCGCGGCGCCGCGATCATCGAGGCCCGTGGCGCCTCGTCCGCCGCCTCCGCCGCCAACGCCGCCATCGACCACATCCACACCTGGGTCAACGGCACCGCCGAGGGCGACTGGACCTCCATGGGCATCCCGTCGGACGGCTCCTACGGCGTTCCGGAGGGCCTCATCTCCTCCTTCCCGGTCACCTGCAAGGACGGCAAGTACGAGATCGTCCAGGGCCTGGACATCAACGAGTTCTCCCGCACCCGCATCGACGCCTCCGTCAAGGAGCTCGAGGAGGAGCGCGAGGCGGTCCGCTCGCTGGGCCTCGTCTGACGCATCCCCGGCCGTCCGGCGTTCTCCGCCACGAGCCCCAAAAACCCACGCGGCACGAGCCGGCACAGCCAGTGCGGCACGAGCCCGCGAAGCACGCGCGGCACGAGCCCGCGAAGCCCGCACGGGCCCCGTTCCGGCACTGTCCGGACCGGGGCCCGCGCCCGTTTCCGCCGCCGCTGCGGCCAGTGCCACCCGCCGGAGCGGTCCCCGGGGATTCCGGTGTCGCGGCACCTGCCCGCCCCTCTATGCTGATGGGCTGTCAGCCGGACGTCTGAGAACGGTCTTTCCACGCATCGGGGGAGTGGCGTGAGCACCGCCTACGTGCCGCAGCAACCGCAGCCGACGACGCCCGCGGGGGCGCCGCCCACACCGCCCACCCCGCCGCACGCCAGCGAGGCGACCCGGCTGCTGTGCGCGGGCGCCTACCTGGACCCCGGCTACCGCGACCGGGTCATCGAGCAGCTCCACCTCAACGAACAGCGGATCGTCGCGCCGTCGCTCGGCTTCGACGCCGCCCGCGTCCTGGCCCACGCCCTGCGCGCCCGCCGCAACGAACTGCTGTGGGCGGGGGCGGTCACCGGACTGTGGGTGGTCGGCGCGGCGCTCAGCGGCGGGCTGATGATCTTCTTCCTGTGGCCCGGCCTGGCCCTCGCCGTCGCCCCCTGGATCAGGGGCCGAGCAGCGGAGCCGCCCCTGTACCGCCTGGCCGCCGCGTTCCTCCTGCGCTGGTGGGGGCGTATCGCCTTCGCGGGGCTGCTGGGCCTGACGGTGTACGCGGCGTTCGGCGGCGCCGGTTCGGACGGCGGCTCCTCCTACGGTTCCTCGTACGACGGCTACGGCTCCTCCGGCTCCTCCGGCCCCGAGAACGTCACCGACCTCCTCGTGCCCACCGTCGACACACTGCCCGGCCTGACGAAGCCCTGGCATGCCTGGCTCACCCTCGGCGTGTTCGCGCTCATCGCGTGGTGCCTCCACGCCCAGCGCAACCAGTTCGGCCGCGCGCTGGCCGCCGAACTCTCCCCGCAGCGTTTCCCGGACGCCGCCGGTGACCCCGCCGAGCAGTCCGACAACCCGCGCTTCCAGCGGCTGAAGCAGCGCATCCGGCTCGAACAGCACGCACCGCTGGTCATGTACCACGAGGCGCGCCCGTTCTGCGGGGCGGGAACGGCGCACGAGACCTGGGTGCTCGCCGTGGAACTCAAACGCGACGAACTGATCAAGCAGCAGCAGCCACTCAGCAACCGCACGGTCCTGGAGAAGATCCGGCCGCTGCTCGAACAGCTCCGCGTGCCGTCGGCGCACGCCGGCCCCGGCGTCCGCGACCGGCTGCGCTGGCTGGAGATCGACGAGTGCGTGTTCCTGCCCGTCGAGGGCCTGCTCAGCCGCGATCAGGCGCCGTACACGGCGACCGCCTTCGAGGAGCACCGGGCGCGCGCGGTCGAGGAGGGCGCCGAGAAGCGGCGGCACTTCCTGCGCATCCGGGTCGGCGGCTGGGAGGAGGAGCTGGTCGTCACCGTGTTCGTGCGCATCCACACCCAGGGCCGCATGCTCATGCTGGAGATCGCCCCGCACGTGCTGGCCCCGGTCCGCCAGGACTTCAAGGACGCCGACCGTTCGGCGCACCGGTTCCGCAACAACAACGCGCTCGGCAAGGCCGCCGGGGCGATCGTGCCGGTGCCCGCGTCCGCCGGCCGTTCATTGGCCCAGCTCGGCCGCGGCCTGGTCTACGCGTGGCGGCTGCTGACCGGCGGCTACGCGGGCGCCCTGCCCGACGGTCCCGCGCTGTCGGTGCGCGAGCTGGGCTCGGCCCCGGCCGGCTCCCTCTTCCAGGACATGGACGTCGCCCGCTACCTGCGCAGTGTGCAGGACCGGGTGGCGAACGGGGTACGGGCCGCGCTGGCCGAATGCGGTTACGAGACCGGCGAGTTCGTCCAGAAGGTCGTCAACATCAGCAACGGCGACGTGAACATCGGCCGGGTGGACAACTCCACCTTCGCCGTCGGCAGCCACGCCACCGCATCCACCGCATCCAGCGCCTCCGCCGCATCCAGTGTCTCGGGCGGCACCGCCCCGTAGAAAGGAGCCGACAGCAATGGCCAGTGAGGAACCCACCGTCAGCTTCGGCGACGTCTCGCACAGCACCTTCGCCGTCGGCAGCCACGCGCACGCCGAGAGCCACCACCGGCACGGGCCGGGCCCGGTGGCCGACGAGGACGCCGAGGCGCTGCTGAAAGCGGTGCGCGAACTGCGCGCCGACCTGGAGCGGGTGCGCTCCACCGAGCAGACGGCCGCGCTGGACGAGGCGCTCGCCGACACCGAGGCCCAGCTCACCCGCACCGGGCAGGCGGACCCCACCCGCCGGGAGCGCCTGCGCGCCCTCCTCGCCGACTCCCAGGCGCTGCTGAGCGTCCTCGCCTCGGCCGGGGCCGTGGCCGGTCTGCTGGGGATGTGAGAGGAACACCATGAGCGGGGGACGGTACTGGAACGAGGACACCCAACGCTGGGAGGACGGCGACCCGGGAAGCCCTCCGACGGCGCAGCCGACGGCACCTCCGCCGGCCCGGCCGGAGTTCGCCCCGGACGCGGCGGCGGAGGGCGCGGCGACCTCGGACGGCCGGGGCACGGCCAACGGGTGGCACGGGCCGGGCGCCGGCGGAACCGTGGTGGACGGCGGCCCGGCCGCGCCCGCGGCGCCACCGACGGCGTCCGACGCCCACAACTGGCCGACCTACGGGCCGGGTACCGCCGGCAGCGGCGGGCCGTACGGTGACCCCGGTGCCGGTGCCGGTGCCGGTGCCGGTGCCGGTGGCTGGCCGCCGTCCGTGGAGCTGTCGTCCGGCTCGCCGGCCGGTCGGTCCTCCCGGCGGCTGGTGTGGTCCGTGGTCGTCGGGGCCGCCGCCGTCGGGGTCGCCGTGAGCCTCGTACTGACCCTGGTGGTCGGCAGGAACGACGACGACCCGGGCCGTGGGCGGGCCGCGGCGAGCACGTCCGCCGGTCCCGCGCCCTCCGAACCGGCGGAGTCCGGACCGCCCTCCGCCACGGCGTCCGCCTCCCCGTCGGCCACCGCGCCTCCCGCCGGCTACGAGTCGTACGACGACCAGGAGGGGTTCCGGGTCGCCGTCCCCGAGGGGTGGAAGCGCAGCACCGTGCCCTCCCTCTACGGGATCGCCGTGGTCAACTACCGCAGCCCGGACCGCGAGCACCGGCTGCAGGTGTACCAGGTGCAGGAGACCTCCCCGGCCGCCTCCTTCCAGCTGTACCTGTCCGACCGGACCCCGAAGCCCGCGGGTTTCCAGGAGCTGGACCTGAAGACCCTCGACGACGGCGAGTTCACCGGCTCGCGCCTGGAGTACCTGGCCGACCGGATCAAGGGCGAGCCCGACGTCGGCACCTGGCACGTCCTGGACGAGCGTTTCGTCGCCCCGGACGGCAACATCTACGCCATCGCCTCCTACGGCCCCGAGTCCGACGGCCGCGACGACGAACTGAAGGTGCTCACCACGGCGTTGGACTGGTTCTGCCCGCCGTACACCACCTGCGACGCGGACCCGGCGCCGGACTGACCGGACGACGGCCCGCCCTTCGCCGTTCGCGCCCTCCCTCACCTGTGCGAGCGCGAAGGCGGCATCCACCGGACACGGCATCGCCCGCGTGGCGCGCGTCACGCCTTCGGCGCGCGGTTCGCCCCCCTTTCGCCCGCACGCTCCGTGACACGGCGCACTTTCGGCCATGGATCGCGCATGCATCAAGGACCCGAGGGCATGTGCTCCCGGTCCCCGGACGGCGCACATCCTCACCGGGGCGCTGAACCGGAACGGAAGGCAACGCACCGATCATGGCCGGACATCAGGCACGGCAGACACGGCAGACACGGCAACGACAGCAGCCGCAGCACACCATCCATGCGGCCGGGGAGTGGCGGGAAGCCGTCTCCGGCGCCGCCCGCGAGATCCTGGACCCCGCCGACGGCCGGGCGTTCGCCGTGGTCGCGGAGGGTGACGAGAAGGACGCCGACCTCGCGGTCGCCGCCGCCCGCGACGCCTTCGACCACGGCGACTGGCCGCGCACCCCGGCCGCCGGGCGCGCCGCCCTGCTGCACCGGGTCGCCGATCTCCTCGTACGCGACCGCGAACGGCTCGGCCTGCTGGAGAGCCGGGACACCGGCAAGACCGTCGAGGAGGGCCGCGTCGACGTCGACTGCGTCGCCGACGCGTTCCGCTACTTCGCCGGCCTGATCGCCGCCGAGGCCCCAGGCCGGGTCGTCGATGCCGGGTCGCCCGACGTCCACAGCGTCGTCGGACACGAGCCGGTCGGCGTGTGCGCGCTGATCACGCCCTGGAACTACCCCCTGCTGCAGGCCAGTTGGAAGATCGCACCGGCCCTCGCGGCCGGGAACACCTTCGTCGTCAAGCCCAGCGAGATCACCCCGCTGACCACCGTCGCCCTGATCGAGCTGCTGGCCGAGGCGGGGCTGCCCGCCGGCGCCGCCAACATCGTCACCGGTCCTGGCCACACGGTCGGCGCCCGCCTCGCCGAGCACCCCGACGTCGACCTGGTCTCCTTCACCGGCGGCCTGGCCAGCGGCGTCAAGGTGGCGCGGGCCGCCGCCCCGACCGTCAAGAAGGTCGCCCTCGAACTCGGCGGCAAGAACCCCAACGTGGTCTTCGCCGACGCCTGCGCCACCGAGGAGGGCTTCGACACCGCCGTCGACCAGGCCCTCAACGCGGCCTTCATCCACAGCGGCCAGGTCTGCTCGGCCGGCTCCCGCCTCGTCGTCGAGGAGTCCGTCCGGGAGCGCTTCGTCGCGGAACTCGCCCGCCGGGCGGGCCGCATCCGGCTCGGCCGCGGCACCGAGGACGGCGTCGAGTGCGGGCCGCTGGTCTCCGAGCAGCAGCGCGCCAAGGTCGAGGACCACGTCGCCGCCGCGCTCGCCGAGGGCGCGGTGCTGCGCACCGGCGGACGCCGTCCGGCCCCCGGCGACGTGCGCCCCGCCGGCGGGTACTTCTACGAGCCGACCGTGCTCGACGGGTGCCACCGCGAGATGCGGATCGTGCGCGAGGAGGTCTTCGGGCCGGTCCTCACCGTGGAGACCTTCCGCACCGAGGACGAGGCCGTCGCCCTCGCCAACGACACCGAGTACGGCCTCGCGGGCGCCGTGTGGAGCGCGGACCTCGCCAAGGCGCGCAGGGTCGCCGCCCGGCTGCGCCACGGCACCGTCTGGATCAACGACTTCCACCCCTACCTCCCCCAGGCGGAGTGGGGCGGCTTCGGCAGGAGCGGGGTGGGCCGCGAACTCGGCCCCGCCGGACTCGCCGAGTACCGGGAGACCAAGCACGTCTACCACAACCTCGCCCCCCGGCCCGTCCGCTGGTTCACCGGCTGATCCTTCCCACCCCCACGTCCACCCCCAGCCGCGACCGCACGACGCCGGTCGCCACAACGGCCGGTCCCACCACACCGCCCCCCACCACGGCCGGTCCCCCCACCCGCGAGCCACCCTGGAGTACCCCTCAATGCCCGAAGAAACCCACCTCTACGACTACGTCGTCATCGGCGGCGGCACGGCGGGCTCCGTCATCGCCTCCCGCCTCACCGAGGACCCCGGCGTCACCGTCGCCGTCATCGAGGGCGGACCCAGCGACGTCGGCCGCGACGACGTGCTGACCCTGCGCCGCTGGATGGGCCTGCTCGGCGGCGAACTGGACTACGACTACCCGACCACCGAGCAGCCCCGCGGCAACTCCCACATCCGGCACAGCCGCGCCCGCGTCCTGGGCGGCTGCTCCTCCCACAACACCCTGATCGCCTTCAAGCCGCTGCCCTCCGACTGGGACGAGTGGGAGGCGGCCGGCGCCAAGGGCTGGGGATCCGCGCCGATGGAGGCGTACTACGCCCGTCTGAAGAACAACATCGTCCCGGTCGACGAGAAGGACCGGAACGCCATCGCCCGCGACTTCGTCGACGCGGCGCGGGCGGCGCTCGGCGTCCCGCGCGTCGAGGGCTTCAACAAGCGGCCGTTCGACGAGGGCGCCGGCTTCTTCGACCTCGCCTACCACCCCGAGGACAACAAGCGCTCGTCGGCGTCGGTGGCCTATCTGCACCCGGTGATGGACCGGCGGCCCAACCTGACGATCCTGCTGGAGACCTGGGCCCACCGGCTGGAGGTGGCCGCGGGACGGGCCGAGGGCGTGCACGTGCGCGCGAAGGACGGCACGGAGACGCTGATCCGGGCCCGGCGCGAAGTGGTCCTGTGCGCGGGCGCCGTCGACTCCCCGCGCCTGCTGCTGCACTCGGGCATCGGCCCCCGCCGGGACCTGGAGGCGCTCGGCATCCCCGTCGTGCACGACCTGCCCGGTGTCGGCGAGAACCTGCTCGACCACCCCGAGTCGGTGATCGTCTGGGAGACGAACGGCCCGATCCCGGACAACTCCGCGATGGACTCCGACGCGGGCCTGTTCGTGCGCCGCGACCCCGCGCACCGGGGCCCGGACCTGATGTTCCACTTCTACCAGATCCCCTTCACCGACAATCCGGAGCGACTGGGCTACCGGCGGCCCGAGTTCGGCGTGTCGATGACCCCGAACATCCCCAAGCCCAGGAGCCGCGGCCGGCTCTGTCTGACCAGCGCCGACCCGTCCGTCAAACCCGCCCTGGACTTCCGCTACTTCACCGACGAGGACGACTACGACGCCCGGACCCTCGTCGACGGCATCCGCATCGCCCGCGAGATCGCGAAGACCGAACCCCTCGCGGGCTGGCTCAGGCGCGAGGTGTGCCCCGGCCCCGACGTCACCGGCGACGAGGAGCTGAGCGAGTACGCCCGCAGGGCGGCGCACACCGTCTACCACCCCGCCGGCACCTGCAAGATGGGCGCCGCCGACGACGAACTGGCGGTCGTCGACCCTGAGTTGCGGATCCGCGGCCTGGACGGCATCCGGATCGCCGACGCGTCCGTCTTCCCGGCCATGACCGCCGTGAACCCGATGGTCACCGTGCTCATGGTCGGTGAGAAGGCCGCCGACCTGATCGGAGGTGACGCGCGATGAACGCACCCGTCTTCTCCGTGGACGGCCTGTGGAAGGTGTTCGGCCCCAAGGCGGACCGCGTCCCCGCCGACGCCGATCTGGCCGGCCTGGACCCCGCCGAGCTGCGCGCCCGCACCGGCTGCACGGCCGCCGTCCGGGACGTCTCCTTCGACGTGTGCAAGGGCGAGGTCTTCGTCGTCATGGGCCTGTCCGGCTCCGGCAAGTCCACGCTGGTGCGCTGCCTGACCCGGCTGATCGAGCCGACCGCGGGCGGCATCGCCATCGACGGCGAGGACGTACGCGCCATGGACCGCGCGCGCCTGCGCGAGCTGCGCCGCCACCGCGCGGCGATGGTCTTCCAGCACTTCGGCCTGCTCCCGCACCGCACGGTCCTCGACAACGTGGCCTACGGCCTGGAGATCCAGGGCGTCGGCAGGGCCGAACGCCGCTCCCGCGCACAGAAGGTCGTCGCCAAGGTCGGCCTGGAGGGCATGGAGCAGCGCCGGCCGGCCCAGCTGTCCGGCGGCCAGCGGCAACGCGTCGGCCTGGCCAGGGCGTTGGCGGTCGACCCCGAAGTGCTGCTGTTCGACGAGCCGTTCAGCGCGCTCGACCCGCTGATCCGGCGCGACATGCAGGAGGAGGTGGTCCGGCTGCACCGCGAGGAGGGCCGCACGATGGTCTTCATCACCCACGACCTGAGCGAGGCCCTGAAGCTGGGCGACCGCATCGCCCTGATGCGCGACGGCCGCGTGGTGCAGCTCGGCACCCCGGAGGAGATCGTCGGCTCGCCGGCCGACGACTACGTCCGCGCCTTCGTCCGCGACGTTCCGCGCGAGCAGGTCATGACCGTCCGCACGGCCATGCGCCCCGGCGACTGCGGCGGACCCGGCCACCCCGGCGCGCTCGCGCCCGACGAGGTGGTCTCCGACGCCATCAAGGTCGTCGCCCGCCGCGGCGCGCCCGCCTGCGTCGTCGAGGACGGCCGCTGCCTGGGCGTCGTCGACCACGAACGGCTCCTCGGCGTCGTGGCCGGGACCGAGCCGCGCGGGGAGGCGGCCTGATGGCGACGGTCACCGCATCCGCCCCCCGCGTCCTCCCCGCAGGCCTGCTCAGGCACCGCGCGGTCCGGAAACTCCTGCTGCTCGCGCTCGCCGTTGCGGTCCTCGTGCCGCTCGCCGCCACGCGCTGGGCCGGTGACGGCTGGCCGCACGCCCTGACCGTCGACCTCTCCGGTCCGCTGACCTCGGCCGGCGACTGGATCGTCGACAACCGCGACAGCCACCCGCTGTTCCTGTACTTCTTCGGGCACATCAGCAACGCGGTCGTCGTCTCGGTACGCGCCGTCTACCTGGTGCTGCTCGGCGCGGGCTGGGCCGGCGTCACCGCCGCCGGCGCGCTCCTCGCCCGGCGCGTGGCCGACGTCCGGCTCGCCCTCGGCACGGCCGCCGCGTTCCTCGCCTGCGGACTGCTCGGCATGTGGGTGCCGGCCATGCAGACCCTCGCGCTGATGACCGTGGCCGTCCTGGCGTCGGTCGTCGTCGGCGCCCTGCTCGGCCTCGGCGCCGGACTGTCCGACCGGCTCGACCGCGCGTTGCGCCCGGTCCTGGACACCATGCAGGTGCTGCCCGCCTTCGCCTACCTGCTCCCCGTCGTGCTGGTCTTCGGCATCGGCGTGCCCGCCGCGGTCCTCGCCACCGTCGTCTACGCCGCCCCGCCGATGGCCCGGCTCACCGCCCTCGGGCTGCGCGGCGCCGACAAGGAGGTGCTGGAGGCCGTCGAGTCGCTCGGCGCCACCGCCCGCCAGCGGCTGCTCACCGCGCGCCTTCCGCTGGCCCGCAAGGAACTCCTGCTCGGCGTCAACCAGACGATCATGATGGCGCTGTCCATGGCCGTCATCGCCTCGGTCATCGGCGCCGGCGGCCTCGGTGACCGTGTCTACCAGGCGCTCGCCTCGGTCGACGTGGGCGCGGCGCTGGCGGCCGGCATCCCGATCGTGCTGCTCGCCGTCGTCCTGGACAGGGTGACCGGCGCCGCCGGTGCGGCGGCGGGCTCGGGCGCGACGACGCACCGGCGGGCACGGTGGGCGTACGCGGCCGCCGCGGTCGTGGCGGTCGCCGCCGCCGGACGTCTGGCGGGCCGGCTCGACTGGCCCGGATCCTGGACCCTCGACATCGCCGGCCCCGTGGACCGGGCCGTCGACTGGATGACCGCCCACCTGTACTCGGGTGTGCCGGTCGTGGGCGGCACCGCCGACTGGGCGGGCCGCTTCACCGCCTGGGTCCTCGACCCGGTCCGCGGCGGCCTGCAGTGGCTGCCCTGGTGGTCGGTGCTGCTGCTGGTCGCCGCCCTGGCCTGGCTGGCCGGCACCTGGCGCACCGCGCTCACCGCCGTCCTCGCGATGGCCGCGACGGGTGTGCTGGGCGTGTGGAAGCCGTCCCTGGACACCCTCTCCCAGGTCCTCGCGGCCGTCGCCGTCACCCTCGTCCTCGGGGTGGCGACCGGTGTCGCCGCGGCCCGCAGCGCCCGCTTCGACCGGCTGCTCCGGCCGGTCCTGGACGTCCTGCAGACGCTGCCGCAGTTCGTGTACCTGATCCCGGTCGTGGCGCTGTTCGGTGTGGGCCGCGCCCCCGCCGTCGCGGCGGCCGTCGTCTACGCCCTGCCGGCCGTCGTCCGGATCACCGCGCAGGGCCTGCGCCAGGTCGACCCGGCCGCGCTGGAGTCGGCCCGCTCGCTCGGCGCGACGCCGGGGCAGCAGCTGCGCCAGGTCCAGCTCCCGCTCGCCCGGCGGTCGTTGCTGCTCGCCGTCAACCAGGGTGTGGTCCTGGTGCTGGCCGTGGTCATCATCGGCGGCCTGGTCGGCGGCGGCGCGCTCGGCTACGAGGTGGTGTTCGGGCTGGCCCAGGGCGACCTGGCCACCGGGCTGGTGGCGGGCGCGGCGATCGTGTGCCTGGGGCTGGTCCTTGACCGGGTGACGCAGCCGGTGGAGCGTCACGAGAAGGGCGGTGCGTGACATGGCACCGAACCGCAGGGCTTCCGCCCTCGCCGCCGCGGCCGCCGCGCTCTCCCTCCTCACCGCCTGCGGCGCCGCCGACATGACCAGGCAGGCGTCCCCGTTCGCGGGCGCCCGGGGCGCCAGGACGGTGACCCTCTCCGTGCAGTCCTGGGTCGGCGCGCAGGCCGACGTGGCCGTCGCCGAGTACCTGCTGGAGCACGAGCTCGGCTACCGCGTCGACACCGTCCAGGTCGACGAGATCCCCGCCTGGGACGCGCTCAGCCAGGGCCGGGTCGACGCGATCCTGGAGGACTGGGGCCACCCCGACCAGGAGAAGCGGTACATCGACGAGAAGAAGACCATCGCCCGCGGCGGCGACCTCGGGGTGACCGGGCACATCGGCTGGTTCGTGCCCACCTACCTGGCCGAGAAGCACCCCGACATCACGGACTGGAAGAACCTCGACAAGTACGCCTCCCTCTTCCGCACCGCGGAGAGCGGCGGCAAGGGCCAGCTGATGGACGGCTCCCCGTCCTACGTCACCAACGACAAGGCGCTGGTGAAGAACCTGAAGCTGGACTACCAGGTGGTGTTCGCCGGCTCGGAGGCCGCGCAGATCACCCAGATACGGCAGTTCGCCAAGGAACACAAGCCGTTCCTCACGTACTGGTACTCGCCGCAGTGGCTGTTCGAGAAGGTCCCCATGACCGAGGTGAAACTCCCGCCGTACCAGGACGGCTGCGACGCGGACCCGGCGAAGGTCGCCTGCGCCTATCCGCACACCCCGCTGCAGAAGTACCTCAACGCGGACTTCGCGAAGTCCGGCGGCAGGGCGGCGGCCTTCCTGAAGAAGTTCAAGTGGACCACCGAGGACCAGAACGAGGTCTCCCTGCTGATCGCCGACCGGAAGCTCACACCCGAGCAGGCGGCGAAGAAGTGGGTGGACGGCCACGCCTCCACCTGGAAGGCGTGGCTGTCCTGACCCCGGGCGGGCCGTACGGCCGCGGACCTCTCAGCGGGCGATCCGGGCGGCGATCTCCCCGACCGCGGCCGTCGCCCGGCGCTGCAGCTCCGGCCCGAACGTGACGCGGGTGGCCCCGAGTTCACCGAGTTCGGTGGGCGAGGGGCCCTCGCCGTCCAGCCGCGCGAACACGTTCAGCGGGCCCTGGATCCCGGACCGCAGCAGCGGCAGCACCTTCACCGGCGCGCCGATGGGATACACACAGTCGGCGCCCGCGGCGACGTACGACGCGGCCCGCTCGATGGCCCGTTCGGGATCGTTCTCGCCGCGCAGGAAGGTGTCCACGCGGGCGTTGACGAACAGGTCGCCGCCGGCCGCGTACCGCACCTCGGCCAGCCACTCGGCGTGCTCCCGCGGGTCCTTCAGCACGCCGCCCGCGGAGTCCTCCAGGTTGCAGCCGACGGCCCCGGCCTCCAGCAGCCGTTCCACCAGCTCCTTCGGCGCCAGCCCGTACCCGCCCTCGACGTCCGCCGACACCGGCACGTCCACGGCCCGCACGATCCGGGCCACCGCCGCGAACATCTCGTCGGCGGGGGTCTGCCCGTCCCGGTAGCCGAGCGACGCCGCGACCCCGGCGCTGGGGATCGCCAGCGCCGGGAACCCCGCGTCGGCGCACGCCCGGGCGCTGGCCGCGTCCCAGGGGCCGGGCAGCACCAGCGGGTCCGCGGGATCCCGGCGGCGGTGCAGGGCGCGGAAGACGCCGGCCTTGTCGTGGGTGTTCACGGTGTGTACTCCCCGGGCTCGACGCGGCGGCTGACCATCACCCGGTTCCAGCTGTTGATGGCGGTGATCAGCGCGATGAGGTGGGCGAGGCGTACGTCGTCGAAGTGCCCGGCGGCGTCCGCGTACACCTCGTCCGGAACGAAACTCCCCTGCGGTTCCGTTCCGGAGACACCACCGGTCAGCACGGTCACCGCCTCCGTCAGCGCGAGCGCGGCCCGCTCCCGCGCGTCGAAGACGTCGTCCCCGGCCTCCTCCCAGGCGCTCAGCAGATCGAGCTGCTTCTCGCTCACGCCGTGCTTGCGGGCGATCGCCAGATGCATGTCGAGGCAGAACGCGCAGCGGTTGATCTGCGAGGCCCGGATCACCACCAGCTCGGCGAGCGCGGGGTCGCCGAGCCCGTGCTTCGCGGCGGCGCTGAGCGCGGACATCGCCCCGGCGACCTCGCGGTCCAGGAGTCTGGTACGGCTCACTTGTGCTGCCCCGGACGGTAGTGGCCCGGAACCATGCGGGTGGTCACC
Organism: Streptomyces sp. NPDC031340; assembly: GCF_055569945.1. Lineage (NCBI taxonomy): Bacteria > Bacillati > Actinomycetota > Actinomycetes > Kitasatosporales > Streptomycetaceae > Streptomyces > Streptomyces sp. NPDC031340. The sequence continues at coordinate 81,364 of NZ_JBVIIE010000026.1, forward strand.
CCGAACCGGTTCCAGGCGTTGATCACCGTGATCGCGGCGATCAGCTGCGCCAGCTCGGCCTCCTCGAAGTGCTCGGCCGCGCGGTCGTACACCTCGTCCGGCACGAAACCGTCCGTCAGCACCGTGATCGCCTCGGTCAGCTCGATCGCCGCGAGCTCCTTCTCCGTGTAGAAGTGCCGCGACTCCTCCCACGCGCTGAGCTGGACGATCCGCTCCACGCTCTCACCCGCGGCGAGCGCGTCCTTGGTGTGCATGTCGAGGCAGAACGCGCAGTGGTTGATCTGCGAGGCGCGGATCTTCACCAGCTCGTACAGGGCGGGGTCCAGGCCCTGCCGGGCGGCCGCGTCCAGCCGGACCATCGCCTTGTAGACCTCGGGCGCGTGCTGCGCCCAGCGCAGGCGCGGGGTGTGCTCGGGGGCGTACCGAGCGGCGGTTTCCTCTGTGGTCATGTCTCGACCCTAGGAGCGAGGCAGCCCAGGAGTATGGTCCACTTCCATGGCGAAACCTTGGGCCACTCCGGGTGTCGACCTGCACCTGGAACCGGCCGGCCCGCACCCCCGCAAGGGCCTGACCGACGCGCTGCGCGAGGCCGTGCGCACCGGCCGGCTGGCCCCCGGCACCCGGCTGCCGTCCTCCCGCGCGCTCGCCGCCGACCTGGGCATCGCCCGCAACACGGTGGCCGGCGCGTACGCCGACCTGGTGGCCGAGGGCTGGCTGACCGCCCGGCAGGGCTCCGGCACCCGGGTCGCCCCGGGGGTGCCGTCCACGCCCGCGCGGCAGCGGGACGACGGACGGCCCGGCCCGGCGCCGCGTCCGCAGGCCGGCGACCGCGACCGCCCCGCCTTCGACCTGCGCCCCGGCAGCCCCGACCTGTCCGCGTTCCCGCGCGCGGAGTGGCTCAGGTCCGCCCGCCGGGCGCTGAACGCGGTCCCGTACCACGCCCTCGGCTACGGCGACCCGCGCGGCCGCGCCGAACTGCGCACCGCGCTGGCCGGCTACCTCGCCCGGTCGCGCGGCGTGCGCACCGACCCCGACCGGATCCTGGTGTGCTCCGGGTTCGTGCACGCCCTGCGCATCCTCGGCACGGTGCTGCCGGCGCGCGGGGCGCGGACGGTCGCCGTTGAGTCGTACGGACTGCCGCCGAGCTGGAGCCTGCTCGAAGCGGCCGGACTGCGCACCGCGCCGCTGCCCTTCGACGAACTGGGCACCGACCCCACGGCGTTGACGGACGCCGACGCCGTCCTGCTCACCCCCGCCCACCAGTTCCCGATGGGTGTGCCGCTGCACCGGGACCGCCGGGCCGCCGTCCTGGACTGGGCGCGGCGCACCGGCGGCCTGGTCCTGGAGGACGACTACGACGGCGAGTTCCGCTACGACCGCCAGCCCGTCGGCGCCCTCCAGGGCCTCGACCCCGACCGCGTCGTCTACCTCGGCACCGCCAGCAAGTCCCTCGCCCCCGGCCTGCGGCTGGCCTGGATGGCGCTGCCACCGGGCCTCGCCGGGGAGGCGGCGTCGGCGAAGGGCGGTACCGACACCTGTGGCGTGCTTGACCAGTTGACCCTGGCCGACTTCATCACCTCCGGCGCCTACGACCGCCACGTCCGCGCGTCCCGGCTGCGCTACCGGCGCCGCCGGGACGCCCTGGTCGCGGCCCTCGCCGCGCGCGCCCCGGACGTGCGGGTCACCGGCATAGCGGTCGGCCTGCACGCCGTCCTGCGCCTCCCGCCCGGCACCGAGCGGCCGGTGGTGCAGGCGGCCGCCTGGCAGGGCCTCTCACTGCAGGGCCTGTCCCGCTTCCGCCACGCCGACGCGGTCGCGGCGCCCCTGGACGCGCTGGTCGTGGGCTACGGGACACCGCCGGAGCACGGGTGGAGCGGGACGCTGGAGGCACTGTGCCGGGTGCTGCCGTAGAAAGGGCACGGCCCCGCCCTCGCGCCCCGGCCGGCCGGTCTCTAGGCTGTCCGCCGGACATCAGGGCAACACCAGGGGGACGCACCATGGCGGACGCACGAAGACAACTCCGTTCGGGCACGGTCGTGCTCGGCGGCATGGGACTGCTCGCGGCGGCCCTCACCGCCTGTTCCTCCGACCCCGACAAACGCTGCGTCGACCGCGACAGCTACACCCTCGCCAAGGGCTACAAGGTCGTCGCCGACAAGAACTGCTCCTCCACCAAGTCCTACGCCAACGGCGTCTGGTACTACGGCGGGAAGAAGAAGGGCGGCTGGGTCGAGGGCGGCTCCTTCACCAAGCCGGGCAAGGGCGGCGGCAGTTCGAGCGGCGGCAGCCACGGAGGCAGCCACGGCGGCGTCGACCGCGGCGGCTTCGGCGGCGGCAAGGGCAGCTCGGGCGGCTGAACACCCGTGCAGAGACACACGATCACCCCGCGCCCCGACTGGCAGCGCACGGTGGAGGAGCAGGGGCTCGTCTACCCGCTGACCCGCCACCCCGACGGCTCGCTGCGCCCCTACTGGGACGAGAGCGCCTACTACTCCTTCACCCTCCCCGAGGTCGAGGTCCTGGAGGAGACGGTCGAGGAACTGCACCGCATGTGCCTCGCCGCGGCCGGTCACATCGTCGCCGCCGGACGCTTCGCCGACCTCGGCATCACCGACCCGCGCGTCGCCCGGGCGGTCGCCGAGTCCTGGCACCGGAGGGCCGAACTCCCCTCCGTCTACGCCCGGTTCGACCTGCGCTACGACGGCGCCGGCCCGGCCAAGCTGCTGGAGTACAACGCCGACACCCCCACCTCGCTGGTGGAGGCGGCCTCGCCCCAGTGGTTCTGGATGCGGGACCGCTTCCCCGGCGCCGACCAGTGGAACTCCCTGCACGAACGCCTGGTCGCCGCCTGGAAGAGGCAGGCGCCCCTGCTGCCGCCCGGCAGCCCGCTGCACTTCGCGCACTCCTCGGCCGACGAACTCGGCGAGGACCTGATGACGGTCGCCTACCTGAAGGAGACCGCCGAGCAGGCCGGCCTCGACACCGACTGGATCTCCATGGAGGAGATCGGCTTCGACTCGCTGTCCGGCCGCTTCGTCGACAACCGGCTCCGCTTCATCCGCAGTTGCTTCAAGCTCTACCCCTGGGAGTGGCTCACCACCGACCGCTTCGGCGGCCATGTCCTGGACACCCTCGACAACGGCGGGGGCACCGGCACCACCCTGTGGATCGAGCCCGCCTGGAAGATGCTGCTGAGCAACAAGGCGCTGCTGGCGATCCTGTGGGAGCTGTACCCGGGCCACCCCAACCTGCTGGCCGCCCACCTCGACGGCCCGCGCGAGCTGGCCCACACCACGGGCTGGGCCGCCAAGCCGCTGCTGGGCCGCGAGGGAGCCGGCATCACCCTGCACGAACCCGGCGCCGACCCGGTGATCCGCGAGGAGCCCTGCTGCTACCAGGAGCTGGCACCGCTGCCGTCCTTCGACGGCAACCGCGTGGTGCTGGGCGCGTGGGTCGTCGAGGACGAGTCGGCGGGCCTCGGCATCCGCGAGTCCGCCGGCCCGGTCACGGACGAGTACGCCCGCTTCCTGCCGCACGTCATCCTCTGACTACAGCCCCAGTACTTCCCGCAGCCGGCCCAGCGCCCAGTCCAGGTCCTCCTCGGCGATCACCAGCGGCGGCGCGATCCGGATCGTCGCGCCGTGGGTGTCCTTCACCAGCACTCCCCGCTCCAGGAGCCGCTCGGACACCTCACGGCCGGTCCCGCAGGCCGGGGCCACGTCGACGCCCGCCCACAGTCCCCGCCCCCGCACCGCCGTCACCCGGCCCGTGCCCTTCAGTGCGTCCAGCTCCCGCAGCAGACGTCCGCCCAGCTCCGCCGCCCGCGCCTGGAACTCGCCGGTGCGCAGCATCGCGATCACCTCCAGCGCCACCGCGCACGCCAGCGGGTTCCCGCCGAACGTCGACCCGTGCTCCCCGGGCCGGAACACCCCGAGCACCTCGGCCGACGACACCACCGCCGACACCGGCACCACCCCGCCGCCGAGCGCCTTGCCGAGCACGTACACGTCCGGCACGACGCCCTCGTGCTCGCACGCGAAGGTCCGCCCCGTCCGCCCCAGCCCCGACTGGATCTCGTCGGCGACGAACAGCACGTTCCGCTCCCGGGTCAGCTCCCGCACCCCCGGCAGGTATCCGGCCGGCGGCACGATCACCCCCGCCTCGCCCTGCACCGGCTCCAGCAGCACGGCCACCGTGTTCTCCGTCAGCGCGCCCCGCATCGCCGTCAGGTCCCCGAACGGCACGATCTCGAAGCCCGGCGTGTACGGCCCGTAGTCCGCCCGCGCCTCCGGGTCGGTGGAGAAGCTGATCAGCGTCGTCGTACGGCCGTGGAAGTTGTTCCCCGCCACCACGATCTTCGCCGTCTGCGCGGGCACCCCCTTGACCCGGTAGCCCCACTTGCGGGCCGTCTTCACCGCGGTCTCCACCGCCTCCGCGCCGGTGTTCATCGGCAGCACCATCTCCATCCCGCACAGCTCCGCGAGCTGCTCGCAGAAGGCCGCGAACCGGTCGTGGTGGAACGCCCGCGACGTCAGCGTCACCCGGTCCAGCTGCGCCTTCGCCGCCCGCACCAGCCGCGGGTGGCGGTGACCGAAGTTGAGCGCGGAGTAGCCGGCCAGCAGGTCGAGATACCGCCGCCCCTCCACGTCCGTCACCCAGGAGCCCTCGGCGGTGGCGACCACCACGGGCAGCGGGTGATAGTTGTGCGCGCTGTGCGCGTCGGCGGCGGCGATCAGGTCTCGCGTGGCGGTCACGGCAGCTCCCGGGGGAGGAGAATCCGAGGAGATGATCCGGTCCCATCGTCGCTCGCATGCTGGACGCCGCGCCTGGGCCGTCCGGCCCGCCCGGTAGGCTGACCGGCGGGCCGTGACTGGCGCGCTGGACCCCCGTCGCAGGGTCCGAGGATGGGACCGACCATCGGGAAGCGGCCCGAGCAGAACATGTGTGCCGTGCGCCTGGGCCGTACCGTGAACGCCGAACGCCACGTCCGGAGGTCCTCATGCCCGACAACTCTGCGCCCCTCTCCACCGAGTCCACCGCCTTCCGCGCCGCCCTCGACGTCATCCGCGCCGTGGAGCCCCGTGTGGCCGACGCCATCGGCCAGGAAGTCGCCGACCAGCGCGAGATGCTCAAGCTGATCGCCTCCGAGAACTACGCCTCCCCGGCCACCCTGCTGGCGATGGGCAACTGGTTCAGCGACAAGTACGCCGAGGGCACCGTCGGCCGCCGCTTCTACGCCGGCTGCCGCAACGTCGACACGGTCGAGTCGCTGGCCGCCGAGCACGCCCGCGAGCTGTTCGGCGCCCGCCACGCCTACGTCCAGCCGCACTCCGGCATCGACGCCAACCTGGTCGCCTTCTGGGCCGTCCTCGCCGACCGGGTCGAGGTCCCGTTCCTGCAGAAGACCGGCGTCCGCCAGATCAACGACCTCTCCGAGGCCGACTGGGCCGAGCTGCGCCAGGCCTTCGGCAACCAGCGCATGCTCGGCATGTCCCTGGACGCCGGCGGCCACCTCACCCACGGCTTCCGCCCGAACATCTCCGGCAAGATGTTCGACCAGCGCTCCTACGGCACCGACCCGGCGACCGGCCTCATCGACTACGACGCCCTGCGCGCCCAGGCCCGCGAGTTCAAGCCGCTGATCATCGTGGCCGGCTACTCCGCCTACCCGCGCCTGGTGAACTTCCGGATCATGCGCGAGATCGCCGACGAGGTCGGCGCCACGCTCATGGTCGACATGGCCCACTTCGCCGGCCTGGTCGCCGGCAAGGTCCTCACCGGCGACTTCGACCCGGTCCCGCACGCCCAGATCGTCACCACCACCACGCACAAGTCGCTGCGCGGCCCGCGCGGCGGCATGGTCCTGTGCGACGACTCGCTCAAGGACCAGGTCGACCGCGGCTGCCCGATGGTGCTGGGCGGCCCGCTCCCGCACGTCATGGCCGCCAAGGCGGTCGCGCTCGCCGAGGCCCGGCAGCCCGCCTTCCAGGACTACGCCCGGCGCATCGTCGACAACTCCCGCGCCCTCGCCGAGGGCCTGACGCGCCGCGGCGCCACCCTCGTCACCGGCGGCACCGACAACCACCTCAACCTGATCGACGTCGCCACCTCCTACGGCCTCACCGGCCGCCAGGCCGAGGCCGCGCTGCTCGACTCCGGCATCGTCACCAACCGCAACGCCATCCCGGCCGACCCCAACGGCGCCTGGTACACCTCCGGCATCCGCGTCGGCACCCCGGCCCTGACCACGCGCGGCCTGGGCACCGCCGAGATGGACGAGGTAGCCGGCCTCATCGACCGGGTCCTGACCACGACCGAGCCCGGCACCACCAAGTCCGGCGCCCCGTCCAAGGCCGCCCACGTCCTCGACGGGAAGGTCGCGGAGGAGATCTCCCAGCGCGCCACCGACCTCGTGGCCGGCTTCCCGCTCTACCCGGAGATCGACCTGGGCTGACGCCCGACAGTGTGACCCGCTCGACGACGGCCCGGCCCTGTGCCGGGCCGCCGTCGTCACGCGGCCGGGGAGGAGCTGTCACACCGTCGGGAAGGAATCGGATCACACCTGTTTCCGGCCGGTTCCGGATTACCCCCCGGTACCTGAGAGAATGGTGAACATGGCTTCTGACCGACCCCGCGTGCTCTCCGGAATCCAGCCCACCGCAGGCTCCTTCCACCTCGGCAACTACCTCGGCGCCGTCCGCCAGTGGGTGGACCTGCAGGAGACCCACGACGCGTTCTACATGGTCGTCGACCTGCACGCGATCACGATTCCGCAGGACCCGGCCGAGCTGCGCGCCAACACGCGCCTGGCCGCCGCGCAGTTGCTGGCCGCCGGCCTGGACCCGGAGCGCTGCACCCTCTTCGTCCAGAGCCATGTCCCCGAGCACGCCCAGCTCGCCTGGGTCATGAACTGCCTCACCGGCTTCGGCGAGGCGTCCCGCATGACCCAGTTCAAGGACAAGTCCGCCCGGCACGGCGCCGAGCGCGCGTCCGTCGGCCTGTTCACGTACCCGATCCTCCAGGTCGCGGACATCCTGCTGTACCAGGCCCACGAGGTGCCGGTCGGCGAGGACCAGCGCCAGCACATCGAGCTGACCCGCGACCTCGCCGAGCGCTTCAACGGCCGCTTCGGCGACACCTTCACCATCCCCAAGCCGTACATCCTCAAGGAGACGGCGAAGATCTACGACCTCCAGGACCCGTCGATCAAGATGAGCAAGTCGGCGTCCACGCCGAAGGGTCTGATCAACCTCCTGGACGAGCCGAAGGCCACCGCCAAGAAGGTCAAGAGCGCCGTCACCGACACCGGCACCGTCGTGCGCTACGACACCGAGGACAAGCCCGGCGTCAGCAACCTGCTCACCATCTACTCGACGCTCACCGGGGCGGGAATCACCGAACTGGAGCAGAAGTACGAGGGCAAGGGCTACGGTGCGCTCAAGACGGACCTCGCCGAGGTCATGGTCGAGTTCGTGACGCCGTTCCGGGAGCGCACCCAGCAGTACCTGGACGACCCGGAGACGCTGGACTCGATCCTGGCCAAGGGTGCGGACAAGGCGCGCACGGTCGCCGCGGAGACGCTCGCCCAGGCGTACGACCGGGTGGGCTTCCTGCCCGCCAAGCACTGACGCGCACCACCGCGCGCGCGGCACGCGACAGAGCGCCGCACATCACTCCGGTTGCGCCTGCCCGCACCCCGGCGGTGGCCGTACAGTCGATAACCGGACGGCTTCAGACACCAACCCGTCACGACGACAGGAGACGACGTGGGGACCGTAACGATCGGTGTGTCGATCGCGGTCCCGGAGCCTCACGGCAGCCTGCTCCAACAGCTGCGCGCGGGCTTCGGCGACGCCGCGGCTCACGGCATCCCCACGCACGTCACGCTGCTGCCGCCGACCGAGGTCGACAGCGGCGCGCTGCCCGCCATAGAGGCGCACCTGACCGAGGTCGCCGCGGCCGGCCGGCCGTTCCCGATGCGGCTGTCCGGCACCGGCACCTTCCGGCCGCTGTCGCCGGTGGTGTACGTGCGGGTCGCCGAGGGCGCCGAGGCGTGCGCCTGGCTGCAGAAGCAGGTCCGGGACGCCTCCGGCCCCGTGGCGCGGGAACTCCAGTTCCCCTACCACCCCCATGTCACCGTGGCGCACGGCATCGACGACGCGTCGATGGACCGCGCCTTCGAGGAACTCGCCGACTACGAGGCCGCCTGGCCGTGCACCGGGTTCGCGCTGTACGAGCAGGGCGCGGACGGCGTGTGGCGCAAGCTGCGCGAGTACGCCTTCAAGGGCGCGGTGGTGCCCCCGCAGGCGGGCCACGTGGAGCACGGCCCCCTGCCCACCCGCTAGCCGCGGCGACCGCACGGGCCCCGGCCGACCCGCTGGCCGCGGCGACCACCGGCGACCGCGGTCCCGGACCGGCCCTAGACGGGCAGCCGCCGGAACACCGCCCGCGGCACGTGCCGCAGCGCCGACATCACCACCCGGAGGGTCCCCGGCACCCACACCGTCTCCGAGCGCCGCCTGAGGCCCAGTTCGACGGCCGCGGCGACCGCCTGGGGCGTGGTCGCGAGCGGCGCCTCGGCGAGACCCGCGGTCATCTTCGACCGTACGAACCCGGGGCGTACGACCATCACGTGCACGCCGGTGCCGTGCAGCGCGTCGCCCAGGCCCTGCGCGAAGGCGTCCAGGCCCGCCTTGCTGGAGCCGTAGATGAAGTTGGCGCGGCGGGCCCGCTCCCCGGCGACGGAGGACAGCACCACCAGGGAGCCGTGGCCCTGCGCCTGCAGGGCGCGTGCGCCGACCAGGCCCGCCGACACCGCGCCGGTGTAGTTGGTCTGCGCCACGCGCACCGCGGAGGCCGGGTCGCGCTCGTCGTGCGCCTGGTCGCCGAGGATCCCGAAGGCCAGCAGCACCATGTCGATGTCGCCCTCGGCGAAGACCTTGCCGAGCACGGTCTCGTGGGAGTCGGGGTCGAGCGCGTCGAAGGCGACGGTGCGCACGTCCGCGCCCAGCGCGCGCAGACCGTCCGCCGCCCGGTCCAGCGCGGGCGACGGGCGTCCGGCCAGCCACACGGTGCGGGTGCGGCGCGCGATCAGGCGGCGCGCGGTGGCGAGCCCGATGTCGGACGTACCGCCGAGGACCAGCAGGGACTGGGGGATGCCGAAAGCGTCCTTCACGACAGCAGCTCCTAGAGGGTGAGGCGGCGGGAGAGGTCGGAGGTGAACACCCCGCGCGGGTCCAGCTCCGCGCGCAGGGACCGGAAGTCGTCGAGGCGCGGATACATCGCGGCGAGCAGTTCGGGCCGCAGCCGGGAGTCCTTGGCGAGGTAGACGCGCCCGCCGGCCGCGGCCACCTCCTCGTCCAGCTCGTCGAGGAACGCGCCGAGACCGGGCAGGTTCGCCGGGACGTCCAGGGCGAGCGTCCAGCCGGGCACCGGGAAGGACAGCCAGCCCGGGTCGGCCTCGCCGAACCGCTTGAGGACGGCCAGGAAGGACGGGCAGCGGCGTTCGGAGATGCGCCGCACGACGGAGCGCAGGGCGTCCTCCCGGCCGTGGCCGACGACGAACTGGTACTGCACGAAGCCGCCGCGGCCGTAGATCCGGTTCCAGTGCGGGACCCCGTCGAGGGGGTGGAAGAAGGTGGAGATCCGCTGCAGCTCGCCGGTGCGCGCGCGGGGCGCCCTGCGGTACCACAGCTCGTTGAACAGGCCCACGGTGGTGCGGCTGAGCAGCCCCTCCGGCAGGAAGGCGGGCGCGGCCGGGAAGCGCGGGGTGCGGAAGACGAGCGGGGCGCTGCGCGCGCGGGCGGGCAGCGCGTCCAGCGGCGCGTGGTCGCCGCGGGTGAGGACCGCGCGGCCGGTCGCCGCGCCGCGCGCGAGCAGGTCGATCCACGCGACGGAGTAGCGGTAGCGGTGGTCGGTGGCGGTCAGCCGGGCCATCAGGTCGTCGAGGTCCGCCGCGCGCTCGGTGTCGACCGTCATCAGGGACGTCTCCACGGGCAGCAGCCGGACGGTCGCGGTCAGGATCACGCCGGTCAGGCCCATGCCGCCGGCGGTCGCGTCGAACAGCGGGGTGCCGGGGCCCACCGTGCGGACCGTGCCGTCGGCGGTGAGGAGTTCGAAGGACAGCACGTGCCGGGCGAAGGAGCCGGAGACGTGGTGGTTCTTGCCGTGGATGTCCGCGCCGATCGCGCCGCCGACGGTCACGTACCGGGTGCCGGGCGTCACCGGCACGAACCAGCCGAGCGGCAGCAGCACCTCCATCAGGCGGTGCAGGGAGACGCCCGCGTCGCACAGCACGGTCCCGCCGTCGGCGTCGATGGCGTGGATCCGGTCCAGTGCCGTCATGTCGAGGACGGCGCCGCCGGCGTTCTGCGCCGCGTCCCCGTACGCCCGCCCCAGGCCTCTGGCGATGCCCCCGCGGGCCCCGCACTCCCGGACGGCGGCCGCGGCCTCCTCGTACGTCCGTGGGCGGATCAGACGGGCCGCGGTGGGCGCGGTGCGGCCCCAACCGGTGACGGGAACGGTGTCGACAGACATGCCGGTGACCGTATCGCCCCTATGTGACCGATTAGTTCAGAAACATGGATTCTCTCCCCGAAATGGGTGATTAATGGGATGTCGCTCAATATTGACGGAGTTCCGGCCGGGTCGGCGTGAACAGTGATGCCCCATGGACCACCTGGACCACACGGACGAGCCCCACGACCTCGACCACCCCGACGGTCTCGGCGCACCCGGCGCACCCCCCGGCCTGGACCACCGGATGCTCTCGGCGCTCCGCGCCCGCGGCGGCGACCCGCGCGTGGCAGCCGCCGCGCGCGCCCTGTCGTGGGCCGGCGAGCACGGCGCGGTCTGGCTCGCGGCGGGCCTCACAGGGGCCGCCGTGGACGGCGCGCGGCGCGGCGCCTGGTTGCGCGGCACGGCGCTCACCGCGGGCGCGCACGCCGCCAGCATGGGGGTGAAAAGGGTGGTGCGCCGCCCCCGCCCGGCGCACGTCGAACCGCTCGTGCGCACCGTCGGCCGGCACTCCTTCCCCAGCTCGCACGCGAGCTCCGCGGTGGCCGCCGCCGTCGCCTACGGCGCGCTCGGGGCGTACGCGATCCCGCCGCTCGCCGCCGCGGTGTGCCTCTCCCGTCTGGTCGTCGGCGTGCACTACCCCACGGACGTGGCGGCGGGCGCCCTCCTCGGGGCGCTCACGGCCTGCGTCGGGGCGCGCTGGATGCGGGGAGGCACGCATGACTGAGACAGCTCCCCTCACCGGCGGCGCACGCACCCGCGACACGGCGCTGCACGGTCAGCGCACACCCCACCGCCGGCCCGAGCCGCAGCCCAAGGGCAGCATCCTCGGCGGCCTGCTGAGGACCGCACGCCCCAAGCAGTGGGTCAAGAACGTCCTGGTCGTCGCCGCGCCCGCGGCCGCCGGCCGGCTGTTCTCCTGGACCGCCCTCACCGAACTCGCGGCGGTCTTCGCCCTGTTCACCGCCTGCGCCGCGGCCGTCTACCTGGTCAACGACGCCCGCGACGTGGCGGCCGACCGCGCCCACCCCACCAAACGCCGCCGCCCGGTCGCCGCCGGACAGGTCCCGGTGCCCGTCGCGTACGCCGCCGGCGCCGCCCTCGGCGTGCTCGCGCCGGCCGTCGCGGCCCTGCTGGTCTCACCGGCCGTCGCGGTGCTGCTGACGGCCTACCTCGGCATGCAGCTGGCGTACTGCGTCAGCCTCAAGCACGTCCTCGTCGTCGACCTGGTGGTCGTCACGACCGGGTTCCTGATGCGGGCGATGGTCGGCGGACTCGCGCTCGGCATCCCGCTCTCCCGCTGGTTCCTCATCACCACCGGCTTCGGCGCGCTGTTCATGGTGTCGGCCAAGCGGTACTCCGAGGCCGTCCAGATGGCCGGGAAGGCCGGCGCCACCCGCGCGCTGCTCACCGAGTACACCACCGGCTACCTGCGCTTCGTCTGGCAGCTCGCGGCCGGCGTCGCCGTCCTCGGCTACTGCCTGTGGGCCCTGGAGGAGGGCGGCGTCCCGAACACCAGCGTGCTGCCCTGGCGCCAGCTGTCCATGGTCGCCTTCATCCTCGCGATCCTGCGCTACGCGGTGTTCGCCGACCGCGGCACCGCCGGCGAACCGGAGGAGGTCGTGCTGCGCGACCGCGCGCTCACCCTCATCGGCGTGGTGTGGCTGGCGATGTACGGTCTGGCGGTGGCCAATTGGTGAGCGCCCACCCGTCCCCGCACCCGTCCCCGCACCCGTCCCCGCGCCCGTCCCCGCGCCCGTCCCCGGGCCCGTCACCGCGCCGGCGCCCCGGGGCGGGCACGCGCGCGTGGAGACACGAACTCGCCGGGTTCGCCGCCGTGGGCCTCCTCGCCTACGCCGTCGACCTCGCCGTGTTCACCTGCCTGCGCGGCCCCGCGGGACTCGGCCCGATCACCGCCAAGGCGCTGTCGTTCGTCGCGGGCTGCACGGTGGCGTACGCGGGCAACGCGCTCGGCACCTACCGGGGCAGCGGACCCCGCGGCCCGCGCCCCTGCGCCGTCTTCTTCGCGGTGAACGCCGCCGGCGCCCTCGTCCAGCTGCTCTGCCTCGCCGTCAGCCACTACGGCCTCGGTCTGACCTCGCAGCGGGCGGACACCGTCTCGGGCGCGGGCATCGGCATGGCGCTCGCCACCGTGCTGCGCTTCTGGGGCACCCGGACATTGGTCTTCTCCGCCGAGGGCAGAGTCGGGACATGGACTGGCTGAAGAAGCTCCCCGTCGTCGGGCCGCTGACGGCACGCCTGACGACCACGCACGCGTGGCGGTCGTACCAGCGCCTGGACCGGGTGAAGTGGACCCGGCTGGCCGCCGCGATGACCTTCACCAGTTTCGTCGCGCTGTTCCCGCTGCTCACCGTGACCGCCGCCGTCGCCGCCGCCACGCTCAGCGAGAGCCGGCAGAAGGAGATCCAGAACAAGCTCGCCGAGCAGGTGCCCGGCATCTCCGACCAGCTCGACATCGAGGGTCTGGTCCGCAACGCCGGCACCATCGGCCTCATCGCGGGCGCCCTCCTGCTGTTCACCGGCATCGGCTGGGCGGGCGCGACACGCGACTGCCTGCGGGCGGTGTGGGAACTGCCGGACGAGGAGGAGAACGCCCTCCTGCGCAAGGCCAAGGACCTGGGTGTCCTGCTCGGCCTCGGCGGCGCCGTCCTGGTCACGCTCGCCGCCTCCGCCGTCGCCTCCGCGATGGTCGGCTGGATCATCCGGCAGCTCGGCATCCGGGAGGGCGGCTGGGGCAGCGTCCTGCTGTACGCCGCCGCGTTCGCCGTCGCGGTGCTCGCCGACTTCCTGCTCCTGCTGTACGTCCTGACCCTGCTGCCCGGCGTCGAACCGCCGCGCCGCCGCCTGCTGGTGGCGGCGCTGATCGGCGCGGTCGGCTTCGAACTGCTGAAGGCGCTGATGAGCGGCTACCTGCAGGGCGTGGCGGCCAAGAGCATGTACGGCGCCTTCGGCACACCGGTCGCCCTGCTGCTGTGGATCAACTTCACCTCGAAACTGGTCCTGTTCAGCGCCGCGTGGACGGCGACGCGGAGCAAGGACGAAGAGGTCGCCGAGGACGCCGAGGTCACTGACGCGGACGGCGACGCACCAGGTCCGGCAGCGGCCAGCGGCGGTTGACCAGGAACGCGGCCCCCGCGAGCAGCACCAGCAGCCCGCCGGTGATCGCCAGGGCCGTCCCCATGCCGCCGGGGGAGCGGCCCCCGGCCGAGGCGTTCACGGCCGGCGTCGCCGGCACCGCGCCGGCCCCGCCGGTCCGGCCGGCCGTGGCGTCGGCGCCCGGCTGCGCGCCGGCCTGCGCGGCGCTCCTCGGCGGCACCAGCTCACCGACCGGCCGTACCTTCCCGACCGCCTTGAAGCCCCAGTCGAACAGCTGGGAGGTCTCCTTGTAGACCTCGTTGTGCTCTTCCTTCTCCGGGTGCATGACGGTGACGAGCAGCACCTTCCCGTTGCGCTCGGCGACGCCGGTGAAGGTGGCGCCGGCGTTCGTGGTGTTGCCGTTCTTGACGCCGGCGATGCCCTGGTAGACGGAGACGTCCGAGTCGCCGGTCAGCAGCCGGTTGGTGTTCTGGATCTCGAAGGACCCGCGGACCTCCTTGCCCTTCTTGTTCTTCGTCGTCTCGCCCGGGAACTGCGCGCGCACGGTCGAGCAGTACTCGCGGAAGTCCTTCTTCTGCAGCCCGGAGCGGGCGAACAGCGTCAGGTCGTAGGCGGAGGAGACCTGCCGCGGCGCGTCGTAGCCGTCCGGGGTCACCACGTGCGTGTCGAGGGCCTGCAACTCCTCGGCGTGCTCGTTCATCTCCTCGACGGTGTTGTCGACGCCGTCGTTCATCGCCGCCAGCACGTGCACGGCGTCGTTGCCGGAGCGCAGGAAGACGCCGAGCCACAGGTCCTGGACGGTGTAGGTCTCGCCCTCCTTTATCCCGACCATGCTGGAACCGGCCCCGACGCCCGCCAGGTCGGTGGGCACCACCTTGTGCTTCATCGTCTTCGGGAACCTGGGCAGCACCGTGTCCGCGAACAGCATCTTCATGGTGCTCGCCGGGGGCAGCCGCCAGTGCGCGTTGTGCGCGGCGAGCACCTCGCCGGACTCGGCGTCCGCGACGATCCACGAGCGCGCGGTCAGCCCCTTGGGCAGCACCGGGGCATCGCTGCCCAGGTCGGCCTGGGTGCCCGGCTGCCCGAGCCGGGCGCCGCCGATGCCCGACATGCTCGCCGGGGGAGTGGCCGACGGGCTCGGGGAGGGGCTGGGCGCCGCCAGGGCGGCGGGCGCGCTCAGCGCGAGGGACGACAGGACGGCGGAGGCGGCCAGCAGGGAACGCCGGACGGTCTTCATGGGTGCGGGCACGACCGAGAAGGTACCGGCCGTCCGCCGTGACGTCCCACCACCCCGCACACCGGGCCGGAACCGGTACGGCGATACTGGACGCATGAAGCTCAGCCGCCCCGTCTCCTGGTTCCTGCTCGCCTTCGGGGTGTGGAGCTGGGTCATCTGGGTCACTTTCGTCAAAAACCTGATCAAGGACAGCAGCGGGCAGGCCTTCGACGACGGCCACCCGACAGCGTTCTTCTGGGTGCACCTGACGCTGGCCGTCGTCTCCTTCGTATTGGGGACGGTCATCGGGGGCATCGGGTTGCGCGGACTGCGCGCATTGCGCCGCACCTCATAACCCGTACGCACCGACCCGCAACCCGCACACAGCAACCCGCACGAACCGATCCGCGCGCACCGGCCCGCGGGGACGGACACGACCGGCAACGGGGGTCACGGCACGGTGGTCATCGGCATCGTCTTCGCGCTGCTCGTACTCGCCGTCCTGGTGACGGGCAACTGGTACCTGTGGCGACGGCTGTTCCGCGACACGACGCGGGGCCCGGGCCTCGCGCGCCGGGCGGGCGCGGCGCTGATCGCCGGCGGCTGGCTGCTGGCGGTCGGCGCCCTCGTCGCCGAGCGCGCCGGGGCGCCCTTCTGGCTCCAGCGCACCCTGGCCTGGCCGGGCTTCCTGTGGCTGCCGCTGTCGCTCTACCTGCTGCTGGCGGTGGTCGTGGGCGAGGCCGTACGGCCCCTGCTGCGCCGTCTCCCCGCACGGCGGGCGCGCACCGCGGCGGCCGTACCGCGGGCGGAGCCGGTGCCCGCGTGGGCGGCCGGGACGGCCGAGGCATCCGGGGCGGCCGACCTCAAGGACGCCGAGGACGCCGGGGAAGCGGGGGCACCCGCGCCCGTGGCGGAGACGGCCGGCCCCTCCCGCCGCCTCTTCGTCTCCCGCGTCGTCGCGGGCGCCGCGGCCACGGCCGCCGCCGGGAGCGTGGGCTACGGCACGTACGGCGTCCTGCGCGGGCCGCGGGTGAAACGGGTCACCGTTCCGCTGGCCAAGCTCCCGCGCGCGGCGCACGGTTACCGCATCGCGGTGGTCAGCGACATCCACCTGGGACCGGTGCTGGGCCGTGGCTTCGCGCAGCAGGTCGTCGACACGGTCAACGCGACCCGGCCCGACCTCGTGGCCGTCGTCGGCGACCTGGTGGACGGCAGCGTGCGGGACCTGGGCCCGGCGGCGGCCCCGCTGCGGCAGTTGACGGCGCCCGCCTACTTCGTCACCGGCAACCACGAGTACTTCTCCGGCGCCGAGCAGTGGGTCGAGGAGGTGCGGCGGCTGGGCCTGCACCCCCTGGAGAACGCCCGTACCGAACTGCCGTGGTTCGACCTGGCCGGCGTCAACGACCTCCAGGGCGAGAGCGTGGGCCAGGGCCCCGACTTCGGCAGGGCGCTCGGCGACCGGGACCCGTCCCGCGCCTGCGTACTGCTGGCCCACCAGCCGGTGCAGATCCACGAGGCCGTCCGGCACGGCGTCGACCTGCAGCTGTCCGGCCACACGCACGGCGGCCAGCTCTGGCCCGGCAACTTCCTCGCGGCCGCCGCGAACCCGACCGTGGCCGGTCTGGAGCGCTACGGCGACACCCAGCTGTACGTCACCCGCGGCGCGGGCGCCTGGGGGCCGCCCACCCGGGTGGCGGCCCCCTCCGACATCACGGTGATCCAGCTGGCCTCGACGCAGGCCTGACGCAGCTGGCCGGGGACCGGCACCCCCCGGCCGGGACAGGCCCCGGCCGGGATCAGCCCCGCGCGGCCGCGACCAGGTCCAGGGCGATGTCCGTGATCATGTCCTGCCGGCCGCCGACCATGTCCCGCCGGCCGGCCTCGACCAGGACCGAGCCGGTGTGCTCGGTGCGCGCCGCCACTGACTGCACCGAGGCCGGCACCATGGCGGGACGACCCGTGACCCCGGCCCGGCGCCCGGCCCTGCGCCCTGGCGCGGCCGCAGCCCGGCGCCTCGGCCCA
>NZ_JBVIIE010000026.1:98332-116218 GCF_055569945.1 Streptomyces sp. NPDC031340
GGCGTACCGGCGTGGCATCACGGGCGGCACCCGGTCCGGTGCCCCGGTACACCGGGCGCGGTGTCCTGGCGTGGCATCCCGGTGCGGCATCAGCCACGGCGCCCCTGCCCGGCGTACCGGCGTGGCATCACGGGCGGCACCCGGTCCGGTGCCCCGGTACACCGGG
Organism: Streptomyces sp. NPDC031340; assembly: GCF_055569945.1. Lineage (NCBI taxonomy): Bacteria > Bacillati > Actinomycetota > Actinomycetes > Kitasatosporales > Streptomycetaceae > Streptomyces > Streptomyces sp. NPDC031340. The sequence continues at coordinate 98,499 of NZ_JBVIIE010000026.1, forward strand.
CGCGGTGTCCTGGCGTGGCATCCCGGTGCGGCATCAGCCCGGCGCCCCGGCCCGGCGTACCGGCGTGGCATCACGGGCGGCACCCGGTCCGGTGCCCCCGCACACCCGGCGCGGCACCTTGGCGCGGCATTCCGGTGCGGCTCCCGGCCCGGCACCCGGTGCGGCGTCCCGGCCCGGCACTCGGCACGGCACCGTGGCGGGCCCGGCCGGGTCGGCGCCGCGGTGGGGCGGTCCGTTCCGTGGCGGAGCGCTACGGCCGGGCCTGCGCCGCGGTGGGCGGCCCGCTGCCCGGCGCGGGCCTACGGCCGTACGGGCGCCGCCTGGGCCGGCAGGGTGACCGTCACCGACAGGCCCTTGCCCGGGGCCGTGGACACCGCTACTTCGCCGCCGTGGGCCTGCACCACGCCCTGCACGATCGCCATGCCCAGCCCGCTGCCCGCACCCCCTCCGGCCCGGAAGAAGCGGTCGAAGACGCGGGCCGCGTCCTCCTCCGTCAGCCCCGGGCCCTCGTCCGCGACGCACAGCCGTACCAGCCCGTCGGACCGCTCCACCCCCAGCCGCACCGGCACGTCGGCGGGCGTGTGCGTGCGGACGTTGCCCACCAGGTTGCCGAGCACCTGCCGCAGCCCCGACTCGTCGGCGCGCACCAGCAGGGAGCCGTCGGCGCCGACCGTGATGGGCCGCTCCGGCTGCTGCACCCGCAGGTCCTCGGCCGCCTCCCGCACCAGGCGGCTGACGTCGACGTTGCGGAACCGCAGTTCGGGCCGCTGGTCAAGGCGGGCCAGCGTGAGCAGCTCGTCGACCAGCCGCCCCATGCGGTCCGTCTCGGCCAGCACCCGGTCCCAGGCCCGCCGCCGCTCCGCGGGATCGCTCAGCATGCCCTTGTCGTAGAGCTGGAGGTAGCCGCGGATCGCGGACAGCGGGGTGCGCAGCTCGTGCGACGCGTCCGCGACGAAGCGGCGCAGCTGGGCCGCGCTGTCCTCGCGCGTGCGGTACGCCGACTCGACCTGGTGCAGCATCGAGTTCAGGGCGAGCCGCAGCTGTTCCACCTCCTGCGTCGGATGGTGGCTGGAGGGCACCCGCCGGGTCAGGTCGCCCTCGGCGATCGCCGACGACGTCTCCACCATGTCCTCCAGCGGCCGCATCCGGCGGCTCACCGACACCATCGTCAGCCAGGCCAGCAGCATCAGCAGCAGCGTGCCGATGGTGAGGTCGAGCTTCAGGGCCTTGGCGATGCCCCGGTGCAGGGCCTCGGTGGAGCTGGCCATCAGCACGAACGTGCCGTCGGCGAGCGGGGTCGCGGTGACGCGGTAGGAGGCGCCGTGCACGGTCACCGAGTGCGGCCCGGCGCCGCGGGCCAGGACGCGCGGGTCGCGGACGGCGTCCGCGAGGGCCCGCTGCGCCCCGGTCGGCCGGAACCCCATGACGCTCAGCGGCTCCCCGTGCCCGTCGACCGCCGCGAAGATCGAGTCCGGCGTCGACCGCTCGTCGGTGTGCTCCGGCGCCAGCCGGTCGCGGACGAACCCCAGCACGCTCAGCGAGTCGATCTCCCGCAGTGTCAGCTGCGAACCGCCCAGCGAGTCACGGGTCTTGGTCAGCTCGGTGTCGACCTGGTCGAGCAGGTAGTACCGCATGCCCATCAGGCTGACGGCGGTCGCCGCGACGATGCCGAGCGCGAGCAGCGCCACGTTCGCCATGGTCAGCTTGGCGCGCAGCGAGTGCAGGCCCCGTCTGCAGCGCGGCCGCGGGACCCTCACGCGAGCCCGTATCCCACCCCGCGCCGGGTGGTGATCACCGGCGCTCCCAGGGTGTCCAGCTTGCGCCGCAGATAGCTGATGTAGGTCTCCACGACCGTCGACTCGGCCGGGGCGTGCTCGTACTGCCAGACATGGCGCAGCAGCTGTTCCTTGGAGACGGTCCGGCCGCCGTTGCGCACCAGGAAGCGCAGCAGCGCGTACTCGGTGGGGGTGAGCTCGACGGTGCGCCCCGCGCGGTGGACGCTGTACGTCGTCTCGTCCAGCTCCAGGTCGCCGTACCGCAGCGGCGGCCGCTGCGGCAGCACGTCGGCGGGCCGGGTGCGCCGCAGCACCGCGCTGATCCGGGCGACCACCTCGTCGATGTTGAACGGTTTGGTGATGTAGTCGTCGCCGAAGCCGAGCGCGCCGACGATGTCGGCGGGCGCGTCGCGCGCGGTGAGGAACACCAGCGCCAGTTCGGGCCGTTCGGCGCGCAGCCGGCGGCCCAGGGCGCGGCCGTCGCCGTCCGGGAGCATGACGTCGAGCAGCGCGGCGTCGATCGGGGCCGCTCCGCGCGTCCCCGGCCGGGCCGGGGAGCCGGCGCGTTCGACGAGCGCGAGCGCCTCGCGGACGCTGCCCGCCGTCAGCACCTCGAAGCGGTGGTAGCGCAGGGCGATGGCGAGGACGTCCGCGATGCTCGGCTCGTCCTCCACCACCAGTACCGTGCCGGGAACCGTCGTCATGCCCACCAGTATCGGGCGGGGCGCCGGAGGCGGGGCGTGATACCTCTTTGGAGTTCCTTGAGAGTCGAGCGGGCCGGCGCCCACGCGCGCGTGACGGCACCGATGCTGTTGCCCTGACCCTGGGGGACGGACCGAGCGACTGAGGAGCTGTTGAAGTTGGCGGCATTGGCACGGTGGTGCTACCGGCACCGGCTGGTGGTCCTGTTGCTGTGGGTGGGGACGCTGTTCGGGCTGGGCTTCTCGGCCTCGACGGCGGGCACGGACTACGCGAACGTCTTCTCCCTCCCGGACACGGACTCCAAGAGCGCCTTCGACCTGATGCAGAAGGCGTTCCCGGACACCTCCGGCGACACCGACATGGTGGTGTGGAAGGTCGACGAGGGCACGGTGAAGGACCAGGCGGTACGGTCCCGGATCCAGCCCGCCCTCGACGAGATCGCGAAGATGCCCGGCGTCGGCGCGGTGTCCGGCCCGTACGCCGGGCCCCGGGGCGCCGCGCAGATCAGCCGCGACGGGAAGATCGCCTACGCCCAGGTGACCTTCGCCCAGCGCGCGAACGAGGTGCCCAAGGAACTCGTCCAGGACGTGGTCGACACCGCGCAGGGGGCCCGGCGCGACGGCCTCCAGGTCGAGCTGGGGGGCCAGGCGATCTGGCGGGTGCAGGAGCCGCCGCAGGGCCTGTCGGAGATGGTCGGCATCGTCGCGGCGGCCGTCGTGCTGTTCCTGGCCTTCGGCTCGCTGGTGGCGATGCTGCTGCCGATCGCGATCGCGGTGTTCGGCGTCGGCACGGGCCTGTTCTCCACGCAGCTCCTCAGCCACACGTTCGAGATCCCCGACATCGCGCCGCTGCTCGCCTCCCTGATCGGCCTCGGCGTCGGCATCGACTACGCCCTGTTCATCGTCACCCGGCACCGCCGCGGCATCCTGCGCGGAATGGATCCCGAGGACGCCGCGGTCACGGCCCTCAACACCTCCGGCCGCGCGGTGCTGTTCGCGGGCGGCACGGTGTGCATCGCGCTGGCGGGCATGCTGGTGACGCGCCTGCAGTTCCTGGACGGCGTGGTCGTCGGCACCTCGCTGACGGTCGTGCTGAGCGTGCTGGCGGCCACCACCCTGCTCCCGGCCCTGCTCGGCTTCCTCGGCCCGCGGGTGCTCAGCCGCCGCCAGCGCCGCCGGCTCGCCGCCGAGGGAACCGTCGAGCCGGAGAAGGCGAGCGGACTCGCGGCCCGCTGGTCGTCGAAGGTCGAGAAGCGCCCCGTCGGCATCGCCGTGCTCGCCCTGGTCGTGATGGCCGTCCTCGCCGTCCCCGTGCTGTCGCTGCGCCTCGGCGCCACCGACCAGGGCAACGACGAAGCGTCCAGCACCACCAGGAAGGCGTACGACCTGCTCGCCGAGGGCTTCGGCCCCGGCTTCAACGGCCCGCTCCAGGTGGTCGCGGTCAGCGGCGACACCGCCACGCTGGTCAAGGACATCCAGGACACGGCCGGGGTCGCCCGGGTCACCGCGCTGCCGCCCGCGAAGGGCGTCACGGTGATCCAGGTCATGCCCACCACGTCACCGCAGTCCAAGGAGACCGACCGGCTGATCGACACCCTGCGCGACGACGTGATCCCGCGGGCGGGCGCACAGGCGCACGTGGGCGGTGTGACGGCCGTCTCGAAGGACTTCGCGTCGGTGACCGGCGACCGCCTGCCCCTCTTCATCGCGACGATCATCGGCCTGGGCTTCCTGCTGCTCCTGATCGCCTTCCGATCCCTGGTGGTGCCGCTGACGGCCGCGCTGATGAACCTGATCGCCGCGGCGTCCTCCTTCGGCGTCCTGGTCGCGGTCTACCAGTGGGGCTGGGGCCTGGACCTGCTCGGCCTCGGCAAGGAGGGCCCGATCAACGCCTTCCTGCCGGTCATCATGCTGTCGCTGCTGTTCGGCCTGTCGATGGACTACCAGGTGTTCCTGGTGAGCCGGATGCACGAGGAGTGGGTGCACACCCGCGACAACGCGCGGGCGGTCCGCGTCGGCCTGGCCGAGACCAGCCGCGTGATCAACTCCGCGGCCCTGATCATGGTCTGCGTGTTCCTGGCGTTCGTCCTCAGCGGCAACTCGGGCGCGGCGATGGCGGGCGTGGGCCTGGCCGCCGCGGTGGCGCTCGACGCCTTCGTGCTGCGTACGGCGCTGGTGCCGGCCGTGATGCACCTGGTGGGCAAGTCCAACTGGTGGCTGCCGGGCTGGCTGGAGAAGCGGCTGCCGCACCTGGCGGTGGAGCCCAAGGAGGAGGACGTCGAGGCGCCGGCCGAGCCGGGCTCCGCCTCGGCGATCCACGGCTTCGTCCGCACGGCGGACGGCGAGCCGGTGGAGGACGCCTCGGTGACGCTGATGTCGAAGGGCGGCCGTCAGCTGGACCGCGTGACGTCCCTGGCGGACGGCTCCTACATCGTGTCGGTGCCGGGCCCGGGGGCGTACCTGCTGGCGGTGACGGCGTCGTCGCACGGGACGCGGGCGAGGCACGTGGTGGTGACCGAGGGACCGCTGGTGTACGACGTGGAGTTGGCCGAGGGCGAGGTGGACGCGGTCAACTAGCCTTCTTCTGCCCGGCCTTGAGGATCTGGTCGACGTCGAGGGTGACCTTGGCGCCGATGGAGTCGGGCAGGGTGACGAGTTCCCCGGGGGCGTGCGGGCGGTGGTACTGGTACGCCCCCCCTACGGGTTCCGCGAGCACGTGAAGGCGCTGGTGTTTGCGGTCGACGACGACGTAGACCGGCACCTCGGCCTCCGCGTAGGCGGCGACCTTCGTCTTCAGGTCGTCCTTCCAGTTTCCGGAGGTGACCTCCAGGACGAGACGGAAGCAGACCGGGTCGTACGCGTTGTTCTCGATGTAGTGGTCGTCGATGTCGGAGTCGACGACCACGAGGTCGGGGATGGCGTAGTCCTCGGCACCGGTCGGCAGCCAGAGCCCGACGTTCTGGAGGACCTCGGTTTCGTCGTCGTGCAGTCCGGCGTCGATGAAGGGGATCATGAGGCCGGTCAGGGCGCGGGCGTGGGGGGCATCCGGGGATGGGGTCACGAGGAGGTGGCCTCCGATGATCTCGACGCGGTAGCCCGGATGGCGCTCCATGATCTCGTCGGCGAGGGCCGTGAGCGAGAACGGCTCGTCGTCGTCGAAGGGCTGCTCGACGGATGCAGCGGACATCGCGTGCCTCCTAGGGGCTGGCGTCGAGAACATCATCGTAGGCAGCCAGGACCCGCGGTGTCCCCTTCGAACCGCTTCACCCGAAAGTGATCACTCGCCCTGCCGCGCCCTGACCGCCGGATCCGGCATCACCTTCGTCATCCCCGGCAGGAAGTCCGTGAACAGCTCGTGCACCTCCCGCACCAGCGGCCGCAGCACCCGGAACCGGGACAGCGCCACCCCGCGGGCCGTCAGCCGCGCGCCCCGCTCCGCCAGCCGGTAACTGCGCTCGCGGCCCTCCGTCCGGTCGAAGATCCAGTACAGGACGAGCCCCATCTGGGAGAGCCACATCAGCTCGGGCAGGACGTCCCGCAGGTCCTCCGGCACCTTGGTCCTGGTCGCGCCGGCCAGGACCTGCCGGTGGACGGAGACCGCCTCCACGCGCGCGTGCTCGGACTCGGGGGAGAAGGGGCTGAGCGGGCTGTCGGGGTCGGCGGCGTTCTTGAAGAACTGCACCGCGAACTCGTGGTACGGCGTGGCGATGTCCAGCCACGCCTTCAGTACGCCGGCGAGCCGCGCCTCCAGGTCGGTCTCCCGCTCCAGCACCTCCCGCACCGCCACCTGGTGCTCGGCGGCGATCCGGTCGTAGAAGCCCTGGATCAGGTGCTCCTTGCCCGCGAAGTAGTAGTACGCGTTGCCGACGGAGACCCCGGCCTCCTGGGCGATGGCCCGCATCGTCGTCCCGTCGTAACCGCGTTCCCGGAACAGCCGCATGGCGGTCTCGAGGATGAGCGTGCGGGTCTGCTCGGACTTGCTGGACGGGGCAGGGCCCGCTGCGGGGCCTTCGTTCTTGGCGGGCACGGTAAGAGAGCCTAACCACGCCTTCTGTGCCGCGCGCCGCTCGGGCATGATGATCAGGTCGGTCATCGTGTCTTCCGCGTGTCCCCGGACATCGCGCCCGCAACAGGAGCAGTTCCCTTGAGTGAAACGCCGCCCCCGTCCGGCCCGCAGGACTCCGGCCCCCAGGGCCCGCAGGGACCGGGTCCCTACGGACCGGGTCCCCAGGGTCCCTACGGCGCCGGTCCTGCCGGATACGGCCAGCCGGGCGCGCCCGGGTACGGCCAGCCCGGCGCGCCCGGGTACGGCCAGCCGGGCGCGTACGCATACGGCCAGCCGCCCTACGGCGCCGCCCCGTTCGACCCGAACGCCCCGTACGGCTACGACCCCTACGGGCGCCCGTACTCCGACAAGTCGAAGATCATCGCCGGTGTCCTCCAGCTCACCCTGGGCACCCTCGGGGTCGGCCGGTTCTACATCGGCAACGTCGGCCTGGGCCTCGCGCAGCTGTTCACCTGCGGCGGCTTCGGGATCTGGGCGCTGATCGACGGCATCATGCTGCTGGTGAGCGAGGGTCAGACCGACGCCCAGGGACGGGTCCTGCGTGGCTGACACGCCGTCCGCCCCGCGATCCGTGCTGCGCGCGCCGGCGACGGCGCCGCTCGCGGTGCTCGTCGCGGGCGCGGCCGGTGCCGCCTACCTCTACGGCGTGGATCCGCACCAGCCCGGGCACCTGCTGCCCCGCTGCCCCTTCCGCCTGGTCACGGGCCTGCTCTGCCCCGCCTGCGGGGGGACCCGCATGGCGTACGACCTGATGCACGGTCACTTCGCGGCGGCCTGGCTGGACAACCGGGCGCTCCTCCTCGCCTCGCCCTTCGCCCTCGCCCTGCTGGCCCGCTGGATGCTGGAGGGTCTGCGCGGCCGCCGCTGGCAGCCGGCGCTGAGCCGCCCGGCGCAACTGCTGGTCCTCGCGGTGGCGGTGGCGTGGACGGTGGCGCGCAACATCGTCTAGCCAGGTCCAGGCCAGTGACGGAATTTGATCACGGAACAAGAACGAATTTTCGCCACCACTCCCCTCTTGCGCTCCCGCCTCTCTAAGCTCGCTGATCACGGGGGGAAAAGCGGCGCGGGGGCATCGTGACGTCGTGACGTGATCCCTCCTGGGTCAATACCGGAGCCATCCCATCCGGTTCTCTCGTCTCGACTGACATGCCAGGAGCAGTACCATGACCGTCCCCACTCCCCAGTCCCCCTACGGCAACGACCCGCAGGGCCGCCCCTACTCCGAGAAGTCCAAGATCGTCGCGGGCGTCCTGCAGATCGTCCTGGGCGGCTTCGGCGCCGGACGCTTCTACGTCGGCAACACCGGCGTGGCGATCGCCCAGCTGTTCACCTGCGGTGGCCTCGGTGTCTGGGCGCTGATCGACGGCATCATGTTCCTCACCAGCAACGACCGCACCGACTCGCAGGGCCGCGTGCTGCGCGGCTGATCGCCGTAGTCCCGTGCCCGAGGGGCCGCTCCCACCACGATGGGCGCGGCCCCTCGGGCTGTCCGCACAAGCGAACGCGACACCGCCCCGAGGCGTCGCCGGAAACGCGGCCGGAAAAGGCCCTGCCCCCGGTGTGTCACCGGGGGCAGGGCCCGTGTCGCCGTGGCGGGACGGCTCAGCAGCGGCTCAGTAGCGGCGCGTGATCAGCGCTCGCTTCACCTCTGCGATCGCCTTCGTGACCTCGATGCCGCGCGGGCAGGCGTCCGTGCAGTTGAAGATCGTGCGGCAGCGCCAGACGCCGTCGCGGTCGTTGAGGATCTCCAGGCGCTGCTCGGCGGCCTCGTCACGCGAGTCGAAGATGAAGCGGTGCGCGTTGACGATGGCGGCCGGGCCGAAGTACTGGCCGTCGCTCCAGAACACCGGGCACGAGGAGGTGCAGGCGGCGCACAGGATGCACTTCGTGGTGTCGTCGAAGCGCTCGCGGTCCTCGGCCGTCTGCAGACGCTCGCGCGTCGGCTCGTTGGTGTCCTTCGTGATCAGGAAGGGCATCACGTCCCGGTACGCCTGGAAGAACGGCTCCATGTCCACGACGAGGTCCTTCAGGACCGTCAGGCCCTTTATCGGCTCGACCGTGATCGGCTTCTCGGGGTTGATGTCCTTGATCAGCGTCTTGCACGCCAGGCGGTTCTTGCCGTTGATCCGCATCGCGTCGGAGCCGCAGATGCCGTGGGCGCAGGAGCGGCGGAAGGTCAGCGTGCCGTCCAGCTCCCACTTGATCTTGTGCAGACCGTCGAGGACGCGCTCCTTGGGGTCGATCTCCAGCTGGAAGTCTTCCCAGGTCGCCTCGGCCGAGATCTCCGGGTTGAACCGGCGGACCCGGAAGGTGACCGTGATGTAGGGCGACGCGGCGGCGCCCGCCTCCACCTTGTCCAGAACAGGGGTTGCCATCAGTACTTACGCTCCATCGGCTGGTAGCGGGTCTGGACGACCGGCTTGTAGTCGAGACGGACGGTTTCCGACCCGTCGGCGCCGACCTCGCGGTACGCCATGGTGTGGCGCATGAAGTTGACGTCGTCGCGGTTGGGGTAGTCCTCGCGGTAGTGACCGCCGCGGGACTCCTTGCGGGCCAGCGCGGACACCGCCATGACCTCGGCCAGGTCGAGCAGGTTGCCCAGCTCGATCGCCTCGAGGAGGTCCGTGTTGAACCGCTTGCCCTTGTCCTGGATCGCCACGTTCTTGTAGCGCTCGCGCAGCTCGGCGACCTTCTCGACCGCAGTCTTGATCGTCTGCTCGGTGCGGAACACCATGACGTTGGCGTCCATGGTCTCCTGCAGCTCGCGGCGGATCACCGACACCCGCTCGGTGCCCGTGGACTCGCGCAGCCGCTCGATCTGCGAGACGACGAACTCGGCCGGGTTCTCCGGCAGTTCGACGTAGTCCGCCTGCTGGCTGTAGTCCGCCGCGGCGATGCCGGCCCGGCGCCCGAAGACGTTGATGTCCAGCAGGCTGTTGGTGCCCAGGCGGTTGGCGCCGTGCACCGACACGCAGGCGACCTCGCCGGCCGCGTACAGGCCGGGGACGACGGTGGTGTTGTCCGCCAGGACCTCGCCCTCGACGTTCGTCGGGATGCCGCCCATCGCGTAGTGCGCGGTCGGCTGGATCGGGATCGGGTCCGTGTAGGGCTCGATGCCGAGGTAGGTCCGCGCGAACTCGGTGATGTCGGGCAGCTTCGCGTCCAGCTGCTCCGGCGGGAGGTGGGTGAGGTCGAGGTAGACGTGGTCGCCCTCGGGACCGCAGCCGCGGCCCTCGCGGATCTCCGTGTAGATGGAGCGGGAGACGACGTCGCGGGAGGCGAGGTCCTTCATGACCGGCGCGTACTTCTCCATGAAGCGCTCGCCGTCCTTGTTGCGCAGGATGCCGCCCTCACCGCGGGCGCCCTCCGTCAGCAGGATGCCCATGCGCCAGATGCCGGTCGGGTGGAACTGGAAGAACTCCATGTCCTCCAGCGGGATGCCCCGCCGGTAGACGGCAGCCTGGCCGTCGCCGGTCAGCGTGTGCGCGTTCGACGTCACCTTGAAGAACTTGCCGCAGCCGCCGGAGGCGTAGATCACGGCCTTCGCCTGGAAGACGTGGATCTCGCCGGTCGCCAGTTCGTAGGCGACGACACCGGCCGACTTCTTGACGCCGTCGACCTCGGTGATCAGCTGGTCCAGGACGTAGAACTCGTTGAAGAACTCCACGCCCTCCTTGACGCAGTTCTGGTACAGCGTCTGGAGGATCATGTGGCCGGTGCGGTCGGCCGCGTAGCAGGACCGGCGGACCGGGGCCTCGCCGTGGTTGCGGGAGTGACCGCCGAAGCGGCGCTGGTCGATGGTGCCGTCCGGGGTCCGGTTGAACGGCAGGCCCATCTTCTCCAGGTCGAGGACGGAGTCGATGGCCTCCTTCGCCAGGATCTCGGCGGCGTCCTGGTCGACCAGGTAGTCACCGCCCTTGACCGTGTCGAAGGTGTGCCACTCCCAGTTGTCCTCCTCCACGTTCGCGAGCGCGGCGGCCATGCCGCCCTGCGCGGCGCCCGTGTGGGAGCGGGTCGGGTAGAGCTTGGTGAGCACGGCGGTGCGGCTGCGCTTGGTGGCCTCGATGGCGGCGCGCATGCCGGCGCCGCCGGCGCCGACGATGACGGTGTCGTACTTGTGGATCTTCATGATTCTCGCAGCCCCGTGCCTAGCGGATGTTCGGGTCGAAGGTGAAGATCACCAGCGTGCCCAGCAGGATGGTGAACACCGTGGCGGTGTAGAGCAGGCCCTTCAGCCACAGCCGGGTGTTCGCGCGCTCCGCGTAGTCGTTGATGACCGTGCGCAGGCCGTTGGCGCCGTGCAGCATCGCCAGCCACAGCATCAGCAGGTCCCAGACCTGCCAGAACGGGGAGGCCCAGCGGCCGGCCACGAAGGCGAAGCCGATCTTGGAGACGCCGCCGTCCAGCACGAGCTGGATCAGCAGGTGGCCCAGGACCAGCACGACGAGGACGACGCCCGACAGGCGCATGAACAGCCACGCGGCCAGTTCGAAGTTGCCCCGGGTGGACTTCGGGGTCTTCTTGGTGCGCTTGCGCGGGGCCTCGATGAGCGGCGCCGGGTTGTCGACGCCGTAGACGGAGTCGCCCTCGACGGGGCCGATGCCCGAAGCGGTGGATTCAGTGGTCGCCATGGATCTCAGCTCCCGAACAGTTCACGAGCGGCGTGGCCGAGGACGGGGTAGACCGCCCCGAGCATCAGCACGACCCAGATGCCGACGACGGACCAGAGCATCTGCTTCTGGTAGCGCGGGCCCTTCGACCAGAAGTCGACGGCGATGACGCGCAGGCCGTTGAGCGCGTGGAAGAGGATGGCGGCGACGAGGCCGTACTCCAGCGCGGCGACGATCGGGGTCTTGTACGTGGCTACGACCTTGTCGTAGTCCTCGGGGGAGACACGGACGAGAGCGGTGTCCAGCACGTGAACGAACAGGAAGAAGAAGATGAGGACGCCGGTGACTCGGTGAGCCACCCAGGACCACATTCCTTCCCGGCCGCGGTACAGCGTTCCAGCCGGCACGGAATTCCCTCCGGGAGCGGGGATTGGGGCCGCGCCGGCTTGTGCTGTCGGTCGGGCCCGGCCGGGTACGGTCCACCGGCCCCCAGCATCGTAGCCACCGTTCCCCGGGGTGCTTACGCCGGGTCTACCGGTGTGACCGAGGCGGCACGCGGATGGGTGAGCGCCGACGGCTTGTGGGGCGGCCTGTGCCGTCGAGTGTCGGGAGCTGTGCCGTTGTGGCGGTTCGCGCCGGTGCGGCGGGGCGGTGCGCCGGTCACCGCCGCGTCTTCCCCAGGGACTGCGCCAGCCGTTGTCCGGCCAGCCGCCGCAGTTCGTCCGCCGCGACGGTGCGTTCGTCCTCCGGATCGTTCGCCAACCGTGACCGGATGCCCTCCAACACGTGATCCAGCGTCTCGTCCGGGCCGAGCCCGGCCAGGCAGATGACGAAGGTGTGGCCGAACCGGGCCTCGTAGGCGGCGTACGCGGCGCTCAGCGCGGTGTGGGCCGCGGAGTACGTGTCGTCGGGGAGGGCGGCCGGCGTCTCCGTCGCCAGGGCCGCCGCCAGCTCGTCGGGGGCCAGGTCGTACGCCGCCTCGTCGGCCGCGGCCAGCAGGGACCCGGCGTCCGGGTAGGGCCGGTGGTCGGTCAGGCGGCGGGCCCAGGGCGGGCTGTGCAGGCAGGCGAGGAGGAGACGCCGTGCCTCGTCCGCGGGCGCGGAATTGAAGTCGTCCAGCGCGGTCGCGGGAGCGGTCGCGGGCGACGGGATGCGGGTCTGCTCGGGCAGCGCCGATATGGCGGTCCGGCCGGGAAGGTGTGTGGGCGTCACGTGTTTCGGCAGGGGAATCTGTGAGGGGAGTGGCGCAACGTTATCGAGAGGGGGCGTGACGTGTCCGACGGGTGCCCGAATTTCACCCGCAAGGGTCAATTTGAGAACGCCTTGTGGACGCATGCCGCCCCCGTAGGGACTTAGGTTTGGCGCTGTGAGCCAGCACAGGCGCCGCCCACCGGCGCAGACAGTCAAGCACAGGCGGATGGTCGTCGCGGGCGCCTTCGCGGGGACGGTCGTGCTCGCGGCGGGCCTGGGGTTCTGGGCCTCCGGCGAGGACGGCGGGCCGGCGGGCGCGGCGGGGCAGCAGCCGTCGGACGCCGGGAGCGCCGGCGCCTCGACCGTCTCCGGCAGCGGTGGCCGGGCCCCGAGCCCGAGCGTCACGTATCCCCTCTCGCAGGCGCCGCGCACCATCCCCGCCGTCCGCTCGCACACCGCGGCCCGCGGGCCGGGCTGGCGCCCGGCGAGCGGCAAGCGGGTGGTGGTGAACGACGCGGGCCTCGCGGACGAGGGCCGGCTGATCGCCTCCGAGCTGGGGCTGACGTACGCGGGCCGGAAGAACGACGCGCGCTCCGGCGACGTACGGCTGGAGCTGAACCGCGGCGGCGGCGCGGACCCGGAGTCGTACACCATGACCGTGCGCGGCGGGCGGGTGACCATCAGCGCTCCCGCGGACGCGGGCGTCTTCTACGGCACGCGCACGCTCAAGCAGGAGGTGCGCGGCGGCTCCACGGCGCCCGAGGGCGTGGTGCGGGACGAGCCCGCCAAGCCGGTGCGCGGGTTCATGCTGGACATCGCCCGCAAGCACTTCACGGCCGGCTGGATCGAGGCCCGGGTCCGGGAGCTGGGCGACCTGAAGTTCAACCAGCTCGGGCTGCACTTCTCCGACGACCAGGGGTTCCGGATCGAGTCCGGCACCCACCCGGAGGTCGTCTCTCGCGAGCACCTGACGAAGGCGCAGGTCAGGAAGATCGTGGCGCTGGCGCGGAGCCGGCACATCACGGTCGTGCCCGAGATCGACTCGCCCGGGCACCTCGGCGCGGTGATCGCCGCGCACCCCGAGCTGCAGCTGCGCAACGCGCAAGGGGTGGCCGCGAGCGGGGCCGTCGACATCTCCAAGCCCGCCGCCGCCCGGATCGTCGACGACCTGCTCGGCGAGTACGCCGGCCTCTTCCCCGGGGATCAGTGGCACCTCGGCGGCGACGAGTACCGGGCGCTGATGGCGTCCAGCCCGGAGACCGCCTACCCGCAGCTGGCCGCGGCCGCCCGGCAGCGGTACGGCGCCGGCGCGAACGTCGCCGACCTGACGACCGGCTGGCTCAATGACCGGGCCGACACCGTCCGCGCCCACGGCCGCACGATGCGCGCGTGGAACGACGGCTTCTTCCGCAGCTCCTCCGTGCGGCCCGCGGCGGACCTCCAGGTCGCCTACTGGACCGGCAAGGAGTACGGAGCGCGCCAGCCGCTGGAGTACCTGAGCGCGGGACGCGAGGTCGTCAACTACAACGACGAGTTCCTCTACTACGTCCTCGGGCAGCCGAACGCCTTCGTCTACCCGACCGGGCAGCGCATCTACGAGGCGTGGACCCCGCGCGTGCTGCGCGGCACGCAGGCGGTGCTGGCCAAGTACGACGGGCAGATCCTCGGCGGGTCCTTCGCGGTGTGGTGCGACCTCGCGAACTCGCAGACCGAGGCCCAGGTCGCGGCCGGTATCCGGATGCCGCTGCGGGCGACGGCGCAGAAGCTGTGGAACCCCGGGCCGCCGAAGCAGAGCTGGGCGCGGTTCAAGGCGCTGGCCGACCGCCTGGGCTGACCCGCCCGGGCCCGCCCGCCCAGGGTGGTCCGGGCGGGGCGCGGGTTGCCCGATACGGCTGCGAACGGCCGTACGAATGTGGTGTATTCGGGCCCGGGCCGAAGCCGACGACACCGTGGGGGAACGGGACATGGGCTACTGGGGGTTGTGAACTGCTGGTGGTTGACTGCCCACAGATGTGTTCTGGCGCGCTTGAGCGAGTGTCCGGGCTGTGGCAGGTGCACTCTCGTGGGTGGGAACGGGGGTTCCCTGGTCGAATGTGTGACCTTTGCCGGTGGTGGTCGTTGAGCGTGGTGACGGGTGTTTGGCCGGCGTGGGGATGGGGGTGATCGGGGGTGGGTTGGTTGCGGGAGTTGGCGGCGCCGTTCGTCGTCCCCGGTCCGTCGGGTGTGGCGGTCCGTGACCGGCTCAAGCACCTGAGTGCCGAGGACGAGCGGGTTCTTCGTCTGGTCGGTGACCATCTGGGCACGCTCGCCTCGCGGGACCTGAAGGCGCGGTGCGCGGCCGGGCTGGACCATGACAGCGAGCAGTGGGCCGCGCGCAAGCGGGCTGTGACGGAGGCGTCTTCCTCCCGCTGGGCCGGGTCAATCACCAAGGCCACCCACGATCAGTGGGCGCTGGCCCGGCGCGGGCAGCTCGCGCACCTGCAGAGCCTTCAGGCGGGTGTGGCCATGATCGCGCACCGGCTGTCGCTGCCGGTGGGGGAGAAGGGAGCCGGGCGGGTTCCGGGCGGATACCGCAGCAGGCGGGAGTGGCATGCCAAGGCGCGCCGTCTGCACGTGCTCGCCGGCCGGCTGAAAGCGGTCCGGGCGGACTGGGAGGCCGGAGTCGTGCACGTGGTGCGGGGCGGGAAGCGGCTGCTGAACACCCGCCACCACCTGGATGCCGCGCAGCTCACCGAGGAGCAGTGGCGCATGCGGTGGCAGGCCGGGCGCCGGTTCCTCCAGGCCGACGGCGAGTCCGGGAAGCGGTTCGGCAACGAGACCATTCGCGTCACTCCCGGCGGTGAGGTCTCCCTCAAGCTCCCCGCGCCTTTGGCGTATCTGGCGAACGCGCCGCACGGCCGGTACGTGCTCGCCGCGAAGGTGGCGTTCGCGCACCGGGGCGAGCAGTGGGCCGACCGTATCCAGGCGAACCGGGCCGTCGCCTACCGCATCCACGAAGACACCGCCCGCGGGCGCTGGTACCTCACCGCCTCGTGGACGATCCCCCCCCGTGAAGATCGTGCCCCTGGCCGCGGCCCGCACGAACGGGCTGATCGGCGTCGACACCAACGCCGATCACCTGGCCGCCTGGCGCCTGGACACCCACGGCAACCCCGTCGGCGAACCCCTCCGCTTCGGCTACGACCTGACCGGCAACGCCGCCCACCGGGACGCCCAGGTCCGGCACGCGCTGATCCGCCTGCTGCACTGGGCCGAACGCCACCGCCTCGCGATCGCGGTCGAAGACCTCGACTTCACCGCGGAGAAGACCCGGGAGAAGCACGGCCGCCGCAAGCGGTTCCGCAACCTCATCTCCGGCATGCCCGTCAGCAGGCTGCGGGCCCGCCTGGTGTCGATGGCGGCCGAACTCGGCATCACCATCGTCGCCGTCGACCCCGCCTACACCTCCCGCTGGGGCGCCGAGCACTGGCAGAAGCCCCTCACCTCGAAGAACCGCACCACCACCCGCCACGACGCAGCCGCCGTGGCGATCGGCAGGCGCGCCCTGGGACACCCGATCCGGCGACGGACGGCACCGCCCCGCGACGACCGGAGTGATCGTCGTGGGCATCGGACCGTCCAGGCCGGACACGGTGACCGAGGGCGTGAGGGAACCCGCCCCCGCATTCCCGGACCACGCACCCGATGCGTGCCACCGGACGCGGAGCGAACGCGGGCGACCAGGACATCCAAAACCGTTCGGGATGTCCGCAGTGACCAGGTTTGGGTCCAAGACTCACTCCTGCTCACTGACTAGGAACGGTACTTCGTGGTGGGCCGCAGCGAGCGGCCGCTCGCGGAGCTGGACGCGCTGGCCGGGGCGGCCGAGGGCATGGTGCGGAGCGGGTCGGCGCCCGGCGGCTGGCAGCTCTGGGAGTACCCGAGCGGCGAGGGCGAGGTCGGCAACATGAACGTGCTGGCCCGGGAGACCGGGGCGCCCGCGCTGTTCGGGTACGTCATGGACAGTGACTGCGTCGTGGTGGAGGCGGCGGCGCCCCGGACCGGGGCGTGGACGACGTGTCTGGCGCGCGCCGCGATGGCCGGGTACCTCGCCGACGGCCAGGAGGGCCTCACCGTGGAGGACTACTTCCTCCAGCCAGGCGACGCCGCCGTCCGGGCCGTCGCCTGGGCCGCCGAGGCCGGGCACGAGGTGGCCGAGGAACCGCTGGTCGGGGTACTGACCGCGGACCCCGACCCCGACACCGATCCGTTGGCCGAAAACCTCTTCTTCCGGCTGCTCGACCGGCTCGGCGTGGTGCCGCTGTGACACTCCCGGCCCGTCGCACGCAGTAAGGGGAAGCGCGGGCTCCGTCAGGAAGGCGCCTGCTGAGGCCTGCGGAGGACTCTGCAGCGACCCGCAGAGGGAGGCGTGGATGAGCCTGGTGGAACTGATCGCTCAGGCCGACGAACGCGGACTGGCTGCCAGCGGCTTGGCTTGTTTGGATCGGTGCCTGCCGCTGCTCGGCGGTGACGACGAGCTGCTGCGGCCGCTGTGGGCCGGCCTGGCCGGCAACGGCGACTGGGCCGCCGGACTGGAGCAGGCGCGCGGCAAGCTGGCCGGCGAGGACGACGTGACCGACGGCGCCGGCGAGGACGCGACCGGAGAGGACGCGACCGGAGAGGACGAGGCCGCGCTGCTGGCCCGCCGGATGCTGGCCGCCGCGCCCGCCGACCTGTCCGCCGCCGCGGTGCGGGAGTGGGCCGACGCCTGCTCCGTCGCCGCCCTCCGGATCCACCGGCTGCTCGACCCCGTGGCCGACGGGACGTCGTCGGTCGACACCTGCCGCGCGGGCCGTACGGACGGCGCGTCGCCGCTGGTCGCCGCCGAGCTGCGCCGCCAGATCAGCATCCTGGAACTGCTCGCCGCGCACGGCTCGGGCGGCCTCAGGGGCGCCCTGGAGGCGTCGGTGGAGGGCCGCCGCGTGCTGCGCGCGGTGGTCTCCCGGCGGGCGCGGGGGCGCGGCTGAGGTCCGCGCCCGCGCTCAGAGCATCAGGCACTTGACCACCGCGTCGCCGTGCCGGGCGGTGCGCCGGTAGAACGCGGTCAGGTCCCGGTGCGCCGCGGCGAGGACGGTGTGCAACTGCGCCTCGGCGGCGGGTCCGCCGTGCCCGGGCAGCAGGGCGTCACGGGCGCCCTGCCACAGGTTCTCGAAGTCCACCGAGCCGAGGAACGTCGCCACCCGCGCCGCCTGGGCCGCGGTCAGCAGCAGGAACGGCGGGGGGGGGGGGGGCGGGGGGGGGGGGGGGGGGGCCGCCAAGGAACCAGCGGGCCCCGGGGGGCCCCGGGGGGGGGGGGGGGGGGGGATGGGGGGGAGTGAGGGGGGGGTGCGGGGGGGGT
>NZ_JBVIIE010000027.1:0-53936 GCF_055569945.1 Streptomyces sp. NPDC031340
CACCGCCTGTACGCACCCGTGCCTACCCCAGTCACACCCGCCGCCCCCCCTCAGTTCTCCCACCCCACCCCCCCCCCCCCCCCCCCCACCCCCCCCCCCCCCCCCCCCCACCCCCCCCCCCCCCCCCGACCGACGCGGCTTCCACGCAAACGGCTCCGGCTCCCCGGACGCGACGCCCGTCCCAGGCCCGACAACTGCCCCGGACCGTGCGGCCCCACGGCGTACGACGGCCGCCGGGTCGAGCCGGCGGATCCGCCCTGGCCCCGCAGGTCCGCCACATCCACGGCCCGCGTCGGCGCCGTGCGGGCCGATGGTCCCTCCGGGCCGGACCCGTGCGCCCCTGCCGGATCGTCCGGAACGGGGGTCGAATGGGCAGAGGCGGGTGCCGCCGACGCGGTACGCGCATGAGGAGGTGCCCATGCGGTACCGGGACCGCACGGAGGCCGGTCTGCGGCTGGCCCATCGTCTGGCGCACCTGCGCGGTCAGGACGTCGTCGTGCTGGGGCTGCCGCCGGGCGGTGTGCCCGTGGCCTATGAGGTGGCCAGGGAGCTCGGCGCGGCCCTTGACGTGCTGGTGGTGCGCGGACTCGGTGTGCCCTGGCAGCCGGAGCTGGGCTTCGGCGCGATCGGTGAGGGCGGGGTGCGTGTCCTCGACGAGGACGTGGTCCGCCGCACCGGGCTGGGCCCCGATGAGCAGGCCGTCGTGGAGCGGTCCGAACGGGCCGAACTGGACCGGCGGACGCTGCGTTACCGCGCCGGCCGCCCGCCCGTGCCGGTGGCGGGGCGGGCCGTGGTGATCGTCGACGACGGGCTGGCCACCGGCGCCACCGCGGAGGCCGCCTGCCGGGTGGCCCGCGCGCTGCACGCCGCCCGGGTCGTCCTCGCCGTGCCGGTCGGTCCGGAGTCCGCCGTCACCCGGCTGCGGGGCGCGGCCGACCAGGTGATCGCCCTGCGGCGGCCGCCCCGCGTCGACTCGGTCGGCGCCTGGTACGACGACTTCGCCCAGGTCGGCGACGCACAGGTGACCACCCTGCTCGAGCGGGCCGCCCGCGCCGCTCCGGCGGGCGCGCCCCGGCTCGCCCCCGGTGCGCCCGGGGACGGGGAGGTGCGGGTGCCCGCCGGGCACGTACGACTGGCCGCGCAGCTCGTCGTGCCCGAAGCGGCCCCGGCGGTCGTGGCGTTCGCGCACGGCAGCGGCAGCAGCCGGCACAGCCCCCGCAACCGCTACGTGGCCGGCGTCCTGCACCGGGCCGGCCTGGGGACGCTGCTGCTCGACCTGCTCACCGCGGACGAGGAGCAGAACCGGCACAACGTCTTCGACATCCGTCTGCTCGCCCAACGCCTGCACGCCGCCACGCTGTGGCTGCGGCACGAGACGGGCCTGCCGGTGGCCTACTTCGGGGCCGGCACGGGGGCCGCGGCCGCGCTGGAGGCCGCCGCGCTGCCGGGTGCCGAGGTGGTGTCGATCGTCTCGCGCGGCGGCCGTCCCGACCTGGCCACGCCCGCCGCCCTGGCGCACGTGCGGGCGCCGACGCTGCTCGTCGTCGGGTCCGCCGACCCCCGGGTCCTCAGCCTCAACCGGCTCGCCGCCGACTGGATGCACTGCGAGCACCGGATCGCCGTGGTCCCCGGTGCCACCCACCTCTTCCCCGAGCCCGGAGCCCTGTCCACGGTCGCCGAGGTCGCCGGCGAGTGGTTCACCACCCACCTGCCCCTCCCCCACGCCGGCACCTCACCGGACACCCGGTAAGGGCAGCGGCCACCGACACCAGCCGCAGGCCGGAAGGCCGCAGAAGCCGTTCTCTCTCCGAGCGCGACGGTTACGTTTCGCGCCGCTCGGCAGCGGCTGGAGGCTCTCCAGGGCTGCTGCGGGATGCGGGGCCCCTGGCAACCTCCAGCAGCCCTCCTGGAGCCGGTCCGGTTGCTCATCGCCCACGATCGGCGGCAGATCGGGCCAGTGCTTGTCAGGGCCGCCGGAATGCCGGCTCGCCAGTCGCTTCAGAGCCGGGCGACGACGAGGGCGACGTCGTCGCGGCCGCCGCTGGCCATGTCGAGGCGGGCCAGCACGGTGTCGGCGGTCTGCTCGGGCCCCATCCTGGTGCATTCGGCAAGGGCGCCCATCAGCCGGTCCAGGCCGGTGTCGATGTCCTCCCCGCGGCGCTCGATCAGCCCGTCGGTGTACAGCACCAGGGTGTCCCCCGGCTCGTAGTGGACGCTTGCCTGCGGGCGGGGCATATGCTGCGGGCGCGCGCCCAGCGGCGGGTCGGTCGCGCGGTCCAGCAGTTCACTCCGGCCGTCGGCGTGCGCCAGGACGGGGGGCGGGTGCCCGGCACTGCTGTAGGTGATCATCCGGCTTCGCCGGTCCACGATCGCTTTGACCGCGGTCGTGCCCAGCGCGCCCTCGATCGAGCGGGCGTACAGGCCGAGGACCTCCAGGGCCTGGGCGGGGCGGTCCAGAGCCCGGATGGCGGCCGACAGGGCGCTGCGCAGCATGCCCATGACCGCGGCTGCCTCGAGGCCGTGGCCGATGACATCGCCGACGGCCAGCGCGAGCCGGTCCGGGGGGATGTCGACGACGTCGTACCAGTCGCCGCACACGTTCAGCGAGCCGACCGCCGGCAGGTAGCGCACCACGACATCGCGGTGGTGAGCCAGGTCGGGTGCGTGCAGCATGGCCTCCTGCAGCGTGACGGCGACCTCGCGTTCCCGGGTGTGGGCCTGGCGCAGTTCCTCGTTGAGCCGCTGCAGTTCCCGCGCCCGCGCGTACAGCTCCGCCTCCAACGACTCGGCCACCTCCAAGCGCCGGTCGACGCGGACGCCCGTGGGGTGGGCGGCCAGGTGCGCTTCGACGAACGCGGTGACGTCCTCCACCCGGTGGATGATCCACGCCACCTGCCCGTCCGGCCCGAGAACCGGGGTGTTCACCGGGGACCACCAGCGTTCCTCGAACGCCCCGGGCCGGTGCGGGACGGGGATGTCGTACTTCTGCAGCGCCATCGTGTCCGGCTTGCGCGTGGCCAGCACCCGGTGCAGAGAGGCGTTCAGGTTCCGCACCCCGTCCGCGTCCGGATCACCGGGGTTGTCGGGGAACGCCTGGAAAATATGCCGGCCCACCAGGTCCTCGCGTATGCGCCCGGTCGCCTCCAGGTAGGCCCGGTTGACGTCCACGATCACCAGATCCGGGCCCAGCACCAGATACGGGCTGGGCGTGGCGGCGAACAGCGCCGCGTGATCCACCTGCGCTGCCATCCCGCCGCTCCTGGTTCCCGCTGCATCCTGTGGCCTGACCCCAACCTAGGCTCCCCGCGCTGCCTGCGCCTGCCCACCGCCAACCGCCCGGCTTCATGACTGCCGTCACCGTTCGGCGGCCGGGAGGACTCGGGCGGCTTTCGGAGCCGGCCGCGTCTCGTGGCCATCGGCCCGCGGCCGGGCGACGGCAGCGCCGATGTACCCCACGGTCCACAGCACCACGGCGTTTCAGCGGCCTCGCGGTGTTCGGCGTCGGCTCCGCCTTGGCCGCCGAGTCCGGCGGTCAGGAACTCTGCGGTCAGGCCCTTGTCGCGCCAGGCGCCGGAAGAGGGCGTGGACGCCGGAGCGACGGCTTCGCAGGCCGGAAGGCGCAGACCGCAGGGGGCCGGTCACTCGGGTGGGGACGGGTGGTCGGGGGCTGCTGCCCAGCGTCTGCGTACCGCGTCCTCGTGTTCGCTCTGTTCCAGCGCCGCGTCCGCGCGGGCGAGGGCCGCCTCCAGGCGGGGGACCCAGTGGCGGCGCAGCGCCCGTACCCGGCGGCCGGTGCTGAGCACCTCGGCGCCGACGGTCCGGGCCGCCGCCCGGGCGGCGGCGTACGCCGCGGCCGCGCGCACGGCGTCCGCGTAGGCCGCCTCGGCGTGCACCAGCGCGGTGTTCGCGGGCGCCGGGTCGCCCGGCTGCCGTCCGGGGACCGTGCAGGAGGCGCCCCCTGGATGCCGTACGCCCATCGTGGACGTCCAGGAGACCTCCAGCTCGGCCGGGCGGGTGCGGACGAGGGCGTCCAGGGCCTCCTCGCCGCCGAGGAGCAGTCCCCGGCGCAGCCACGACTCCGCCTCGTCCAGCCGCCGGTGCCAGTGCTCCCGTGCGACGCGTTCGGCCTCCGACAGTTCCTGGTGGCGGGCGCGCAGGATGCGCAGCTTCTGGTCGAGCAGGTCCGCGCCACGCCGGGCCGCGTCCAGGCTGCGGCGCAGCTTCATCCGTCCGGCTCGGCCGGGTGGCACGCGCAGCTGGGCCATGGCGTCACCCGCCTCCCCGCGCGGGCCGGTGGGCGTCGAGGAACTCGGCCGGGATCATGGCGAGTTGGCTGCGCGGCAGGGTGAGCAGCACCTGCCAGGCACGTTCCAGCGTCTGTTCCAGGGTGCGCAGTTCGGCGCTGCCCTGGTCCACCAGGCCGTGCGCGAAGGCCTCGTCGAAGGTGAGGTAGGCACGGTCCGCGGGGCCGAGTGCCGCCTGCCCGACGAGGTCGGCGAGTTCCTTGACCTGGCGGGCCCGGGCCAGCGCGGACAGCAGCTGCGCGGCGACGTCGAGGTGGTCGTCGCGGGTACGGCCCGGCCCGGCGCCCTTGCGCATCAGCCTGGACAGCGACGACAGCGCGTCCACGGGCGGGTAGACGCCCCGGGCGTGCAGGTCGCGGGAGAGCACGATCTGACCCTCCGTGATGTACCCGGTGAGGTCGGGGACGGGGTGGGTGATGTCGCCCGCGGGCATGGTCAGCACCGGCAGCACGGTGACCGAGCCCGGCAGCCCGCGGACGCGTCCGCAGCGCTCGTACAGGGACGCCAGGTCGCTGTAGAGGTAGCCGGGGTAGGCCCGGCGTGCCGGGATCTCCCCGCGGGCGGCGGACACTTCGCGCAGCGCCTCGGCGTAGCTCGTCATGTCGGTCATCACGACCAGGACGTGGCGGCCGGCGGTGAAGGCGAGGTGCTCGGCGACGGTGAGGGCGATGCGCGGGGTGAGGATGCGCTCGATCACCGGGTCGTCGGCGGTGTTGAGCAGCAGCACCAGTTCGCCCGCCGCCGAGCGTTCCTCCAGCGCGTCGCGCACGAACGCGGCGTCGGCGTGGGTGACGCCCATCGCCGCGAACACCACGCAGAACGGCTGTCCGCCGGCCGTGGACTGGGCGGCGATCTGGGCGGCGAGTTCCAGGTGCGGCAGCCCGGCCGCGGAGAACACGGGCAGCTTCTGCCCGCGCACCAGGGTGGTGAGGGCGTCGATGGCGCTGACGCCGGTCAGCACGGGCTCGGCGGGCGGCTCCCGGCGCACCGGGTTGACGGGGTTGCCGCCGACGGCCGAGGTGGCCGCGCCGAACACCGGCGGGCCGCCGTCGAGGGGTTCGCCGCGGCCGTTGCACACCCGTCCCAGCCAGCCGGTGCCGACGGGGACGCGCAGGGGCGTGCCGGTGAAGGCGGCGCGCACGCGCGCCGGGTCCATGCCGCCGGTGTCCTCGAGGACCTGGACCACGGCCGTGCCGCGGTCGACCTCCAGCACGAGCCCGTGCCGCCGCTCGCCCGAGTCGAGGGTGAACAGCACGAACTCGTCCCATCCGACCCCCTCGACCTTGTCGACGACGGCCAGGGGACCGCGCAGCTCGCGCACCGAGGTGTACTCGACGCGGCCCCAGTCCTGTGTCCCGTTCACGACACCTCCGCCAGCCGGGCGAGCATGGCCGCGCCGAGTTCGCCGGCCTTCGCCGCGTCCTGCGGCCCGGCCTCCTCGCGGGCGCGCAGCACGGGCGAGAAGTCGGCCTCCTCGATACGGGCCGGCGGCACCCCCGCGTCGGCCAGCTCGCGGCAACGGGCGATCACCGCCAGCACCGCCTCGGCCAGCGCTGCCGTCTTCTCCGGGCCGCTGTGGGCGTCCCGCGCGGACAGGGCGCTCTGCTGGAGCACGCCTTCCCGGACGAGCCGTCCGGCCAGCACGCTGACGCGTTCCTGGGCGGGCAGGGCCGTGATGCCGACCAGGTCGACCAGATCGGCGAGCCGGTCGGCCTCGGCGAGCACCTCGGCGACGCGGGCCCGGCGCGCGGGCCAGTCCGGGTCGTCGGTGGCGGCGTGGTGGGCGCCGATGGTGCCGGCGTCGCGGGAGAAGGACTCGGCCCAGGAGACGGCCGGGTAGTGCCGTGCGTAGGCGAGGTCGCGGTCGAGGGTCCACAGGCAGCGTACGAAGCGCTGGGTGTGGGCGGTGACCGGCTCCGCCATGTCGCCGCCGGGCGGGGACACCGCGCCGATCACCGTGACCGAGCCGGTGCGGCCGCCGAGGGTGGTGACGGCCCCGGCGCGCTCGTAGAACGCCGCGATGGCGGAGGCGAGGCCCGCCGGGTAGCCCTCCTCGGCGGGCAGGGCGCCGGTGCGGGAGGCGAACTCCCGCAGCGCCTCCGCCCACCGGGAGGTGGAGTCGGCGATGACGACCACGTCCAGGCCCATGTCGCGGAAGTACTCGGCGACCGTGACGCCGGTGTAGACGCTGGCCTCCCGCGCCATCATCGGCATGTTCGAGGTGTTGGCCACGATGACCGTCCGGTCGGCGAGCCGGCCTCCGGTGCGCGGGTCGGTGAGCGCGCCGAACTCCTCGATGACGTCGGCCATCTCGTTGCCGCGCTCGCCGCAGCCGACGTAGACGATGACGTCGGCGTCGCACCACTTGGCGATCTGCTGCAGCAGCACCGTCTTGCCGGTGCCGAAGCCGCCCGGTACGGCGACCGTGCTGCCGAGCGCGACCGGGAAGAGCAGGTCGATGACCCGCTGCCCGGTGTGCAGGGCGCGGCCGGCGTCCCGGCGTCCGCGGACCGGGCGGGGCGTGCGGACGGGCCAGTGGGTGGTCATCCGGACCTCGGTGCCCGCGACGGTGGCGAGGACCGCGTCCTCCGGGTGGCGGCCCGCCGCGGCGGGCCGTGCCACCGTTCCCGTGCAGCCGGGCGGCACGAGCACCCGCACCGGCACCGGTCCCGCGTCGCGGATCTCGCCGAGGACGTCGCCGGGGGCGACCGGGTCGCCCTCCGCGGCCAGCGGGGCGTACTCCCACCGCCGTGCCGGCCCGCCGGAGCGGCGGCCGGCGGCGCCCGGCTCCAGCCAGGGGCCCGCGTCCGCCAGCGGGCGCAGCAGTCCGTCGAAGACGCCGCCGAGCAGGCCGGGGCCGAGGGCCGCCGACAGCGGCCTGCCCAGCGGGCGGACCGGCATCCCGGGCGCGAGGCCGCCGGTGTACTCGTACGCCTGGACGGTGACGACGGTGTCGCGGATGGCGACGACCTCCCCGGGCAGCCGGGCCTCGCCCAGCTCGACCAGGTCGTACATGGCGGTGCCGGCCACGCCCTCGGCCTCGACGAGGGGGCCGTTGACCCGCAGGACGCGGCCGGTGCCGTACGCGGTGCCGTTCGGTGTGCCGGTACCGGTACCGGTCAGGGTGCCCACAGCCGCTCCGCCTCCACTCCCGTCCGCTCCAGCGCCCGGCGGGCCAGCGCGGCCAGGCTGCAGTCGATGCCGCGGCCCGGGGCCTCGCCGGTCACGCCGCCTCCGGGGGCCTCCGTCACGACGGCGTCCGGGCCCAGGACCTGCCGTACGTACTCTGTGAGCCGTTCCCGCAGCCGTGGGTAGGCGTCGGTGCCGCGCAGTTCGCCGACGCCCTGGACGACCTGCCGGCCGAGTTCCTCCCAGCACTCGCGGCGGGCGGCGAGTTCCCGGGCCCGGGCGGTCCTGCGGGCGCGGACGCGGGCGGTGGCGCGGACGTTCTCGGCGTCGGCCGCGCCCTGCCTCCGGGCCTCGGCCAGGATCTCCGCGGCGCGGGTCTCGGCGTCACGGAGCGCGGCGGCGGCGTCCGCGTCGGCCGCCGCCAGCAGGGCCTCGGCCTCGGCGCGGGCGTCCCGCAGCAGACGGTCGCGCACCGGCTCGAGGGCCGCGTCGGCCCGGGCGGGCAGGGTGGGCTTCTCGGGCTTCGTGGCGGCGCTCATGACGGCATCACCGCGGTGAGCGGTCCGGTGTCGTCGAACGGTTCCGGGCCGAGCGCGGCGGCCGCGGCGGGCGTCATGATCACCAGCCCGACCTCCGCCGGAATCCTGTCCCGGGCGGCGCGCACGGCCCGCGGGTCCTCCGCGGCGAACACGTCGACGCCGGCCGCCGCCAGCCCCGCGACCCGCACCCGCTCCCCGATCGCCGCGACCCGCGACCGCCCGGCCCGCCGGTCGGTCCACCGGTCGGCCCGCGGCCCCGGCGCCCCGGCGACGGACGCTCCCGGCTCCGCTCCGCCGACGGCCTCACCCGAGTGACCGCCACCCGACCGTGCGCCGCCGTCCCGGCCTACGGGGTGGGCACCTGGTTCCCCGCTGTCGGCGCGAGCGTCGGAGTTCCCACTGACGGTGCAGGCGCCGATGTCCCCTCCGCCGGCATCCGCATCGTCCTCCCCGCCGACGGCGTGGGCGTCGGGGTCCCCGGTGTCCGTGCAAGCGCCGTGGTCTCTGCCCACGGCGGGCGCGGGCCGGTCGCGGGGGTCGGCTCGCGGTGTCGTCGTCACGTCATGTCCGCCGCCTCCGCCGCCCGGCACCGGAACGTCTGCCGCGTCGGCGTCCGATGTCGTCACCACACCCGCACCAGCATCCGCACCGGGCGTGGCCGGGGCTCCACGCGGGTCGGCCGGGGTCCGGCCACCGCCCTCGACGCGCGCGCCGCCCCCGCCCCCGGCGCGCGGCGTCGCGCCGTACCCGGCACGCGGCCCGCCCGCTTCCCCGGACCCGGCCGCACGTCCGGGCAGGTCATCGTTGTCGGCGGGCATGTCAGGATTTCCCGATCAGGAGGATGGCGACGACCAGGCCGTAGATGGCGATGCCTTCGGCCAGGCCGACGATGACCATGGCCCGGCCGAAGAGTTCGGGGCGTTCGCTCAGCGCGGCCAGCGCCGCCGCGCCGGTGTAGGCGACGGCGACGGCCGCGCCGATCGACGCCCCGGCGACCGCGATGGCGGCTCCGATGAGGGCCGCCGAGTTGGAGCCGGAACTCTGCGCCGCCGTCGTCACGGCGTCCGCGTGCGCCGAGCCGCCGCTCAGCCCGACGACCAGGAGCGACAGGGCTCCCGCGAACAGGGCCGCGTCCGCCGCGAGGACGGACCGCAGCACCGCCTTGCTGCGGCGCCGCAGCAGCCGGTGCGTCACGGCGAACGCCCCGACGAGCGCCGGCAGTGCGATCAGCCAAGCGATCATGTCGTCACCTCCGTGCTGTGCAGTGCGGGCACGTCCTCGTGCTCGGCGGTCCGCTGCGTGGGTACGTGCCAGGGCCGGAACGGCCGCCCCTCGGCGTCGAAGACGCGGGAGAACAGCTCGTAGAACTCCAGGCGCAGCGCCTGGACGCCGGCCACCAGCGCCTCCAGCGCGAACGCGAGCGCGTTGCCGGCCAGGAAGACGACGGCCGCCGCGACGACCGCCACCGGACCGGATCCGGCGAGCGCCGTGGTGCCCCGCCAGACCATGGCGCCGAGCGCGGCGTGGGTCAGCCCGAAGGCGGCGAGCCGGGCGAAGGAGACGGTGTTCGAGCCGATGCGGATCACCACGTCGAACAGCTGGATGCCGGTCTGCAGGGCGCCCGCGGCGCCGCCTCCGGACGCCGTGAACAGACCGATGCCGGCCAGCGCCAGTCCGGTCACGGCGAGCAGCGCACCGGCCGTCAGGAGCGCGGGCGTGTGCAGCGCGACGCCGCCCGCGAGTCCGCCGAGGCCGAGGAACACGGCGGTTCCGGCGATGCCGGAGGAGGCGTACAGGGCGTGGCCCGGGCCGCCCTCGCGCCACCGGTTGACGATGCCCGCCACGTAGGCGAGGGCGAGCAGGACCGCGCCGAAGGCGATGGCGCTGCCCAGCAGGCGCAGCGGCTGGTCCATCGGGTTCAGCCACAGCACCGGCAGCACTCCGGTGGGGCCGAAGAACTCCCCGTACGCGATGCCGGCCAGGATGCTGGTGACCCCGGCACCGGCCAGGAACGGCCACACAGTCCGCAGGGACGCCAGGCGGCGGACGCGGCCGGAGCGCAGCAGCAGTGCGCCGACGAGCAGCAGGAGCCCGTGGCCGGCGTCGCCGAACATCATCCCGAACATGACGACGTAGGCGATCCCGGCGGGGAGGGTGGGGTCGACGTCGGCGTAGGGGACGGTCCCGTAGGTGCGCACCAGCGGCACCAGGGAGCGCCGCACCGTGCCGTGCTCGGCCAGCCGGGTCGGCGGATCGGTTCCGCGCGGCGTCCGCAGCGGCACCACGGCGCCTCCGGCGTCCGCGAGCAGGCCGGCGAGTCGGGGCACGTCGGCGGCGGGGCACCAGCCGGCGAGCGCGGCCACGTCGCCGTGCAGCACGGCCGCCTCCCGGTGGGCCTCCAGTTCCGCCTCGCCGGCCAGCAGGTCGGCCCGGCCCTGGCGCCGCAGCTCGTCGAGGTCGGGCTCGGTGGCGGACAGCAGCGGCCGGGCTGGTTGCGCGCCCAGTGCCTGGAGCCGGCGGGCGGCGGGGCCGGGGGCGCCGCGGTCGGCGTCGTCGGCGTGGTCCAGTTCGACGCAGCCCGCGTCGGCGACCCGCACCAGGGTGTCCCGCAGGGCGGCGCGGGGGGCGACGACGGCCACCCGCCGCATCCGGGCCGGGGTCAGGGAGTCAGCCCATGAGCTCATCGAACGCCTCCAGCGCCCGGCCGCCCTGGGCGGCGCACTCCAGGCCGGCGCGGACCCGCCAGGCGTCGACGCCGAGCACGGCGGCCGCGGCCACGACGGGTGAGGCGTCGAGCCGCGCCCGGCGCAGCGTCTCCAGGGCCTCCGCTTCGACCGTGGGCCACCAGCGGGCCTCGGCCCGCCACAGGTCCTCCGGCCGTTCGACGTCCGCCAGCACCCAGCGGGCCGGGGCCGCCAGCCGGGCGCGGAAGCCGGTGAACGACGGCGCGCGCAGGGCGGCCGAGCCGAGCAGCGACGCGGCGTGGCGCCCGGCGGGCCGGGTCAGCCGCAGGCCGGTGAGATGGACCTCGCGGGCCACCAGCAGCGCGGCCTGGCCCGCCGCCCAGCGGGCGGCCTGCGGCACCTTCGCGGCGGTCCGGGCGGCCGCCGACAACCGCATGCCGGTGACAACGGCGGCCGGTGACTCGGCTCCGGGATCGCCCCACGCGGAAGTGGCCAGCACGGCGCGCACTTCGGCCGGGGAGGCGGTCCGCGACAGCCGCGGCCACGCGGTCGACAGCGCGCCCAGCCGGTAGGGGACGCGACGCGGCGCGCCGGACAGGGCGCGCAGGTGGTGACGGGTGTTCTCGATCTCGAAGGCGGAGGCGAGCAGGCGTACGGCGACGGCGCCCGGCCTGGGCTGCCATCCGGTGAGCACCCGCAACTGCCACACCAGGGCGTCCGACACGGCGCGCTGCGCGTCGGCGGCGCCGGCCGTCACGTCGAGTCCGCGCCGGTAGAAGGTGCCGGCGAGTTCGCGCAGTGCGTCGGACAGGCTCGGCGCGGCCGCCAGGTGCCGTGCCGTGTCGGGCCCGGCCCGCCCGGCGGCCATGGCTCTGGCCCGGGTCACTCCCGCGACCCACCCTGCGCCCATGGCGTCTCCCGGTGTGGTGCTTCGGGCCGTGTCCCGGCTTCGTCGGTGCCCGGCGCGCCGGTCGATTCGTCCGTGGCGCCGGACAGCTCGTCCGTCGCGCCGGTCAGCTCGTCCGTCGTCCGGGCCACCAGTCGCGCCGCCAGGTCCGGCATGCGTGCGCGCGCCCGTTGCCGCAGCTCGGTCACGGCGCGTTCGGCGGCGGCCTCCGCGCGGGCGGCCTCGGCGGCGGCCTCCTGGCGGAGGCGGGCCGCGGTCTCGTGGCGTACGTCGAGGGCCCGCTGCTGGGCCGAGCGCACGACGCGTTCGGCACGCTCGGCGGCGGCACGGCGGCGGTGCGCGGCCTCGCGGACGGCGGCCTCGCGGATCGCGGCCGCCTCGGCCGCGGCGGCGTCGGTGGCGGCGAGCGGGGCCCGCAGTTCGGCCGCGAGCTCGGCGGACCGGTCGGCGGGAACGGCCCCGCCGGCCGCCGGACCGGGTGAACCGGCCGGCCGGAAACGCGCGAGGAACGCGCGGAAATCCGGCATGAGCACCTCCCGGCCCGCTCGGTGACCGCTCGTCCACTTTTACCGGGATGCCCCCGGATTGTCCTTGGATGTCCTCGGATTCCACGGTACGGACGTGGCGTGAAGTGTCCACAGGGGCCGGTCGACCTGGGCCAGGGGCCGTGCGGCCCCTGTGGTCGCGGTCACCGCGGCGGGAAGGTGGTCTCGGAGGACTCTCGACCCTGCGTACGGCCGGAGGTTGCCATGGATGACCGAAACGCGCGGGAAGCCGGTACGGCGTCGGCTGAGGCCCGTCGCACGGTACCGGGCCTGGCCCCGAAACCGGCGGAGGAGTTCCGCCAGGACCTGATGGTGCGTTATCTGCAGGCCATGGCCGCGCGGTCGGTGGAGGCCGCGGCGCGGGAGCCGGTCGCAGCCGCCGCCGCACGTGCGGCCGTGCCGCCCGCGGCCCATGCGATCCCCGTCCCGGAGCTTCAGGTGCGGCACGTGATGCGGCGGGCCGTCGCGGGGATCTCCGCGGACACGCCCTTCCTGGAGGTCGCCCGGTTGCTGGCCCGTGAGCAGGTCGGCGCCGCGCCCGTGGTGGACGCCGACCAGCGGGTCATCGGGGTGATCGCGGAGTCCGATCTGCTCGCGCGGGCCGCGTCCCTCGCGTCGGACGAACGGCCCGGCACGTTCGAGCGACTGTTCGGCCGGCGGCAGGCGCCCGGGGGCGACGGGGGGACGGCGGCCACGCTGATGACGGCGCCGGCACTCACCGTCCACCCGTGGACCCATGTGCTCGAAGCGGCCCGTACGGCCGCCCACTCCCGGATCCGGCAGATCTACGTGACCGATCACAAGGGCACGCTCGTCGGCGTCGTCAGCCGCAGTGAGCTGCTGCACGCCCTGGTGCGGGAGGACGCGGCCATCCGGGAGGAGGTCGTCGCCAAGGTCCTGCGGGAGGAGCTGGGCATCGACCCGGCACAGCTGGACGTGCAGGTGCGCAACGGCACGGTGACGCTGAGCGGCTCGCTGGACGCGGACGTGGTCCCGCGGCTGACGGAGGCGGTGGCGGGGATCCCGGACGTGGTGGAGGTGGTGGACCACCTGATCGCCGTGTGAGCGGCCGGAAGCGCGGGGCCCCCTCCCCCGGTCGTACAGGGTGACTGACGACCGGGGGACGGGGCTACGCGCGTCCCGCGGCAACGGCAGTCGGAGGCGACGCGGGCGCCGGCGGGCTACGTGCGGTTCAAGGCGCGGCGCGGGGTGGCCGGGGTGTCCCCGCGCTGTTCGGCCCGCGGGGCGTACCGGCCCTGCTGGACCAACGGGCCAGCAGCAGGGCGAGGGCCAGCAGGACCGCTCCGACGACGAGGATCGACAGCGGTGCCGCGAGCGATCCCGGGAGGTAACGTTCCGCCGTCTGCGGCACCGTCTGCAGAGTCGCGAAGGCGCCGAGCAGCAGCGCCCAGACCTTGCGCAGCGCCACTCCCGCGGCGAGCAGGCCGCCCGCGGTGGCCAGAGCGAGGACGTGACCGGCGGCGAGGTCCATGGTCAGCTGCGCGCCGACCAGCAGACCGAGCGCGGCGGCGAGATACCCGGTCTCCCGCGGGAGCACGTGGCCGCGGTGCGCGGCGGCGCCCCACAGCGCGGACAGCAGCCAGACACCGAGCCCGGGCGCCCACAACGGCACGTCGTCACCGAGGCATTCGACGCCCGCCGCGAGCGTGACGGCGGCGCCCGCGAACACCGCCAGCTGTTGCAGCGGTGCGGGCCTGAGCAGCCACGGCACGACGCCGTACGCCGTCGCGGCACCGGCGGCGGTCAGGGCCGTGACCTGCGGGGAGAAGTTCCCTGCCCGGGCGGCGAGCACGCCCGCGAAGGCGGCCACCGAGCCGGTGGACGCCAGCCACAGCACACCGCGCAGCCGCACGAACGCCGGTTCGGCCGCATCGCGCAGCAGGGCACCGGCGACGCCCAGGACGACGGCGGCCACCGCCGCGAGGGCGGCCTGCGCGCCCGTGGGGATGTCCGGCCACAGCCGGTGCGCCGCCAGGAACCCGGCGACGACCGCCATCGCCGCCCCCAGGTAGCCCAGCGCCTCGGCCACCAGCGGCACCCGGCCGGCCTGGTGCGTTCCGCCCGTACGAGCATGAGCCGTACCGGCCTGAGCCCCAACGGCCTGAGTCCCAGCGGCCTGACCGGCGCCTGCTGCCGCGCGGGCCCGT
This sequence comes from Streptomyces sp. NPDC031340, assembly GCF_055569945.1. NCBI lineage: Bacteria > Bacillati > Actinomycetota > Actinomycetes > Kitasatosporales > Streptomycetaceae > Streptomyces > Streptomyces sp. NPDC031340. The sequence continues at coordinate 14,277 of NZ_JBVIIE010000027.1, forward strand.
TCGGCGGCCTCGATCCGCTCGGCCTGACCGGCCTCGAGCAGTCCCTCGGCCACCCAGCGGGCCAGCCGGGCGTTCAGCGCCGTGTCGGGCGGGATGCCCACCATGGCCTGCCTCCCCACCTGCGCGACTCGCGCGCACTCATGACTCGGCCGGGCTACCGCTACCCGGCGTGGTGCGGGTGGGAGGCGGTCTCGTTCTGCCGGACGTGTTCGGCGATCCGCTCGGGAGACGGCCGTTCACGGGTGAAGACGTCCTGCCCGACGGCCGTGGCCTCCCAGGTGTTGGCCGGGTTGGCGGACGCGGTGAGCAGCCATGTGGCGCAGATCCGCTCTCCGCCCTCCTTGTGGTACTGACCGCTCCAGCTGGTCACCGACGCGGCGTCGCTGCGCTCGTTGTGCCAGGCCACCGTCCAGCCGAGGGTGGTCCCGTGGTCGGGGAAGTCGGCCGTGTCGTAGCGGCCGACGAGCGGGTAGGCACCCGCGACGTGGCCGGTGGCCGACATGTAGGTGCCCCTGATTCCTCCGACGGGGTCGACCGTGATCCTCATGTGCGAGCCGGCCTCGTTGTACCAGTCACCACTGATGCTCATCGCTCGCTCCTACTCCTGTCGGCGCACGGCTGTCGCGCCGGCCTGGTCGGCCGGGAGCCCACGGGGCTTCCGCCCCACTTCGATCATTCGCCCCGCGCGCACCCCTGTGCACTGGGCCGAACGTCCCCGGGCCCGGGCCCGGGCGGGTTGACCTGCAGTCCTGCCCGGCCCACCCTCCGCCGAAGGCAGGCGCCTCCGCGCCGCCGACCGCGGGGCCCTCTCCCGCCACCGCGGCCGGGCCGAACGGCCCACCCCGCCGTCGCAAGCGGGGCCGAACGGCCCACCCGCGTCGGCCCGAACGGCCCTGTTGCCGTGCTGGTGCGGACGTAGGCTGAAGTCAGCCTGCGGGGCGAGCGAGGGAGTCCGCCCGGAACGGCCGTTCCCAACAGGGGAGTCACCGCCCCTGTCAGAGGACGCCGCAGACGGGTGGGCTGAGAGGCCGGACGGTCGGAAGACCGGATGGCGACCTCCAGAACCTGATCCGGACCATGCCGGCGAAGGGAGCCCACCTCGCAGGTTCGTTCGTGCCCCCGGGAGCGTCGTCTCCAGGGGGCTTCCGCATGTCCTGGGGCTTCCGCGTGTACGGGGGCTTCCGCGTGTACGGGGGCTTCCGCCCGCCCGCTGTCCGGGCCCGCCCGCCCCCGGGGGTGGGCCGGGTGGCCCCTGGCGACACGATCTTCGCTGACCCAGGCTGGAACGGAGAGTTGCCGTCCAGCCGTGGGGGTACGGTGCCGAGTCATCTCACCGCGAGCGTTCCGGCCGGTCCCCCCCGCCCCGGGGCGGCCCTGCCGCGGCCCGACGGATCGTCGGCGCCGGTCCAGCGACTGCGTCCGGACGAGGTGTTCGGCGCGTACGGCACCTCGGTCCGCGGCCTGTCGGGCACGGAGGCCGAGGCCCGCCTTGGGTACTACGGCCCCAACCAGCTGCCGCGGCCCCGCCGCAAGGGGATGTGGCGGCGCTTCGCCGCCCAGTTCACCGATCTGTTCGCGGTCGTCCTGATCGTCGCGTCGGTGCTGACGTTCCTCGCCTACGCGCTGCAGCACCCGCGCGACGTGGGGAACCTGCAGCTGGCCTTCGCCATCCTGGGCGTGGTGCTGCTGAACGCGGTGATCGGCTTCGTGCAGGAGTACTCCGCCGAGCGCACCGCCCAGACCCTGCAGGCCATGGTGCCGCACACCTGCCGGGTGCTGCGGGACGGGGAGCGGCTGGAGCTGCCGTCGGGGGCGCTGGTGCCCGGCGACCTGGTGGTCCTGGAGGCCGGGGACGCGGTGTCCGCAGACTGCCGGGTCGTCGAGGCCCACGGCCTGTCGGTGAACAACGCGCCGCTGACCGGGGAGAGTTCGGCCGTGGGCCGGGTGAGCGAGCAGACGGCCGCGGACACCGCGCTGGAGTCCCGCAACTGCGTCTTCATGGGCACGACGGTGGTGTCGGGCTCCGGCAAGGCCGTCGTGTACGCCTCCGGCGGGGCGACGGAGTTCGGCCGGATCTACCGCCTCACCGACGAGGCGCCGCAGCAGAAGACGCCGTTGCAGCGCGAGGTGGCGGTGATGGCGCGGCGGGTGGCGGCGCTGGCCGTCGCGGTCGGCGCGGGTGTGTTCGCCCTGCGCCTGCAGACGGGGCAACCGCTGGTGTCGGCGTTCGTGTTCGCGCTGGGGGTCATGGTCGCGCTGGTGCCCGAGGGGCTGCCCGCGACGCTGTCGGTGTCGCTGGCCATCGGCGTGCGGCGGATGGCCCGCCGTCAGGCGCTGGTCAAGAAGCTGCTGGCGGTGGAGGCGCTGGGCTCCACCACCGTCATCTGCACCGACAAGACCGGCACGCTCACCCAGGCCGAGATGACCGTCACGCAGTTGTGGAGCGACGGGACGTCGCACACGGTGTCCGGTGTCGGCTACGCCCCGGTCGGCGAGATCGCCGGCGCCGACGGAGTGCGCGCGCTGCTGTGGGCGGGGGCGCTGTGCACCGACGCCCGACTGGTGCCGCCCGCGCGGTCCGAGGGCTGGCGGGTGCTCGGCGACACCACGGAGGGCGCGATCCTCGTCGCGGCGGCCAAGGCGGGGCTGGAAACGGCGGCGGAGAAGGAGGCGGCCCCGCGGATCGGGGAGTTTCCCTTCGACCCCGTGCGCAAGCTGATGAGCACCGCCCACCGGACGGACCGGGGCAACCTGCTGTGCGTCAAGGGCGCCCCGCAGGAACTCCTCGCCCGGTGCGCCCGGGTCCGCCACGCGGGAGGCGACGAGGAGCTCACCGCGCCGCTGCGGGACACGGTCGTCGCCGCGAACGACGAGATGGCCGGGCGGGGACTGCGGGTGCTGGGCGTCGCGGTGCGCCCGGTCGACGCGGTGCCCGGCACGGTGGAGGAGGCCGAGGCGGGGCTGACGTTCCTGGGCCTGATCGGCATGCTCGACCCGCCCCGGCCCGAGGTGTCCGAGGCGGTGCGAGCCTGCCACCGGGCCGGTATCCGCATCGTGATGCTGACCGGTGACCACCCGCTGACGGCGGAGGCGATCGCCCGCCGCGTCGGCATCGTCACCGACCCCTCCCCCACCGTGGTGACCGGCTCCCGGCTGGACGCCATGGACGCGGACACGCTCGACGGACTGCTCGCCGGGTCGGGTCAGCTGCTGCTGTGCCGGGTCAGCCCGGAGCACAAGATGCGCGTCGTCGCCGCCCTGCAGGCACGCGGCGAGGTCGTCGCCGTCACCGGGGACGGCGCCAACGACGCGCCCGCGCTGAAGCACGCCGACATCGGCGTCGCCATGGGCGCCACCGGCACCGACGTGGCCCGTGAGGCCTCGGTGATGGTGCTGCTGGACGACTCGTTCGCCTCCATCACCGCGGCCGTCGAGCTGGGCCGGTCGGTCTACCGCAACATCCGCAAGTTCCTCGCCTACCTCTTCAGCCACAACCTGGCCGAGCTCGCCCCGATCCTGGCCGCCACCTTCGCCGGATTCCCCCTGGTGCCGCTGACGGCGATCCAGATCCTCGCCATCGACCTGGGCTCCGACGTGCTGCCGGCCCTGGCGCTGGGGGCGGAGCCGCCCGAGCCGGACACCATGGACCGCCCGCCCCGCTCCCGCCGCGAGCGGCTGTTCTCCGCGGAGCTGGTGCGCCGGTTCGTGTTCCTCGGGCTCGTCCAGTCCATCGGCGTGTGCACGGTCTTCTTCTGGCAGGTGCACTCGGCCGGCATCCCGTTCGCCGACTTCACCAGCGGCGACCCCGCCTACCGCAAGGCGATCACGCTCACCCAGGCCGCGATCGTGGTCAGCCAGTTCTTCAACGCCCTGGCCGTGCGGACGGACCGGGAGAGCGTCTTCACGGTGGGGCTGTTCTCCAACCCGCGGCTGATCGCGGGCGGGTGCTTCGGCATCCTCCTGATGGCCGCCATCAGCTACGCACCGCTGCTGCAGGACGTGTTCCACACCGCGCCCCTCGCACCCGTCGACTGGGCCGTCCTGGCGGGCTTCGGCCTGCTGTTGCTGTCCGCGGAGGAGGCCCGCAAGTGGTGGGTGCGCCGCACCCCCGCCCCCGCCGAGAAGGCCACCCAGAAGGCCGCCGGGAACGAGAAGGAGGAGACGCCATGAGGGTCATCGTGGTGGGGTGCGGCCGGGTCGGTTCCGCGCTCGCCGCCCAGCTGGTCAACGAGGGCCACGACGTACGGGTGATCGACCGCGAGCCGAAGGCCCGCCGTCATCTGCCCGCCGGGTTCTCCGGCCGGTTCCTGCCCGGCAACGGCTTCAGCCGCACCGTGCTGGAGGCGGCCGGCATCGAGCTGGCCGACGCGTTCGTGGCCGTGACCTCCGGCGACAACACCAACATCGTCAGCGCCCGCACCGCGAAGGAGACCTACCGGGTACCGATCGTGCTGGCCCGCATCTACGACCCCCGGCGCGCCGACATCTACCGCGACCTGGGCATCCCGACGATCGCGAGCGTGCGCTGGACCGTGCACCAGCTGCACCAGATGCTGCTGCACCGCCACCTCACACCCGAACTCGACTTCGGCAACGGCGAGACGCTGCTGCTGCGCTCCCGGCTGCCCGGCTATCTCACCGGCCGGCACCTGGGCGAGCTGGAGGTAGACGGCGAGATCCGGGTCGTGGAGGTGACCCGCGGCGGCCGGTCGTTCCTGCCGACGCACCACACCCCGGCCGAGGCCGACGATCTCGTCACCTTCGCCGTCGCCGCCGACGCCCTGGGCCGGCTGCGCGGCTTCCTGGACAAGGAGCTGGGCGCATGAACGTCATCGTCGCCGGGGCGGGCCGCCTCGGTACCCAGATCGCCCAGGTCCTGGGCGCCGCCGCGCAGAACCGGGTCACGCTGATCGACCGGGACGACGAGCGCGTCGCCGCGCTGCGCGGGCACGTGCCCGCCGAGCTGTACTGGGGGGACGCCTGCGAGCCGGGCGTCCTGGAGGACGCCGGTGCGGGCGCCGCCGACCTCGTCGTCGCCACGACCGGCGAGGACGAGGACAACCTGGTCATCAGCCTGCTGGCGAAACGCCAGTTCAAGGTCGCCCGGGTGCTGGCCCGGGTGAACGACGAGGACAACGCCTGGATGTTCACCCCGCACTGGGGCGTCGACACCGCCGTCCCGGCCGCCGCGCCCCTCATCTCGCTGATCGAGGAGGCGACCAGCGCCACCGACACCGTCGCCCTGCTGCGGCTGAGCAAGGCGGGCGTCGACGTGATCGAGACGACCATCACCTCGCACTCCCGTGCGGCCGGCCGCACGCTGGCGGAACTCGCCGTCCCGCCGGGCATCGTCGTCACGGCCGTCGTGCGCGGCGGCGACCCGCTGGCGCCCACGCCGGATCTGCGGCTGCGGGAGGGCGACGAACTGCTGATCGTCTCGCACACCGCCACGGAGAGCGAGGTCCACGCGGTGTTCCAGTGACGGCCCCCGCCGCGGGACGGTGCGACAGGGCGGGCGGGGTGGTGGACGCGGGTGCGCGGCCGGTGGGTCCACCGGCCGCGCACGGGATGCGGCTCAGCGCGTGACAGCGCTCAGACGTGCCGCACGGGGATGGATTTGGTGTCCGCCGCCTTCTCGGGCACCGGAACCGTGACGGTCAGCACACCGTCCTTGTACTCCGCGGTCGCCTCGTCGCCCTTGGCGCCGGCCGGCAGCCGGACGGACCGGGTGAAGGTCCCGTAGCGGAACTCCGAGTGGTGCTTCTCGGTCTTTTCCTCGCTCCGCTCGGCCCGCAGCGTCAGAACGTCCTCGGTGACGGTGATCTCGACTTCGTTGGCGGGGTCGATGCCCGGCAGCTCCGCCCGCAGCACGTACGCCCCGTCCTTCATGTGCTCCTCGATGCGAATGCCGTGCGTACCCGGCGCCTCGGCCCGGCCGAACAGGTCGGGAAGCGTGGACCAGCCGGGCAGCCGCTCGATCATGCTGCTCATGTCTCCCTCCTCTTCGTCGTCCAACTCCCAGGCTCCTACCGCGGCCCGACGCACGCGTGGGCCGTCCGGCCCCCTACGGGACCCGGTCGGCCCTGTCGGCCCTGTCAGCCTTGTATCCGCCGGTCAGCCCGGTCAGCCCGGTCAGCCGAGCATGCGCTTCCTCCACTGGGGGCCGATCCGCTCCCATTCCGCGGCCCACTCCGCGTACCGCCGCCGGTCCAGCCGGCCGCGCGCCAGCCGCCCGCCGCCGAGCACGAGGGCTCCGGCGCCCAGTCCCGCCGGCACGCCCAGCAGCGCGGCCTGCACCCGGGCCTCCGTGACGCCCGGGGGCTCGGTGACCGGGGTGCCCGTGCGGTCGAGCCAGACGGTGACCCGGGTGCCCGCCGGCTCGCCGGGGTCGACCTTGACGCGGTCGGTGCGCGTGGCGCCGTCGGCGCCCGTCCAGCGCACCCGCGCCCACACGGTCCCGTCGGACCCGTACCCGGTCATGGCCGGCGTGCTGGGGACGTCGTCGACGAGGACGGCCGACACGGGGTGGGCGCTCGCCCGTCGCGCCGCCAGCCCGTCCGTCACCCACCCGCCGACCGCGAGCCCGGTGCACAGGGCCGCGAGCAGGGCGAGGAGCCAGGCGGCCAGGACGATCCAGGCCTCCGCGCGGTCGCTGGGGCGGCGCAGCGGGTTCCGCCGCCACCGCCAGAACCGTACTTTCACCGACCGGGTAGGACGCGCCTTCTTCATGGGAGACACCCCTTCGCGCGTGCCGCGTCAGGTTCCGTTCCCCTCTTGCAACGTCTCACCTCCGGCCGCCGCGGGTCAGGGGCCGACCGGGGCGACCGCCGGGACGTTGGGGCACGCCTGGTGACCCGCCCGGCCCGGCTCGCGGGCCGGGCGGTACCGGCGGACGGTCCGAGGACCGTACGGATCGGGCGGGGCGGGCGGGGCGTCCGGTCAGGCGGGCCGTGCGGGGTGCGCGCCGGGCGCGTCGGGGAGGTCGGGGTCGAGGTCCACCCGGCGGGGCGGGCCCAGCAGCGCGCAGTCGACGTCCACCACGCCCTCCACGGCCCGGGCCAGACGCACGGCGACGGGCACCAGCGCGGTGTCGTGGACCCGTCCGGTCAGCCGTACGACGCCCTCACGCACCCGTACCCGCACCCGCTCGGCCTGGTCGGGGAAGAGCGCGGCGACGACCTCCTGGCGCACCTCCTGCGCGATGTCCTCGTCGGTCCGCAGGAACACGACGAGCAGGTCGGAACGGCTGACGACGCCCTGCAGCACTCCCGACTCGTCCACCACCGGCAGTCGTTTGACGCCGCTCCGCGCCATGGCCCGGGCCGCCTGCGCCAGCGTGTCGCCGGTCCGGGCGGTGACGGCCGGCGCCGTCATCAGGTCCCCGGCGGTCCGGGCGGCGGCCTTGTCCAGATCGGGCGAGCGGCGCAGCCGGGTGTACACGTCGGGGTCGTCGTCCCGGAACTCCTCCTTGGGCAACAGGTCGGCCTCGGAGACGACGCCCACCACACGGTGGCCGTCGTCCAGCACGGGGAGGGCGCTGACCTGCCAGTGGCGCATCGCCCGGACGATCTCCTTGAACGGGGCGCCGTCCGTCACGGCGACGACGGTGCGGGTCATCACATCGCTCACGGTGTGCGGGGTGCCGTACATGATGTCCTCCGGCGCGGCTCGGACGCGGGGTGGCGCGGTGCGCGTGAGCGCCCGTCTTCAGGCTGAGCCACCGGGGCGCGCCGGGCATGGGCCGAGTGGCCCCGACAGGGGATCCCGTGGACACTTCTCGCGGTCGACGGTGCAACCGGCCGGGGAACGAGCACGGAATGGAGAGCGAACGACCGCGGAACGACCACGCACAGGACCGGACAGCATACGGACAGTAGGCGACATTCCGGTGTGTCCGTGGTGTGAAGGCGCTCAGCTGTCCTGGTCGTCGGACGGTGGAGGTGAGGCGGAGGTGGCCGACTTCGTCGATGGGAGGCGGGTTTCCGCAGCGGACGGGCCGCGGGGCTGCCCGTGCGGCGGGCGGGCCCGCGAGGCGCGTGAGGCGAACCATGACATCCCTGAGGTGCCGGGGGCAGACGAGGTTTGTGAGGTCGTCGAGGAGACGCCTCGGGGCGCCGAAGAAAGGTTCCGGGGGCTGCTGGAGGCGGCGCCGGACGCCATGGTGATCGTCGACGACACCGGGACCATCCGGCTCGTCAACGCCCAGACCGAGGCCCTCTTCGGCTACCGGCGCGGGGAACTGCTGGGCCGGCCGGTCGAGTTGCTGATGCCGCACCGCTTCCGCGCCCAGCACACCTTCCACCGCGGCGGTTACGCCGCCAACCGCCAGGTGCGCCCGATGGGGGCCGGGCTGGATCTGCACGGGCTGCGCAGGGACGGCACCGAGTTCCCCGTGGAGATCAGCCTCAGTCCGCTGGAGACCGCGGAGGGGCTGCTGGTGTCCGCGGCGGTGCGCGACGTCAGCGACCGCAAGGCCGCCGAGGCACGCATCAACGAGCTCGCGGCGCTGGTGGAGTCGTCGCAGGACGCGATCCTCGCCAAGACCCTCGACGGGTACATCACCTACTGGAACGCGGCCGCGCAGAACCTGTACGGCTACAGCGCCGAGGAGGCCATCGGCCGCCACGTGTCGATGCTCGCCCCGGCCGAGCTGACGGAAGAGGTCTTCCTGCTGCTGGAGCGGCTGCGGGAGGGCGAGAAGGTCGAGCACTTCGAGACGCTGCGGGTCACCCGCACCGGTGCCCTGCTCGACGTCGACGTCACCCTGTGGCCGACCCGGGACGCCGGCGGCACCGTGGTCGGGGCGTGTGCCATCGTCCGGGACATCAGCGACATCAAGCAGGCGGAGGCCGAACTCACCGCCCTGTACGAGCAGCAGCGGCACATCGCCCTCACCCTGCAGCGCAGCCTGATGGGCACCCCTCCCGCCCTGCCGGGCCTGGCCACCGCCAGCCGCTACCGGCCCGCCACCCAGGGCGCGGGCGTGGGCGGCGACTGGTTCGACCTGATACCGCTGGGCGCCGACCGGGTCGGGGTGCTGATCGGCGACGTCATGGGGCGCGGTCTGGAGGCCGCCGCCGTCATGGGTCAGCTGCGTTCGGCGGCGCACGCGCTCGCCAAGACCGGCATGCAGCCCAGGCAGCTGATGCAGGCCCTGGACACCTGCGTGGCCGACCTCGACGTGCCGGACCAGCTCGTCACCTGCTGCTACCTGGTCATCGCCCCGGACGCCGGGACGGTGACGGTCTGCTCGGCCGGGCACCTGCCGGTGCTCGTCGCGGGCACCGGGGAGACGGTCCGCGGACTGCAGGCCCCGGTCAACGCGCCGCTGGGGGTGGGCGGCGTGCTGTTCCAGCAGTCCTGCACGGCGATACCCCCGGGCGCGACGCTCGTGCTGTACACCGACGGCCTGATCGAGACGCCGGGCAGCGACATCGAGGTCCGGGTCGGTGAACTCACCGTCGTCCTGGACGACTACTTCACCGGCGGCAGGCCGTGCCTGGAGAGCGCGGCCGACCATGTGCTGGCGAGTCTGCTGCCCGACGCGGAGAGCCACAACGACGATGTGACGCTCCTGCTGGCCAGGTTGCCGGCCGCGCCGCTGGCCGCCCTGACGACCGACCTGCCGGCCCTGCCGTCCTCCGTGCCGGAGGCACGGACGTTCCTGCACAAGGCGCTCACCTCGTGGGACTGCGCGGGAGCCGCCGACGAGGCGCTGCTGCTGCTGTCGGAGACGCTGACCAACGCCGTGCAGCACGCGGAGGGTCCCCTCGGCCTGCACCTGCGCCGCACGGCCACCGACCTGACCGTCGAGGTCAGCGACCGCAGCCCGCAGCTGCCCCAGCCGCGCCTCGCCGGTGAGGACGAGGAGTCGGGCCGGGGCCTGCTCCTGGTGCGGGCGCTGGCCCACAGTTGGGGGGTACGGCCCACCGACGAGGGCAAGACGACCTGGTTCACCCTCCGGCTGTGACGGGGTTCGCCGACGCGCCGGTCAGCGCGCCTTTTCGGACGCGCGGGCGGGCGCGGCCACCCCGACCGTGCGGGAGCGGCGCCGGTAGACCAGGTAGGGGCGCGTCAGGTAGCCGAGCGGCACGCTCCAGACGTGGACGAGCCTGGTGAACGGCCAGGCCGCGAAGAGCAGGCAGGCGGTGAGCGCGTGCAGCCGGAACAGCAGCGGGGCGCCGCTGATCGCGTCGGGCTGCGGCTGGAGGCTGAAGACGCCGCGGAACCAGACCGAGACGGTCTCCCGGTAGTCGTAACCGCCGCCGAGGACGTTGTGCGCGGCGGTCGCGGTGATGCCGAGCAGGACGGTGGCGGCCAGCAACGGGAACAGCAGCTTGTCGCTGCGGTCGGTGGTGAGCCGGATGCGGCGGGTCAGCAGTCGGCGGGCGCACAGCATGCCCAGGCCGGTGACCATGGCGAGGCCGGCGACCGAGCCGAGCCAGACGGCGGTGGTGTGGTAGGCGTGCTCGGAGACGCCGGCGGCCTCGGTCCAGGAGGCGGGCACCGCCAGGCCGACCACGTGCCCGGCGATCACGGCGAACGCGCCGAGGTGGAACAGCGGGCCGCCCCAGCGCAGCCATCGGTGTTCCAGGAGCTGGCTGGTGTGGCTGGTCCAGCCGAACTGGTCCTGCCGCCAGCGCCAGACGTGCCCGACGGCGAACACGGCGAGGCAGACGTACGGGAAGGCGACCCACAGCAGCAGGTCGGAGGTGGAGACGTTCATCGCGGGTCTTCCTGACGTGCGGGCGCGGCCAGGGTGGGCGCGGCCAAGGTGGGCGCGGCCTGCTCGGGCGGGACGAAGGTGCCGGGCGGGGCGAAAGCGCCGTAGCCGTACGGGTCCAGGCCCACGTCCTCGGCGGGCGGCCCCTCGGCGGCGAGCCGGGCGACGGCCGCCAGGTCCGCCTCGGTGGGCGGCGGCAGCAGGGTGCGCAGGGCGGCGAGCAGGTGCCGGTAGGGCGAGCCGGCGTCGGTCAGGGCGTGCTGGATCAGTTCCAGCCCGCGCCGGTGCTGCCGCAGCGGGGCCTCGCCCCGCCCGGGACCGGCGAGCGCCGCGAACTCCAGGACGACCGGGAGGTGGTCGGGCAGTTCCCCGCCGTCGACGTCCCAGCCGGCGGCCTTGTAGCGCTGGGCCAGGGCCAGCAGCGCCATGCCGCGGCGGCGGGTGTCGCCGTGCAGGTAGTAGGTCAGGTACAGGCTGCTTTTGCGGCGCAGGTCGAACATCTCGACGTAGTGCCGCTCCAGCGCGTCGGGCTCCTGAGCGGTGAACCAGTCGGTGAAGGCGGTGAGTCCGGTGGCCGCGTCGGACGGCGGCAGCGCGGCCACGGCGGCCGCCAGCCGGTCCCGTCCCGCGGTCAGTTCGGAGTCGGGGTACTGCAGGAGCAGTGACAGCAGGCGCAGCAGCAGGGCGCGGCGCTCGGCCTCCTCGGGCGTCGCCGCGGTGCGGCGGCGGGCGGTCGCGCGGATGCGGGTGCGGACGATCGCCGGGATGGTGGCAGGCAGCGGGGTCATGCACGTCCTCCGTCGGATGCGCGGCGCAGGGTGGGGATGCCGAGCATGACCCGGCGTTCGGACGGCCCGCCGGTGGACTCCACCGGGCAGCGGTTCTCCATGGCGCCGAGGGCGGCCGCGTCCTCCTTGTGGGCGGCCGGGACGACGTACCGGTCGGCGTACTTGGCGACGGCGAGCAGCCGGTGCAGGTCCTCGGCCTCGCGTGCGGTGAGGCCGACGGCGTTCAGCGCCGTGTCGTCGGCGTCCTCGCCCAGGGTGCGGGCGCGCATGTGGGAGCGCAGCGCGGTGAGCTTCATCAGCACTCCGGCCACCACTTCGGCGTCCCCGGCGGTGAACAGGCTCGCGAGGTACTCCAGCGGGATGCGCAGCCGGGTGACGGCGGCGAAGACGTGGTCGGGGTCGTCCTGGTCGCCGCCCGCCGCGCCGACCGCGTCCAGGACCGGGGACAGCGGCGGGACGTACCAGACCATCGGCAGGGTGCGGTACTCCGGGTGCAGCGGCAGCGCCACCCGGTAGCGGCACACCAGGTCGTACACCGGGGAGCGGCGGGCCGCGTCCAGCCAGTCCTCGGGGATGCCGCAGGCGCGTGCGGCGGCGGCGACCTCGGGGTCGTGCGGGTCGAGGAAGACCCCGCGCTGGGCCTGGAGCAGGTCCTGCTCGTCGGGTGTGGCCGCGGCCTCGCCGACCCGGTCGGCGTCGTAGAGCAGCAGGCCGAGGTAGCGCAGTCGGCCGACGCAGGTCTCGGAGCAGACGGTGGGCTGGCCGGCCTCGATGCGCGGGAAGCAGAAGGTGCACTTCTCGGCCTTGCCGGTGGCGTGGTTGACGTACACCTTCTTGTACGGGCACGCCGTCACGCACATGCGCCAGCCGCGGCAGCGGTTCTGGTCGACCAGGACGATGCCGTCCTCGGCGCGCTTGTACATGGCGCCGGACGGGCAGGCCGACACGCAGGCCGGGTTGAGGCAGTGCTCGCACAGGCGGGGCAGGTGGAAGAGGAAGGTCTGCTCGAACTCGAAGCGGACCTTCTCCGCCCACTCGCCGGTCAGGTTGGGGTCGCCGGCCGCGTGTTCGGGGGCGCCGCCGAGGCCGTCCTCCCAGTTGGCGCCCCAGGTGATGGCGGCGGGCCGGCCGGTGAGGACGGAGCGCGGGCGGGCCACGGGCATGTCCTGGCCGGCGGGCGCGTCGACGAGGTTGTCGTAGTCGTAGGTGACCGGCTCGTAGTAGTCGTCGATGGAGGGCAGGTCGGGGTTGGCGAACAGCGACAGCAGCCGCTTGACCCGGCCGCCGGAGCGCAGCACGAGCCGCCCGCGCTTGTCGAGCGTCCAGCCGCCCTTCCACCGCTCCTGGTCCTCGTAACGGCGCGGGTAGCCGACGCCGGGCTTGGTCTCGACGTTGTTGAACCAGGCGTACTCGACGCCGGTGCGGTTGGTCCAGGTCTGCTTGCAGGTGACCGAGCAGGTGTGGCAGCCGATGCACTTGTCGAGGTTCATCACCATCGCCACCTGTGCCATGACGCGCATGTGTCAGTACTCCACTTCCTGGCTGCGGCGGCGGATGACCGTGACCTCGTCGCGCTGGTTGCCGGTCGGCCCGTAGTAGTTGAAGGCGTAGGTGAACTGCGCGTAGCCGCCCGCGAGATGGGTGGGCTTGAGCAGCAGCCTGGTCAGGGAGTTGTGGATGCCGCCGCGCCTGCCGCCGACCTCGGTCTTCGGCACGTTCACGGTGCGGTCCTGGGCGTGGTACATGTACACGGTGCCCTCGGGCATCCGGTGGGTGACCACCGCGCGGGCGGCCACCACGCCGTTGCGGTTGTAGGCCTCGATCCAGTCGTTGTCGCGCACGCCGATCTTCTCCGCGTCGGCGGTGGACATCCAGATCACCGGGCCGCCGCGGGACAGGTCGAGCATGTACTTGTTGTCCTGGTAGTTCGAGTGGATGGACCACTTGGAGTGCGGGGTCAGGTAGCGCACGGTGACCTCCGCCCGGCCGTCCTCGCCCAGGTGCTCGTCGCCGTAGTGCCGGATGGCGTTCAACGGCGGCCGGTAGACGGGGAGTTGCTCGCCCAGCTCGGCCATCCAGTCGTGCTGGACGAAGAAGTGCTGGCGGCCGGTGAGGGTGTGCCATGGCTTGAGGTGCTCGGTGTTGATGACGAACGGCGAGTAGCGGCGGCCGCCTGCCTCGCTGCCCGACCACTCGTAGGAGGTGATCACCGAGCGGGGCTGGCTGCGGGTGTCGGCGAAGGTGATCCGTTCCGCCTCCCGCTCGGCGGCGAGTTCGACGAGGCCCTCGCTGCCGGTCCGGCGCTCCAGCTCGCGGAAGCCCTCCGTCGCGAGCCGCCCGTTGGTGGTGCCGGACAGGGCGAGGATCGCCTCGCACATGTCGGAGGCGGTGGCCAGGGAGGGGCGGCCGGCGGCGACGCCCTCGCGGACGGTGCCGCAGCGGCGGCGCAGCTCGTCGATCTCCCGGCCGGGCTTGACGGTCACGCCCTTGGTGGTGGTGCCCAGGGTGTCCAGGAGCGGGCCCACGGCGCGCATCTTCTCGGCGACGGCGGCGTAGTCCCGCTCGACGGTGACCAGCTTCGGCATGGTCCGGCCGGGGACCGGCGCGCACTCCCCCGCCTTCCAGTCCCGCACGACGCCGCCCGGCTGGGCCAGCTCGTCGGGGGTGTCGTGCAGCAGCGGCACGGCGAGGACGTCGGTGCGGGTGCCGAGGTGCTCGCGGGCCAGTTCGCTGAAGCGGTCGGCGAGGGTGAGGAACGTGTCGTAGTCGGTGCGGGCCTGCCAGGGCGGGGCGATGGCGGGGGTGAAGGCGTGCACGAAGGGGTGCATGTCCGTGCTGGACAGGTCGTCCTTCTCGTACCAGGTGGCGGCCGGCAGGACGACGTCGGCGAGCAGGCCGGTGGAGGTCATCCGGAAGTCCATGGCGACCATCAGGTCGAGCTTGCCCTCGGGCGCCTCGTCGTGCCAGACCACCTCCTGCGGGCGGTGCCCGGGCGGCGTCTCCGCGGAGCGGACCGCCGCGTCCGTGCCCAGCAGGTGGCGCAGGAAGTACTCGTTGCCCTTGCCGGAGGAGCCGAGCAGGTTGGCCCGCCACACGGTCAGCACGCGGGGGAAGTTGGCCGGGTCGTCGGGGTCCTCGACGGCGAACCTCAGCCGGTTTGCCTGGAGTTCGTCGACGATGTGTTCGGCGACCGGGCGTCCGCGCGCGGCGGCCTCGTCGGCCAGGTCGAGCGGGTTGCGGTCGAAGCCGGGGTGGCCGGGGGTCCAGCCGAGCCGCACGGCCTGCGCGAGGGAGTCGGCGAACGCCTTGCCCTTGAAGCGGCCCTCGCCCAGCGGGGAGGCCAGTTCGTCGGGTCCGAAGGCCTCGTAGCGCCACTGGTCGGTGTTGAGGTACCAGTACGAGGTGCCCGCCATGTGCCGGGTGGGCCGCTGCCAGTCGAAGGCGAACGCGAGGTGCTGCAGCCCGGTGACCGGGCGGACCTTCTCCTGGCCGACGTAGTGCGCCCAGCCGCCGCCGTTGACGCCCTGGCAGCCGGTCATGGTCGTCAGCGCCAGGAAGGCTCGGTAGATGGTGTCGGAGTGGAACCAGTGGTTGGTGCCCGCGCCCATCGCGATCATCGAACGGCCCTGGGTGCGCTCGGCGTTGCGGGCGAACTCGCGGGCGATGCGGGCGGCCTGCGCGGCCGGCACGGAGGTGATGGTCTCCTGCCAGGCAGGGGTGTAGGGCCGGGTCGCGTCGTCGTACGACTCCGGCCAGTCGCCGGGCAGTCCGGGGCGGCGCACGCCGTACTGGGCGAGCATCAGGTCGAAGACGGTGGTGACCAGGCGGCCGCCGATGCTGCGGACCGGGACGCCGCGGACCATCGTCGAGCCGCCCTCGGTGGCGCCCTCGTCGAAGCGGGGCAGCGCGATCTCCACCGTGTCCTCGGCCCGCTCCAGCAGCGACAGTTCGGGTACGACGTCGCCGAGGTCGAGGTTCCAGCGGCCCCGCCCGGCTTCCCCCCACCGGAAGCCGAGCGAGCCGCCGGGGACCACCGGATCTCCGGTGGCCCGGTCCAGGAGGACGGTCTTGGACTCGGCGTGCTCCTCGTCGCCGCGTCCGAGGTCGACCGCGGTGAGGAAGCCGTCGGGCACCAGCCCGTGCGTGCCGTGCTCGCGCAGCGTCACCAGGAACGGCGCGTCCGTGAACGTCCTCAAATACTGCTGGAAATAAGGCACTTCGCGGTCGACCAGGAACTCGCGGAGGATCACGTGGCCCATCGCCATGGCCAGCGCGCCGTCGGTGCCCGGGTGCGGGGCGAGCCACTCGTCGGCGTGCTTGACGTTGTCGGCGTAGTCGGGGCTGACGGCGACGACCTTGGTGCCGTTGTAGCGGGTCTCGGTGAGGAAGTGCGCGTCGGGCGTGCGGGTGACGGGGATGTTGGAGCCCCACATCACCAGGTAGCCGGCGTTCCACCAGTCGGCCGCCTCGGGCACGTCGGTCTGGTCGCCGAAGACCTGCGGGGAAGCGACCGGCAGATCGGCGTACCAGTCGTAGAACGACAGCAGCGTGGCGCCGATCAGCGACATGAAGCGGGCCCCGGCGGCGAAGGACGCCATCGACATCGCCGGGATCGGGGAGAAGCCGGCGACGCGGTCGGGGCCGTAGGTCTTGATGGTGTGCACATGGGCGGCGGCGACCAGCTCGCTGACCTCGTCCCAGTCGGCGCGGACCAGGCCTCCCTTGCCGCGGGCCCTCTTGTAGGCGCGCGCCTTGGCCGGGTCGGAGGTGATCTCGGCCCAGGCGGCCACCGGGTCGCCGAGCCGGCGCCGGGCCTCCCGCCACAGCTTCAGCAGCGCGCCCCGGACATAGGGGTAGCGCACCCGGCTGGGCGAGTAGGTGTACCAGGAGAAGGACGCCCCCCGCGGGCAGCCGCGCGGCTCGTACTCGGGGCAGTCGGTGCCGATCGACGGGTAGTCGGTGGCCTGGTGCTCCCAGGTGATGATGCCGTCCTTGACGTACACCATCCACGAGCAGGAGCCGGTGCAGTTCACGCCGTGGGTGGAGCGCACCACCTTGTCGTGCGCCCAGCGGTCGCGGTAGAAGCCCTCCCATGCGGAGTCGCCCTCGCCGAACACCGCTCGTCCGTCCGCCGAGATCTCCCGGCGGGTCAGCAGCCGGCGGGCGGCCAGCGGCCAGCCTTCGGCGCCACGGCCCTGCGGTGGGTGCGCGATCTTGTCGTTCTCCATGAGCCCGGACGCTATGCGCGCCGCGGGCCGTCCCACGTTGGGCCGAACGGCCCCGGCAGGACGCCGTAGGGCCCGGCGTCCGGGGGCCGGTGAGGGCGACTCGGGACAGCCGGCTGCCGGTCGACGCCAGGGGTCGGCGGCCCGGGCGGCCGTCGGACACCGGGCCCGCGTGCTGCTCCCACAGGAGGTCTGAGCTGGGGAAAGGGCCGTTCGGCCCTCGGCGGGAGGCCGCGCAGCCCCTGCCCGGGCGGTCGGCCGTCCCCGGATGCTGGTGGCGGAGGGCCCGTGCCGGAGCGGACCGCGCGGGCGCCGACCCGGGGAGGTGTCGACTGTGGTTCGCCCCGTTGTCGTAGGACTCGACGGTTCCCGCGAGAGCCTCGCCGCCGCCGACTGGGCGGCCCGGGAGGCACTGCGTCGCGGACTGCCGCTGCGACTGGTGCACGCCTACGAGGGCCTGCCCTCCGAGGTGTCGGAACTGCCGGAGCTGGAGGCGCCGCTCTACTGGGCGCGGCGGATCGTGCGTGCCGCCATGGACCGGATCGACGAGCGGTACCCGCAGGTGCACCTGAGCGGCGAGCAGATCGCGCGGCCCGCCGCGGAGGCACTGGTGTCGGCGGGTGACGAGGCCGAGCTGCTCGTCCTGGGCAGCCGCGCGTTCAGCGGTTTCGGCGGCTTCCTGGCCGGATCCGTGGCGCTCGCGACGGTGGCCCACGCGCGGCGGCCCGTGGTGCTGGTGCGCGCCGACCGGACCGCGGCGGACGAGCACGTCCCGGACGCCGAGGGCCGGCCGTCCGAGCGCGAGCCGTACCGCGAGGTCGTGGCCGGGGTGGACACCGCGCACCCCTGCGATGAGGTGCTGAGCTTCGCCTTCGAGAGCGCGACCCTGCGCACCGCTCCGCTGCGGTTGGTGTACACCTGGCAGCCGCCGCGCCTGCCGGGCCCGGCGGACGTCCAGGCCGCCGACGCGGCCCGGGCCGAGGCCGGGCAGGCGCTGACCGCGCTGGTGCGGCCGTGGCGTGAGAAGTTCCCGGCGGTCCGGGTCAGCGAGGTCGTGCGCATCGGGCATCCGGCGCAGGAGCTGCTGCACGCGGCGGCGGACGCCGGGCTGCTGGTGGTCGGCCGGAAGGCCCGTGCGGGCCGGTTCGGCACGCACACCGGGCCGGTCGCCCACGCGATGATGCACCACGTCTGCTGCCCGGTCGCGATCGTCCCGCATGAGTGAGACCGAGCGCCGCATGAGTAAGACACGGGCGCCGCACGAGTGAGACCGAGTGCCGCACGTGTGAGGCAGCGCCGCACGAGTGGCGCGTGAGCGGCGCCCGAGCGGCGCCCGTGCGGCACACGTACGGCACACCGGTGAAAGGAGCATGGGGCCCCGCGGCGGGGACGTTCGGCCCCTGTGGGGGCCGCCCGCCCCGGAGTTACGACTGGAGGGACCAGGGCTCCGGAGGAGGTGCCGTGTTGCAGCTGGGCCAGGAATCGGACCTGTCGCTGCTGGAGGCGGTGCCCGGGCTGACCGTGGACCACGGCATGGTGCGGGTGGCCGAGTGGTGACGGGCCGTCAGGGCACCTTCGCGGGCGGCGACATGGTGCCCGCGGAGCGGACGGTCACGGTGGCCGTGGGGCACGGGAAGAAGGCGGCCCGGCACATCGACGCCTACCTGCGCGGCGCTGCCCGGGAGCCGGGCGAGAAGCACGCCGACCACTGCAAGGGGTGCGGGCTGTGCGTGGCCGAATGCCCCTGCGGCGCGATCGAGATGGTTCCCGAGGAGGATTCCGGTACATGATCCACAGCCCCCTGACGGTGCCCGGACTGCTCCCGCGCATCCCGCTGTTCGCGGGACTGACGCGGGAGCAGCTCACTGTCATCGCCGCGGGCTCGCACGTCCGCGCGGTGGGCCGGGGCACGATCCTGTTCCACCAGGGCGATCCGGTCCGCGGCTTCTTCTTCGTCGTGCGTGGGCAGGTGCAGCTGACGGTGTCGGCGGCCGACGGCGCGGAGAAGGTGCTGGAGATCGTCCCGGCCGGGGAGAGCTTCGGCGAGGCGGTGGTCTTCGACGGGATCACCTACCCGGTCACCGCCACCGCCCTGGTCGACACGGAACTGCTGTCGGTGTCCAGCCGGGCGGTGCTGGACCTGCTGGACCGCGACCCGTCCTTCGCCCGCCGCATGCTGGCCAACATGGCGGTCCGGCTGCGGCGGCTGGTGCGGGACGTGGAGTCGTACTCGCTGCGCACCAGCGAGCAGCGGGTGATCGGGTTCCTGCTGCACGAGGCGCGGGGCGAGGACGGCGGTCAGGAGGTCGTGCTGCCCGCGGCCAAGCAGACCGTGGCCTCCCGGCTCAACCTCACGCCCGAGACGCTCTCGCGCACCCTGCGGGGGCTGTCCGCGGACGGGCTGATCAGCGTCCGGGGCCGGTGCGTCACGCTGCACGACGTGCCCGGGCTGGCGGCCCGGCTCGAGTGGCGGTGATCCCCGTCACGGCGCCGGCTTGACCTGGATCAAGGAACCGTCCGCGCCCCGCGCCTAACGTCACTGACCGTAACGAGCGACCATCTCCCGAGGAGTAGACGCATGTTCTGTTACCAGTGCGAGCAGACCGACCGCACGGGCGAGGTACCCGGCTGCGCGGGCCCGCTGGGCAACTGCGGCAAGGACGAGGCCACTTCCGACGTACAGGACCTGCTGATCCACTCGGTGAAGGGCATCGCCCAGTACGCGAGCCGGGCCCGCGCGCTGGGCGCAGCGGACGACGAGGCGGCGGGCTTCATCCTGTACGCGATGTTCACCACCCTCACCAACGTGAACTTCAACCCGACCCGCTTCGTCGCCCTGCTGCAGGAGGCGGCGGCCGTACGGGACCGGGTACGCGGCCGCTACGAGGCGGCGGCGCGGGAGCACAGCCTGGAACCGGAGCAGCCGGCCGGCCCGGCGCGCTGGCAGCCCGCCGCGGACCTGACGGGGCTGCTGGAGCAGGCGCCCGACTTCCGCGTGGACGCCGGCCTGGACCTGGTCGGCCCGGACGTCGTCGGGCTGCGCTCGCTGCACCTGTACGCCCTCAAGGGCATCTGCGCCTACGCCCACCACGCCCACGTCCTGGGCAAGCACAGCGCGCAGGTGTTCGCCGGGGTGGAGGACGGGCTGGCGTACCTCGCGGGCGAGCCGACGGACGCCGACGAGCTGCTGGAGCGCGCGGTCGGCCTGGGCCGCCTCAACCTGGCGGTGATGGAGCTGCTGGACGCCGCCAACACCGGCACGTTCGGCGCCCAGCAGCCGACGGCGGTGCGCACGACGCCCGTGGCGGGCAAGGCGATCCTGGTCAGCGGCCACGACCTGCGCGACCTGGCGGCGCTGCTCGAGCAGACCGAGGGCACCGGCGTCAACGTCTACACGCACGGCGAGATGCTGCCCGCGCACGCCTACCCGCTGCTGAAGCGCTACCCGCACCTGGTCGGCAACTACGGCGGCGCGTGGCAGGACCAGCAGCGCGAGTTCGCCAAGTTCCCCGGCCCGATCCTGATGACGTCGAACTGCATCATCGAGCCCTACCCGGCCTACCGCCGGCGCATCTTCACCACCGGCCCGGTCGGCTGGCCGGGCGTGCGCCACCTCGGCGACGGCGACTTCTCCGCCGTCGTACAGGCGGCGAAGGCGATGCCGGGCTTCAAGGAGGACGGCGAGGAGCGGTTCATCACGGTCGGGTTCGGGCGGGACGCGCTGCTGTCCGTCGCTGACGACGTGGTCGGCGCGGTGAAGAAGGGCGCCATCCGGCATTTCTTCCTGGTCGGCGGCTGCGACGGCCCGACGGTCGGCCGCGACTACTACCGCGACATCGCGCTCGGCGCGCCCGACGACGCGGTCGTGCTGACCCTCGGCTGCGCCAAGTACCGTTTCAACCGGCACGACTTCGGCGCGATCGACGGCATCCCGCGGCTGCTGGACCTCGGGCAGTGCAACGACGCCCACTCCGCCATCCGGATCGCCGCGGCGCTGGCCGACGCCTTCGACTGCGGCCTGAACGACCTGCCGCTCACGCTCGCTCTGTCCTGGACGGAGCAGAAGGCGGTGGCGGTGCTGCTGAGCCTGCTCGCGCTGGGCCTGCGCGGCATCCACCTCGGCCCGTCGCTGCCGGGCTTCCTGACGCCCACCCTGGTGGGCGCGATGGTGGACCGGTTCGGGCTGCGCATCATCGGCGACCCGCAGGCGGACATCGAGGCGGCGCTGCAGAGGGCCGGGGCATGACGACACCGTCGACGGCCACGGCCGCGGTCACCCTGACCACCGCCGACGGCGAGCGCCTGGAGTTCGGCTGCGCCGAGGGGCAGAGCGTCCTGGAGGCCGCCGCGGAGTGGGGCGCCGCCCTGCCCGCCGCGTGCCGCCAGGGCACCTGCGGCTCCTGCCGGGCGGACGTCACCGACGGCGCCTACGACCTCGGCGCCTGCGCCGCCGACGCGCTGCCGCCCGCCGAACGGGACGCCGGGGGCGTGCTGCTGTGCCGCACCTACCCGCGCGGGGCGTTCAGCGCCGCGCTGCCGTACGACGACTCCCGCATCCTGTACGGCGGGATACCGGTGCGCGAGGGCACGGTCACCGCGCTGGAGACGGTGGCGCGGGACACCGTACGGCTGGAGCTGATGCTGGCGGAGGACGCGGAGCAGGGCGCCGGATTCCAGTTCGACGCCGGGCAGTTCGTCGAGGTGCAGGTGCCCGGCCGGGAGGAGCGGCGGGCCTACTCGCTGGCCAACACCGGCAACTGGGACGGCCGGGTGGAGCTGTTCGTGCGGCTGCGGCCGGGCGGGCTGTTCTCCGGGTACCTGCGCGAGCGGGCCCGGGTCGGCGACCGGCTGACCGTGCACGGCCCGCAGGGTGCCTTCGGGCTGCACGAGACGGGCCTGCGGCCGCGCTGGTTCGTGGCCGGCGGCACGGGTCTCGCCCCGCTGCTGTCGATGGCGCGGCAGATGGCGGAGTGGCAGGAGCCGCAGCCGGTGCGGTTCTTCTTCGGCGTGAACGAGGACGCGGACGTCTTCGGGGAGGACCTGCTGAAGGAGGTGGCGGCCGAGTCGGCGTCGTTCGAGCACGAGATCTGCGTGTGGCGGCCCGGCCCCGGTTGGCAGGGCGTGGCCGGCACACCCGCCGAACGGGTCGCCGAGGCGCTGCGCACGGCGGCCGAGGCACCGGACGTGTACGTGTGCGGGCCGCCGCCGCTGGTGGAGAGCGTGACGGCCGCCGCGCTCGCCGGGGGTGTCGCGCCGGAGCGGGTCTTCCGGGAACGCTTCCTGCCCACCTGAGCGGACGGCGCGAGCGCCCCCGCGGGTCACCGCGGGGGCGCCGTGCCGTGCCGGTCAGACGACGAACTCGCCGACGGCCCTCTTCAGTTCGGCCAGTCCCCGTTTGGCGTCGGTGAAGAACATGCCGGTCTTGGGGTCGGTGTACAGCTCGTTGTCGACACCGGCGTAGCCGTGGCCCATGGAGCGCTTGATGACGACGACGCTCCTGGCCTTGTCGACGTCGAGGATCGGCATGCCGGAGATCGGGTTGCCGGGGCGGCGGGCGATCGGGTTGGTGACGTCGTTGGCGCCGACCACGAGGGCGACGTCGGCCTGCGGGAACTCGGGGTTGACCTCGTCCATCTCCTTCAGCTGGGTGTAGGGCACGTCGGCCTCCGCCAGCAGCACGTTCATGTGCCCGGGCATGCGGCCGGCGACCGGGTGGACGGCGTAGCTGACGTCGACGCCGTGGTCGGTGAGCAGCTTGGCGAGGTCGCCGAGCTCGTGCTGCGCCTGGGCCGCGGCGAGGCCGTAGCCGGGGACGAAGACGACCTTGCGCGCGTACGCCAGCTGGATCGCCACGTCGTCCGCGGAGACCGACCGGACCTGGGCGGGGGCTCCGCCGGCCGCGGCCGGAGCGCCGTCGCCGGTGCCGAAGCCGCCGACGACGACGCCTGCGACCGACCGGTTCATGGCGTCGGCCATCAGCTTGGTGAGGATGCCGCCGGAGGAGCTGACCAGCATGCCCGCGATGATCAGCGCGGTCTCGCCGAGCACGAAGCCGGCCATGGCGACCGCGGAGCCGGTGAAGGCGTTCAGCAGGGCGATCACGACCGGCATGTCGGCGCCGCCGATGGGCAGCACCATCGTCACCCCGAACAGCAGCGCGACGGCGACGAGCCCGAACAGGGCCGTACGGGAGTCCGGGGCGAGCACCAGCCGGACGGTGCCCGCCAGGAAGGAGGCCGCCAGCACCGCGTTGAGCAGCCGCGCGCCGGGGAAGACCACCGGCGCACCGGGGACGAGGCCCTGCAGCTTGCCGGCCGCGACGAGCGAGCCGGAGAAGGTGACCGCGCCGATGACGATGTCCAGCGCGGCCGGCAGGGAGACCCGCGCGCCGAGCGCGGCCGGATCGCCGGCCTGCAGCAGGTCGGCGACCGCGATGAGCGCGGCCGCCCCGCCGCCGACGGCGTTGAAGAGGCTGACCAGCTGCGGCATGGCGGTCATCTTGACCTCGCGGGCGGCGTACAGGCCGAGCGCGGCGCCGACCAGGCCGCCGCAGGCCAGCACCAGCCAGCCGGTCCGGGTGATGGTGCCCTGGTGGGCGACCAGCCACACGGTGGCGGCGATCGCGACGGCCATCCCGCAGGCGGAGACCGTGTTGCCGCGGCGGGCGGTGCGCGGGTGGTTCATCAGGTGCAGGCCGAGCACGAAGCAGACGGCCGCGGCGAGGAAGACGTAGTGGACGGCGTCGGAGACGGTGCCCATGGCGGTCACTCCCGCGCCTTCTCGTTCTTCGCGCCGCTCTTCGTGCCGGCGTCGTCCCCGGGGCTCGGCCTGACCCTGAACATCTCCAGCATCCGGTCGGTGACCGCGTATCCGCCGACGACGTTCATGGCGCCGAACACCATCGCCACGAAGGCGAGCGCGTAGCCGAGCCAGGTGTGCGAGCCGGCGGCGATCAGCATGGCGCCGATGACGACGATGCCGTGCACGGAGTTCGAGCCGGACATCAGGGGGGTGTGCAGGGTCGCCGGGACCTTGCTGATGACCTCGACGCCGACCAGGACGCTCAGCACGAAGACGGTGATCGCGGTGAGGAGATCGAGGTTGTTCATGCGGGGGCTCCTGCCGTCAGCGCGGCCGTGATCTCGTCGGCCGGGTCGAGGACGAGTTCTCCGTCGCGCACGAGGTGGCGCAGCAGCGCGACGAGGTTGCGGGCGTAGGCCGTGGACGCGGCGGTCGCCATCGTGGACGGCAGCCGTCCGGCGCCGATGACGGTGACGCCGTTGTCGAGGACGGTCGTCCGGTCGGGCTCGGACGCCTCGACGTTGCCGCCGAATTCGCTCGCCGCGAGGTCGACGACCACGGAACCGGACTTCATGGCCCGCACCGCGGCGGCCGTGACCAGCAGCGGCGGCTCGCGGCCCGGTACCTGGGCGGTGGTGATCACGATGTCCGACCGGGCGATGTGCGCGTCCAGCGCCGACCGCAGGGCCGACTGCTCGGCCTCCGTCAACTCGCGTGCGTAGCCGCCCCGTCCGGCGCCCTGGCCCCGCGTCGGCAGGGCCGCCACGTCCAGGAACCGGGCGCCCAGCGACTCGATCTCCTCCCGCGACTCGGGGCGGACGTCGTAGGCGGTGACGACGGCGCCGAGGCGGCGGGCGGTGGCGACGGCCTGCAGTCCGGCCACTCCGGCGCCGAGGACGAGGACCTGCGCCGGGCGCATGGTGCCCGCCGCGGTGGTCAGCATCGGGAAGAACCGGTCGTAGGTGTCGGCGGCGAGCACGGCCGCCTTGTAGCCGGCGACGTTCGCCTGGGAGGTCAGCGCGTCCATGGACTGGGCGCGGCTGAGGGTGCGCGGCAGCAGGTCGAGGCTCACCGTGCGCACCCCGCGCTCGGCCAGCGCCGAGACCAGGGCGGGCCGGCGCAGCGGTTCGAGGAGGCCGATCAGGACCTGTCCGGCGCGCAGCGACTCGGCGGCCTCGGCGTCCGGCGGGCCCACGCACAGCACGGCGTCCGCCCTGGCGTACAGCTCGTGCGCCGGCACGACGGCCGCGCCGGCCTCCGCGTAGTCGGCGTCGGCGAACCAGGCGCCGGCCCCGGCCCCGGTCTCGACCAGGACATCGATCCCGGCCCGGCGCAGCAGGGTGACGGCCTCGGGGACGAGGGCGACACGGCGCTCGCCGGGCGCCCGCCCCCGTACGGCGCCCACGGTGACGGTTCCCATGATCCGCTGCCTCTCGTCGTGGCCCGGTGCGCCGGGCGCCGGGTCAGAACTCGAACACGAGCCGTGCCTCGGCCCGTCCCGCGAGCACCTCCTCGAAGGAGTCGTTGACCTCCTCCAGCCGCCGCGGCTCGGCGACGACCTGGGTGCGTCCGGCGGCGTGCAGGGCGAACACCTCGGCCAGGTCCTGGCGGGTGCCCACGACGGAGCCGATGACGGAGATGCCGCCGAGGACGGTGTCGAAGACGGGCACGCCGATCGCCGCGTCACCGGCGGGCAGCGCGACCATGACCAGCCGTCCGCCCCGGTTGAGGGACCGGTAGGCCTGCTCGTACGCCGTGGGCGAGGCGGCCAGCACGACGGCCACGTCCGCGCCGCCGGCCCGCTTGATCTCCTCGACCGGGTCGTGGGTGCGGGCGTTGACGATCTCGTCGGCGCCGAGCCGGTGGGCCAGGCCCAGCTTGTCGGGTTCGAGGTCGACGGCGGTGACGAGGCCGCCGACCAGTCGCGCGTACTGCAGCGCCAGATGGCCGAGGCCGCCGATGCCGAAGACCGCGACGCGCTCGGCCGGGGTCACCCGGGCGACCTTGATCGCCTTGTACGTGGTCAGGCCCGCGCAGGTCAGCGGGGCCGCCTCGAACGACGGCACGCCGTCGGGGACCGCGACGACCGCGCCGGCGTCGGCGACGACGTACTCGGCGAAGCAACCGTCCACGGAATAGCCGGGGTTGACCTGCTTCTCGCACAGGGTCTGCCGGCCGGAGACGCAGTAGCGGCAGGTGCCGCAGGAGGAGCCGAGCCACGGGACGGCGACCCGCCTGCCGACGAGGTCTTCGCCGACGCCCGCGCCGACGGCCGTGACGGGGCCGACGCCCTCGTGGCCGGGGACGAACGGCGGGCTGGGCTTGACCGGCCAGTCGCCGTGGGCGGCGTGGATGTCGGTGTGACAGAGCCCGCAGGCCTCCGTCTTCACCAGCACCTGGCCGGGACCGGGCTCGGGGACGGGCAGGTCGCGGATCTCCAGGGGCTTGCCGAAGTCGGTGACGACCGCTGCCTTCATGGTCTGCTCCTCAACTGGTCCGCTTGCGGGGGCGCTCGGAGCCGGGTCGCGAGGAGCGGCGGGTTCCCGTTCCCGGCCGCGGAACGGTGAGCAGCCGGGGCGCACCATCGCCTGCGTCCCGGTGACGTGCCGAGCGTCCACGGCACCTCCCGCGTGCCTTGCCTACCCGGTCCGGTCCACCAGCCTCACGCGCGCGCGGCGCGGGCAGCAGAGGCCGAAGGACCCCGCTCACGGGGCCGCTCGGACCCCGCGCCGCCGACCGGCCGGAGCCTCTTCCCTCCCGGACCCCGCCTTGCGGAACCACTCGGCGAACCTGGCGGTGAGCAGGGGGCCACTCGGCCGACCGCCCGCCCCCGGTCGGCCGACAAGGAACGACATCCTGTACCTACTAGTATGTACACTCCTTGCATGGATACTGCGGAACGCCTCATCGAAAGCACTCGCGAACTGCTGTGGGAACGTGGTTACACCGGCACCAGTCCGAAGGCGATCCAAGAGCGGGCAGGGGCCGGACAGGGCAGCATGTACCACCACTTCGCCGGTAAGCCGGATCTGGCACTCGCTGCGATTCGCCGCACCGCCGAGGAGATGCGCGCCAAAGCCGAAGCACAGTTCTCCGCTCCGGGGACCGCCGTTGACCGCGTCACCGCGTATCTGCTCCGGGAACGGGACGTCCTCAAGGGCTGCCCCATCGGACGTCTCACCCAGGACCCGGACGTCATGGGAGCCCCGACACTGCGGGCCCCGGTCGACGAGACCCTGGCCTGGCTGCGCGAGCGCCTCGCCGAAGTCCTGGCCGAGGGGCGCGAGCGCGGCGAGTTCAGTACCGCGCTGGATCCCCGGACAGTCGCGGCAACGGTCGTCGCGGTTCTTCAGGGCGGCTACGTCCTTGCCCGCGCCGCAGACTCCGTGCAGCCGTTCGACCAGGCGATCGCCGGGGTGCTGAGCCTACTGGCCGCACACCTCTCCACTCCCTGAACGTAAAGGAGTCCATCCTTCATGCGCATTTCCCACGCACCGCAAGCCACTGCCGTCGCGCCGCCCGAATGGGTTTCCGGTGCGGCATGGGTGGACGAGATCGCCGCTCCCGAGGGCTCGTCGCGCTACCGGGTGGACCTCGTGCACTTCGCCCCCGGCGCCCGCACCGTTTGGCATTGCCACCCCCTGGGCCAGACACTTCTCGTCACCCAGGGAACCGGGCTCGTTCAGTGCCGGGGCGGAGAGGCGCACATCATCCGAGCGGGCGACAGTGTGCGCATCGCGCCGGACGAGTGGCACTGGCACGGAGCGTCTCCCACCACCTTCATGACACATCTGGCCATAGAGGAGGTCGCCGAAGACGGCTCCGAGGCCGAGCGTGGCTCCCAGGTCACGGAGGCCGAGTACACCGCCGGCCCGTTCGCCCACTGATCCTTCACCAAGAAAAGGAAACGCCTTCGTGTACGCCAAGCAGTACGAGATCACCCTGCCCGCCGACTACGACATGAAGATCATCCGCACACGTGTAGCCGATGGCGGCCACGCCCTCGACGACCGCTCCGGACTGGGCCTGAAGGCGTATCTCATCCGCGAGCGCGGCATCGACGGCTCGCCGGTGAACCAGTACGCCCCCTTCTATCTGTGGAATGACACCGGCGCGATGGCCCACTTCCTGGTCGGCGGAGGCGGCTTCCAGAACATCATCCGCGACTTCGGCCGCCCGGTCGCCCGCCATTGGACCGGCATCGCCTGCCACACGGGTCCCGCTCGGACGGCACCTCCCAAGGCGGCATCGCGCCGCCTCACGGCGATACCTTCCGAGGCCGACCCGGACGGCACGGGGATGGGCCTGTCCGCACTGATCGAACGGGAAGTCGAGCAACTGCGACGCTTCTCGCGTCATACTGACGTGCACACCGCCGCACTGGCCGTCGACCCCCACCACTGGCAGCTGCTGCGATTCGTGTTGTGGGCAAACACGTCCGCGCCGGACGAGGACGCGACCGAGCGCTACGAGGTTCTGCACCTGTCCGCCCCCGGTCTGGATCTGCTGCCGGAGGGGCAGGACTGGTAGTGCATGCACGCGTTCGGGCGAGCCGTCGCCGGCCATGATGCGGGCGCGCAAAACGTAGCGGCCCAGGCAGCCGGGCCGTGCCTCCGAGGCAGCCCTCCTCGACCGGGGCCGGCACGGCTGATCGCCGAGACCACCACCGGCCCCACCGAGTACCCGGCCCCCGCGGTCGCCCACCCCACAGGGTCTGGGATCGCCGGAGCCGTCAGGCGCTTCTCCTCAATCGGGGGCCGACCGGGAACCGAGCCGTCGTCCTCCTCCGGCGGCGGCCTCGACCAGCACGTTCACGAGTTCCCCGGGCATCGACAGCATGGGGTAATGACCGGTGGGGAGTTCGAAATACGTCGATCTGTCGTCGAGAAGGCCCGCGACCCGTGGGTCTCCGGCAGAGTGCAGGGCGCGTAGCAACGCGAGGTCGATTCCGCCCGCGGTACAGAAGATCTTGGTGGTCGGGAGATCTTCGGCACCGCCGGTCAGAACGAGGGGTTCCGTGAACGTGGCGTAGGGGTGCGGGGCTGCAAGGCGGCGCAGCCTGTCCAGCGCCATGGCGTCGAGGCCGGCGAGGTTGCCCCAGTCCGGCAGGGCGTCCGCTTCCGGCAGGGGGAAGCGCCACCCGTCGCCTCGGGTCTGTACCTGCCCTTGCAGTGCGGACTTCTGTTCGGGGCTGAGGAAGGCGTCGACGACGCTTTGGCCATTGCGCGGCATGCCGGTGTCCAGGAACACGATTCGGCCGACCGACCGCGGTCGGCGGTCAGCCGCTCCGAGAGCCGGGAAGATCCCGTAGCTGTGGCCCACGAGCACGGTGTCCGGCGTCTCGCTGGTGTCGAGAATCGAGACGACGTCCTGGATGTGGGTGCTCAGCCCCACGGCCCGGGAGGCCAGGTGCCGGCGCTCACCGAGTCCTGTCAGGGTCACAGGCACGGCCTGATGGCCGCGACGCGTCAACTCCGCGACGACCTCGCTCCACGCCCAGCCGCCCAGCCAGGCACCTGGCACCAGTACGAACAGCGACACAACACACCTCCTGCCCGGTGCGGGACACCCCGCACCCGGTTCTTTCGACAGTTGTAGTGTGGAAAACGCCCTATGGGGAGGTTCAAGCCGTGCCACAGGAAGGCGAGCCGGTCTGGAGTGTGGGTGAGCTCGCGGCTGCCGCCGGTGTGTCCGTGAAGACCGTCCGCTTCTACACCGAGCGCGGTGTCCTCACCGAGGCCGGCCGCAGCACCGGCGGCCATCGGCGATATGGCCAGGACGCCCTTGACCGGCTGCGCCTGGTGAGGAGCCTGCGGATGCTGGGACTCGGGTTGTCGGCCGCCTCCGCTGCCGCAGTCGATGGAGCGGCGGTCCGTGACGTCCTGGCTGATCACCTCGGCGACGTGGAGCAGCAGCTGGAGGACCTGCGGTGGCGCCGGGCAGCGCTCCAGGCCCTCGACGAAGTCCCGGACGACGATGCCCTGGCCCTGGTACTGCCTCTGCTCGACAGCGTTGCCACCAGACCCGACCCGGAGGAGCTCGGAGTCTTCTGGCGGCGCATCATGCCTGCGAGGTTCCCGCGCCACATCAGTGACGCGCTCGCCCGGGCGGCCATCCCCGAGCTGCCAAGCGATCCGAGCCCCCGGCAGGCGCTCGCGTACGCCCGCCTGCACCATCTCGCCACCGACCGCGGTGTCGCCGCTGCCATCCGCGCCCACCTGAAGCACGCTCCGCCGGCAGACCCCTCGCCGGATCCCGAACGCGTGGCCCGGTTCTACGAGGCACTCGCCCGTTCCCACGCACTGGCAACGCGCGCTCTCACCGCCGGCGAGAGCGGAGCGGACACCACTGCGCTGGACACCTTCGTCGGCGCTTACGCGCAGTATGCGGAAGCCGCCGACACACCCGCCTTTCGTATGGCACTCGCAGCGCGTCTGGAGCGGGAACGACATCCCTGTCTGGTGCGCTACTGGACGCTGGCGGCGCAGCTCGCCCCGTCGTCGGCTGTCACGGTCGGCGCAGGTCACGGCCGCCTGGTCGCCCTCCTCGTCTCCACGCAGCCGGGGCGCGGCTGAGGCGTTGTGCCGAGCAACCCCAGGGCTCCTTCAGACGGCGCCGACGACTGTTACAGCCCGGTCAAGCCGCTTGTGCGACCGGGTGGGACTGGGGAGGTGAAGACCCGGATGTCACGCAGGAGAGCCGACGGGACGCTGACTCGCCGGCGGGCCAGGGCTACGACTGCCTGAACCCGTTTGCATCCCTGGCTGCGCACCAGGCGGCGGCGCTCGGCCGGCGCAGCGGAGTGCCGGTCACGGTGACCGGTCCCCACGAACGGCTGCGGCTCGACGCGCGGCCCGAAGAGCACGCGCACCGGATCGTGCCGGAGGCGGTGAACAGCGCGCTCAAGCACGCCGCGGCCTCGCACGTGCACGTGGCGGTCACCGGCCTCGGGGACGCGGTCGGCCTCGTGGCCGCGGACGACGGCAGGGCTTCGACCCGACCGCCGCCTACGACGGCCACCTGGGTCTGCGCACCATGCGCGAACGCGCCTGCGGTATCGGAGCGGCCCTCGACCTGCACACCGCCCCCGGGCTGGGCACCACCGTCAGGCTCACGCTGCCCGAGCCCACGCTCCGGCAAAGGGAGGACTCCCCCGCATGACCGCCCCGCTGCGCGTCTTCCTCGAGGACGACCACGCCGTCGTCCGCAGGGGCCTGGTCGCCTACCTCGACGGCGAGAACGACATCGACGTCGTCGGCGAGGCGGCGAACGGCCGCACGGCCCTGGACCGGATCGCGGTCCTGGCCAACACCAGCGCGGCACCGGACGTCGTCCTGATGGACCTGCTGATGCCGGAGCTGAGCGGTGTGGAGGCCACCCGGGAAATCGTCCGCCGCTGGCCGCAGATCAAGGTCGTCGCGGTCACCAGCTTCCTCGCTGAGGACAAGGTCCGCGACGCGCTCGACACCGGCGCGGCCGGATACCTGCTCAAGGACGCCGAGGCGGACGACGTGGCGGCCGCCCCTTGACCTTCCGCTGCCTGGACGCCGGAGCCCTGACCAACAGCCGCACCGTGGAACGCATGACACTGCTCTCCCGCGAGATCGCGGTGCGATACGACCACTACCCCCGAACCACCTGGCGCCTGCTCGGAGCCATGGCGTGACCCGACCATCCCCCCGTCACATCCATACGTCGTCACGGGTAAGGGGTCTGCCACGATCCAGTAGCCCGGTTGCAGGGGAACGGTTTCCCTGGCTCCGGTACTCGTCAGACAGGTGGGAGAGCCGGTTCGGCCTGCTCGACCGCGTACACAACCGAGTCGAGCAGGCCGGGAAAACGCGCGTCAAGCTCTTCCCGGCGCAGCGTGTTGACCCGCGAGTTGCCCGCTGCGACCTCTTGGCGGATGATCCCGGCCTCGCGCAGCACCTTGAAGTGCGCGGACAAGGTTGACTTGCTCAGGTTGATGCCGAAAGTGCCACAGGGTTTGCCGTCGGCCTCCACCAACCGCCGCACGATCGTCATCCGGGCCGGTTCGGCCAGGGCGTGGAGCACGGCATAGATGCTGAAGTCCTCGGCGCGAGGATGGTGAAGCGGCTTCACGGCGTTGCTCTCCCTGCCCAGCAACAGTGTTCGCAAGTTGGCGAACTCAAGTTGACTAACCTTCGTCCCAGTGTATACGTTCAATCGCGTGTTCGCCAAATAGCGAAAACACGGACACTGGGCGTCCTACGCTTTCGGGAGACCTCTCATGCTCGAGACGAAGACCACCACCGCAGCCGTCGGCGGCCTGGCCACAGCCCTCGCCTTCGGCGGCATGTTCACCGTCGCCAAATCCGCCTTCAGCTGTGTCGATCCCTTCCACCTCACTCTGGCCCGTTTCACCCTCGGCTCCGCGATCTTCGTGCTCCTCCTGCTGACCATCGAAGGCCGCACGGCCCTGCGCACGGACGGAAAGCTCCTCAAGCTCTGGGGACTCGGTTCACTCGGGTTCGCCGGCTTCAACCTGCTCACCTACGTCGGCCTGCAGTCGACTCCGGCCCCCACCGCATCCCTGATCATGGCTGCGATACCCGCGATCACCGTATTCGTGATGTGGGCGCGCACGAGGAAGCAGCCGGCGGGCATCACCCTTGCCCTGGTTCTGCTGGCCCTGACCGGCGTCGCCATGGTTCTGGGCGATGGCGACCCGCTCACCGTCTTCACCGGCGGCATCGGCCCAGGGGGCCTGCTCATCCTGACCGGAGTGATCGGCTGGGTCATCTACACCACCGGTGCCGCCGGCTTCCCCGGCTTCTCCGTCCTGCGCTACACAGCCCTCACCAGCACTCTCGGCACACTCACCATCGCGATCGTCACCCTCGCCGCCGCCGCACTCGGCTGGATACCCAACCCGTCCGCCGCCGACTACGCCGCCAGCTGGTGGCAGATCCTCTACATGGCCGTCCCCGCCACCGCCATCGCGATCCTCACCTTCAACCACGCCATCCGCACCCTGGGCCCTGCCAACGGCGTCCTGTTCATCAACCTGGTCCCCATCACCTCCTTCACCATCGAGGCCGTCCGCGGCCACCAGCCCACCACCGGTGAACTGGCCGGCGTCGCCCTCACCCTCGCCGCCGTCATCGCCAACAACCTCCACAGCCGCCGCACCACCGGCAACAACTCCGCCGCGGCCGCCGGCACCGACAAAACCGCGATCAACGCCGCCTGAGGGCAGCGACCTCGAGGCGAGACCCACCGCACAGAGCAGTGACGCCCCTCGGGTCATGGGGCGCCGCCGCGCCATCAGGACAGAGGGCGACAGCGGCACGGCGACCGCGAGAGGCGGAACCGTGATCGCCTTCGTGAACATGCGCGCCCGGAAACGGAGACAGCGCGATCCTTATCCGCCGTGCTCACAGTCACGGTCGTCATTGCAGCCAGGTACGGCCACGGGACCCGATCCGCACGCGTACGGATGGCCAGGGGCGCCCGGCTGCCCGATGTCCGCACCGTGATCGCCGAGAGTTTCGAGCGCACCGCACCGCCTTGACGGCCTCGGGTGTGGTGCCGTCGCAGGCGCCGACCAGAGGCGCGCCGCCCGGGTACCGATTGGTTCACCCACCTCCAACCCACCGAAGGCATCAAAGCCCGCAAGGCCTGAGCAGCGACAATCCCCCGCCACGACAAACACGCCGGAGCGCCAGCCATGACCACCCGGTCCCTGCCGCACAACGACACCGTCTTCGTCTTGACTGTCACCTACAACGCTCCGCTGAAGCGCGTCGACGAACTACTCCAAGCCCACCGGGAGTGGCTCGACACTCACTTCTCGAGCGGCCTGTTCCTCGCCTCCGGCCCCCGCGTGCCCCGCACGGGCGGCGTCATCCTGGCCCGGGCCGCCGACCGTGCCGAAGTGGAGGCGCTGATCCTCACTGACCCATTCGTGCTGGGCGGCGTGGCCGACTACGACATCGTGCAGTTCCACCCCAGTCGCGGCCCGTTCGCCACATCTCTGGTCACGGGCACCACCGCCGAGCAGACGTGATGTCACACCCGCATCCGCCGGCCCGGTGTACCCGCACCACGTGCCATCGTTCAACGACCTCCCGGAGCCGGAATCCTGTCAGTCCAGCGGGACCCGCCACACCAGGGTCGTGCCGCCGCTGTCGGGGCAGTCCACCGTCAGGGAGCCGCCGAGCTGTTCCGCCCGTTCGGCCATGTTGCGCAGGCCGCTGCGGCGGCCGCCGGACGGGATGCCCACGCCGTTGTCGGAGACCGTCAGCCGCACCTGGTGGCCGTCGGTCTCCAGGGCCACGTCCGCGCGGTCGGCGCCGGAGTGGCGGGCGATGTTGGTCAGGCTCTCGGACAGGACGGCGACGACGTGATCGGCGATCTCGCGGGGCACGTCGGTGTCGACCAGCCCCTCCATGCGCACGCTCGGCGCGAAGCCGAGCACCGGCGACGCCTCGCCGACGGCCCGGACGACGCGGGCCCGCAGCCCGGTCCCGGCGCCCCCGTCACGCGCCCGCAGACCGAAGATCGTCGACCTGATGATCTTGATGGTCTCGTCCAGGTCGTCCACCGCGCGCGCCACCCGCTGCCCGGCCTCCGCGTGCTCGATGAAGCGGCCGGCGCTCTGCAGCGTCATGCCGGTGGCGAACAGCCGCTGGATGGCCAGGTCGTGCAGGTCCCGGGCGATGCGGTCGCGGTCCTTGAGCACCGCGATCTCCTCGGCGTCCTGGCGGCGTTCGGCCAGCTCCATGGCGATCGCGGCCTGCGCGGCGAAGCTCTGCAGCGGTTCGATCTCCTTCTCGGAGAACACCGTCTGCCCGGTCTCGCGCACCAGCAGCACGACACCCCGCACCCCGCCCTCACCCGTCCCGATGGGTACGGCGACGGCCGGGCCGAGCCGGGTGAAGCGCGGCGGCCCGGCGGAGACCCGGTCGTCGTGCGAGATGTCCGGGCTGGTGACCGGGACGGCGCTGGAGAACGCCTCGCCGATCAGGCTGTCGTCGACCGGCAGCACCAGCCCCCGGTGGGTCTCCGCCTCCTCCCCGACGGCGAGTTCGACGGTCAGGGCGTCGGTGTCCTCCATGGGCATCGCGACCACGGCCAGGGCCGCGCCGGTGATCTCCATGGCCCGCCCGGCGATCAGACCGAGCACCTCGCTGCGCCCGCTGCCGGACATCAGGCGGTGGGTGATCTCCGCGTTGGCCCGCAGCCACCGCTCGCGCTGCCGGGACTCCTCGTACAGGCGGGCGTTGTCGATCGCGACGCCGGCCGCCACGGCCAGCGTCGACAGGACCGACTCGTCCTCCTCGTCGAACTGCATCCCGCCGCGCTTCTCGGTGAGGTACAGGTTGCCGAAGATCTGGTCGCGGACCCGGATGGGAACGCCGAGGAAGGTGTTCATCGGCGGGTGGTGGGGCGGGAAGCCGTACGACGCGGGGTGCTGGGAGATCTTGGCCAGCCGCAGCGGCGCGGGCCGGCGGATCAGCTCGCCGAGGATGCCGTGGCCCTCCGGGTAGGGGCCGATCCGGGCGATCTGGTCCTCGCTGACGCCGACCGTGTAGAACGCCGACAGCCGCTTGCCGTCGGGGCCGATCACGCCGAGGGCCGCGTACTCGGCGTCGACCAGGGCCGCGGCGGCCTCGACGATGCTGTGCAGGACCTGCTCCAGGTCCAGCTCACGGCCGACCGAGAGCACCGCCTCCAGAAGGCTGTGCACCCGGTCGCGCGTGCCGCGGGCCGCGTCCAGCCGGGCCTGCAGCTCCTCCAGCAGCTCGTCCAGCCTCAGCTGCGGAAGCCGAATGCGGGCCTCCCCGGCATCCTCGGAGCGTCCCACCCGTGATCCTCCACATCCCATGCCGTGCGTGCCGTCGGCCTGCCGTTCCGGTCACGTGCCACGGTAACGGTCCAGGCAAGGGGACGATACGGGACCCCGCGGAGATCGCCGCCCGCCGGGCCGGACCAGGTCTTTCAGAGCCGGGCGGCGACGTGCTCGGTGAGGTCGAGCAGCCGGTTGGTGTAGCCCCACTCGTTGTCGTACCAGCCGAAGACCTTCACCAGTTCGCCGTGCGCCTGGGTCAGCGGGGCGTCCAGCACGCAGGAGGAGGGGTCGCCCACCACGTCGCGCGAGACGATCGGCGCGTCGGACACCCGCAGGATGCCCTTCAGCGGACCGTCGGCGGCCTCCCGGTAGGCGGCGTTGATCTCCTCGACGGTCACCGGCCGCTCCAGCACCAGGCTCAGGTCGGTCAGCGACCCGTCCTCCACCGGCACGCGCACGGCGATCCCGTCCAGCGTCCCGGCCAGCTCCGGCAGCACCAGGCCGACGGCGCGGGCGGCGCCGGTGCTGGTGGGGATGATGTTGACGGCGGCGCTGCGGCCGCGGCGCAGGTCCTTGTGCGGGCCGTCGAGGACGACCTGGTCGTTGGTGTAGCCGTGGATCGTGGTCATCAGGCCCTTGACGATGCCGAAGCGCTCGTCGAGCACCTTGACCATGGGGGCCACGCAGTTGGTGGTGCAGGAGGCGTTGGAGACCACGTCGTGCCGCGCGGGGTCGTACGTCCCCTCGTTGACGCCCATCACCACGGTCGCGTCGACGTCCTTGCCGGGCACCGACAGCAGCACCTTGCGCGCGCCCGCCGCCAGGTGCGCTCCGGCCGTCTCCCGGGTGCGGAAGCGGCCGGTGGACTCGATGAC
This sequence comes from Streptomyces sp. NPDC031340, assembly GCF_055569945.1. Lineage (NCBI taxonomy): Bacteria > Bacillati > Actinomycetota > Actinomycetes > Kitasatosporales > Streptomycetaceae > Streptomyces > Streptomyces sp. NPDC031340. Next base: position 50,504 of record NZ_JBVIIE010000027.1, read on the forward strand.
GACGTCCACACCGAGGTCGCCCCAGGCCAGCGCGGCCGGGTCGCGCTCGGCGCTGACGGCGACCCGGTGGCCGTCCACGGTCAGTGAGGAGTCGTCGTGCTCGACGGTGCGGCCCAGCCGGCCGTACGTCGAGTCGTAGGCCAGCAGGTGGGCCAGCGCCTCCGGCGAGGTGAGGTCGTTCACCGCGACGACCTCGACCCGCGTGCCGCTGGTCTCGGCGCGCTCCAGCACACAGCGCAGGTAGTTGCGGCCGATGCGGCCGAAGCCGTTGATGCCCACGCGCACGTTCATGTCCGTTCGTCCTCCCCTTGGGAACCCGGTCACGTCCGGGATGCGATGCCAGCGTGCGCGATACGGGCCCGGCGCGGCTTGGGCCGTACGGGGGCGACCGGGGGGACATTCGGACCCACCGGCCGCGCCGCCCGGTGGGTCAGTGGCCCTGCTGCCTGAGCCGGTCCTGGGCCTGGGTGGCGATGACCGCGGCCTGGATGCGCCGCTCCACGCCCAGCTTGGCCAGCAGGCGGGAGATGTGGTTCTTCACCGTCTTCTCCGCGAGGAACAGTCGCTGGCCGATCTGACGGTTCGTCAACCCTTCGCCGATCAGGGCGAGTATCTCCCGTTCCCGGTCGGTCAGGCCCGGCAGCGTCTCCGGCTCCTCCTCGTGCTGCTGGTCGTGGCGCAGGCGGGCCATGAGCCGCGTGGTGGCGCTCGGGTCGAGCAGCGACTGCCCGGAGGCCACCGTGCGCACCGCCGAGACCAGGTCGGAGCCCTGGATCTGCTTCAGGACGTATCCGGAGGCGCCGGCCATGATCGAGTCCAGCAGGGCTTCCTCGTCGTCGAACGAGGTCAGCATCAGGCAGCTCAACTCCGGCATGCGCGAACGCAGTTCACGGCACACGCTGACGCCGTCGCCGTCCGGCAGGCGTACGTCGAGCACCGCCACGTCGGGCCGCAGCGCGGGGACGCGGACCAGCGCCTGCTCGGCGGTCGCGGCCTCCCCGACGACGGAGATGTCCGGCTCGTCGTTGAGCAGGTCGTGCACGCCTCGCCGTACCACCTCGTGGTCGTCCAGCAGGAAGACCCGGATCGGTTCGCCGGGGCCGGGCCGCTGGCTGTCCGCCATCAGATGCTCCTCGTCACGTCTCGTGGTCCCGTGCTCCACGCGACGGAACCGTGTCCACCAGGAGATCTTCGTCGTCCCCGGGCGGACGGGCCAGGGGCCGGTCGGCCCTGATTCCCGCCCCGCGCGCACGGCCGCCGGGTACCCGGGACCGACGTTCCCGCACCTGGGCGGCGCACCGGGACCGACGGCCCGGGTGCGGGGGCCGGGCGGCCCCTGGGTCCCGGCCGGGGCCCGGGAGAGGCTGTAACCGATCACGAAAGCGCATAAGGAGCGGAGCACATGACTCCCAGGGACACCGGCACCGACGCCCGCACGACCCAGGCCGTAGAGGTACGGGCCGAGGGCCACGTGGACGAGGCGACCCTCGACTACGTCCGGACCAAGGTGAACGCGGTCTTCGACCGGCCGGGTCTGCCGGCCGTCACCGGCGAGGTACGGATCGCCAAGGCCACCGCACACCACGTCGACCAGCCCTGGTCGGCCGCGGCCGAGATCCGGGTCGGGAGCGAGCTGCTCGTCGTCCACGCCGACGAGGCGAGCGCCCACGAACTCGCCGACCGGCTGCAGGACCGGCTGCGCGGCCGGCTGGACCGGCTCGCCGACCGCTGGGCCAGTGCCCGCCGGTCGGCCGCTCCCCCGCCGTGGCGGGGCGGACCGGCGGACGCTCGGCAGGGCTGAGGGCGTGCGGCGGGAGCGGCGCCTGTCGCGTCACCGCGGGGCGACGGCGCCGTTCCCGCACCCGGCCGAGAGGTCAAGGAGGAATACGTCGTGAAACCGCATCCCGTCGGTGAGGTGATGACCGGTGAGGTCGTGGTCGCCCACCGCGACACGCCCGTACGGGAGCTGGTCCGGCTCCTGGAACGGCACCGGATCAGCGGGCTTCCGGTCGTCGACCACGACGACAAGGTCCTCGGGATGATCTCGGGCACCGACCTGGCCCGCGCTCCGGCGGACGGGCGGACCGCCGGGGAGCTGATGTCGACACCCGCGGTCACCGTGCACCCGGAGCAGTCGGTCTCCGACGCCGCGCGTGTGATGGAGCGGCACGGCATCGAACGGCTGCCCGTGATCGACGAGGAGGACCGGCTGATCGGCATCGCCACGCGGCGCGACCTGCTGCGGGTCTTCCTGCGCACCGACGGGACGATACGCCGTCAGGTCATCGACGAGATCGTGGTCGGCGCGCTGGGGCTGCCGCCCGACGCCGTCGTCGTCTCCGTCCGCGACGGCATGGTCACGCTGGCGGGCCGGGTGGAGCGGCGCAGCGACATCCCTCCGGCGGTGCGGTCGGCGTACCGGGTCGAGGGCGTCGTCGGCGTGGTCAACGGCCTCACCTACCGCGTCGACGACGCCCGGCCCCCCGGACTCTGACACCCCTGACATCCCTGACATGCCCTTACATTCACGGCATCCGTGGTGTTCGCGGCGGAACGGGGCCTGTCGGACCCGGTACCGGGACCATCGGCCCTGGGCGGCCGGAAGGCGCCGCGGCACAGTGGAATCGGGAGCGGCGCCAATCCCCCGTGGCGCCGCTCCCACCCGTTTGCGGGCCGGCTCGCGGGAAAGCCGATGCGGTGGGAAGGGTCCACCCGGGCCCGAGGACAGGTCCGAACGGCCCTAGCGCGAACGTGCCCGTGCCCGCTGCAATGAGCTGCTCGACCGAGCCCGCACCACCCCACGCCCGACCGCCGAGTGAACGTACGGACGCCGCCCATGGCCCTCGACCAAGCCCAGCCGATTCCCGTCGGCCCCCGCCACAGCGTCGCGCTCGACAGCGCCGAGGCTCTTCAGCTGCTGGGCAGCGTCTCCTTCGGCAGAATCGTCTTCACGCAGCACGCGCTGCCGACCATCCGGCCGGTCAACCACGTCCTGGACGAGGGGGACATCGTCATCCGCACCCACGAGGGCGCGGCGCTGACCTCCCGCACCCGGCAGGCCGGCTCGCCGGGCGTGGTCGTCGCCTACGAGGCCGACACCATCGACCCCGCGACCCACCTGGGCTGGAGCGTGGTGGTCACCGGCTACGCCCATCTGGTCACCGATCCGGTGCTGCTGACCCGTTACCAGGCGATGCTGCACCCCTGGGTCGGCCAGGCCATGGACTTCGCCGTCCGCATCCGCCCGGACCTCATCACCGGCATCCGCCTGACCCCGGCCGACACCTGACCCGGGCGGCGGGCCGGCTCCGGTGCGCAGCCGCGGCGCGGCGCGAAAGCGCGGCGCGGCGCGAAAGCGCGGCGCGGCGCGAAAGCGCGGCGCGGCGCGAAAGCGCGGCGCGGCGCGAAAGCGCGGCGCGGCGCGAAAGCGCGG
>NZ_JBVIIE010000027.1:54033-88986 GCF_055569945.1 Streptomyces sp. NPDC031340
CGGCGGGCCACGGTCCGCCCGCACGACCCCGCGATCCGCGATCCGCGACACCTCCGCGACCGCTCGTCCGACGCTCGGCGTGCCGCACGACGGTCAGGCGGCCGCGGCCGGTGTCCTCTTCGGTCGTCTCAGTCGTGGGGCACCACGGCCACCGGGGCGACCGCGTGGCGGAGCACCTCGTGGGTGACCGGGCCGACCTGGCGGGCGGCGGTCGCGCTTCGGCGGTTCCTGCGGCCGATCACGATCAGGGAGGCGTCCCGCGAGGCGTCGACGAGGTGCGCTCCCGCGTGTCCGACCACGGTCTCCTCGGTGACCTCGACGTCGGGGAACTTCTCCCGCCAGGGCCGCAGCAGGCTCTCCAGCCCGTCCTCCGGCCGCGCGGACGTGCCGGCGTGCGACGGCAGCCGGTGGCCGTGGACCACGCGCAGGCCGGTCGCGCGGCGCCGGGCGGCGTCGAAGGCGAACTCCAGCACGGCGTCGCCGGTGCGGTCGGCCAGCTCGACGCCGAGGACGACGTCGCGGTAGGGGGTGGCCGCCGAGGGGGTGCCGTCCGGGTCCGGCCGGTGCTCGTCCGGGGCCTCGGCACCGGCCCGCACGAGCACCACGGGTCCGTCGGCCCGGCCCGTCACGGCCGAGGCGACGGACCCGAGCAGGTGACCGGCGGCCCGGCCCAGCCCGCGTGATCCGAGGACCAGCAGGCCGGTCTCCCCGGCTGCCTCCACCAGGGCGGCGGCGGGCCGGCCGGCGAGCCGTTCGGCGGTGACGTCCAAGCCGGGGTGGCGGTGGGTCAGCGACGCCCGGACCTCCCGCAGCATCCGCTCGGTGCGGTCCTCGTCGGGCCGGGCGACCGCCTCCCCCGCGAACGGCACGTAGTCGGAGGGCTGTTGCTCTCCGGCGTACACGGCGCGCAGCGCGGCCGCCCGCAACCGGGCTTCCCTGGCTGCCCAGTCGGCGGCGGCGAGGCTCTCGGGCGAGCCGTCCAGGCCGACGGTGACGGTGCGGAACATGATCGGGCCTCCTTGGTGTCCGACCCCACTGTGCTGCCCCGCCCCCCGCCCCGGACAGGTCCACTGGTCCCCGAGTGACCCCTGAGGGTCCCGTGACGCCCCCCGGAAGGGCGGCCCGCACGACGCGATGCCCCCGCACGCGGCGCCGCGCCGCTGCGACCTGGCGCGGATCTTTCGGCCCGGTGCGGCGCCGCGGCACGCGCCCCGGGGCATCCCGCACAGCGACGGCTCACGCAACGCGCCACCCCGCGCGACCCGGCATCCCCTACGACGCGGCAGCACCGCACCCGGGTGCGGCCGGGGCGGCACAACACTGCGCCCCAGCAGGGCGCTCCGGCCCGACGCGGTGCCGTTGCCCTGGAACACGACATCCCTCGGGGCACGCGCGGCGCGGCGGCAGAGGCGCAGCCGACCCGCGCCCCGAGGCATCCCGTGCCCGACGGTCCACGCAACAGGACGACCCACGTGACGCGCCACCCCGTACGACGCGGTAACTTCGCGCCCAGGGGCGGCCGGAGCGACACGAGACGGCGCCCCGGCGCGGCGCGGCGGCCCGTGGGACAGCACATGCCGCGCGACGCAGCGGACCGTGCGGCGCAGCAGCCGACGCGGCGCTGCGGCCCATGCGCCGCAGCGGCACGAGCCCCGGGGTTTCCCCGGCACCGACTCCGTACGCGACGCCACGGCCCATGTGACGCGCCACCCCGTGCGACACGGCAGCCCGTACGACGCCGCAGCCCCGGGGCGGCCGGGGCCGCGCAACGCGACACCCCGACCCGGCTGCGGTGCCTCGGCCCATGGGACACCGCATCCCGCGCGGCGCGGTGGCACGTGCGGGCGGGCATGCGGAGGGCGCCGCCGCTGGGGGTGTTCCCTCAGCGGCGGCGCCCCGGTTCGGTGCGCATCGAGCGGTCAGAGGAGCCAGCGGTTACGGCTGACGAAGGGCAGCCGCGCCCACACCTTGCCCAGGCCCCAGGTGGCGCCGGCGCCCGCCGCCGCCAGGGCGATCAGCACGGCGGCGTAGATGACGTGGTAGTCGGTGAACGGGTTGGTCGACATGCTCAGCGACCCGTCCGAGAGCTGCTTGGCCGGCGGCCATTCCGCGATCCACATGAAGGCCATCATCAGCGTGCCCGCCACCGCCGCGAGACGCAGGGCCAGTCCCGAGATCAGCGCCACGCCGATGCCCAGCAGGCCGAGCATGAACAGCCAGTCCGCCCAGCCGGCGCCGGCCCAGTCGTGGAACGTCGACTCCATCGGGCCGACCGCCACCGAGCTCAGGAAGCCCTTGGTGGGCGAGCCGCCGTCGATCCAGCCCTTGCCGGACGGGGTGGCGTAGCCGAAGCCGAAGGTCTTGTCCAGGAACGCCCAGAGGAAGACGAAGCCGGTCAGCAGCCGCAGCCCGGCGAGAGCGTGCGCCACGGTCGCCGTCGACGCCGCGGTGTCCACGGTCTGCGGAGCGGTCGCGGCCTTGCGCTGGAACGAGAAGTGGAACCCGTGAAGACGCTGCGGGTGGTTGTGGACTGCCATGATCTTCATCCCCTCCGAGAGTGTCACTCGGGCTTTCCGAGCCCTTGTTGCACCTTCAATGTCTCGCGGCCGAGGCGGCTGCCGCAGGGGCTGCAAGGCCTGACCGCACAGTCCGAACGGCCCCCTGTGCCGGACCAGTTGGGGCCCGGCACAGCGCCCGTCACCGGTCCGTCGCGGGGACCAGCACCACGGGGCAGTGGGCGTGGTGCAGCAGGGTGTGCGCGACCGTGCCCAGGTGGGGGCCGAGCCGGCCGGCGCGACCGTGCGAGCCGATCACGACGACGGCGGCCTCGCGGGTGGCCTCCAGCAGCGCCTGGGCGGCGCCGGAGCGCACCGTGCGGGCGTCGACGCCCACCGTGGGGTGCTGTTCCTGCAGCCGGGCGAGGCTGAAGCGGGCCACCGCCTCCTCCGCCCGGTCCTGCTGCGCCATGCGCCGCTGGCCGGGGCTCGTCGCCGGGACCAGCGACGGCAGTTCCGGGGTGACGTGCGGGTGCTCCCAGGAGTGCAGGACGCGCAGCCACACGCCGCGGCGCTCCGCCTCCTCGAACGCGAAGGCGGCCGCGGTGACGTCGGTGTCGTCCTGCAGTCCGAGGAGCACCTCGTGGCCGGTGCCGAGCCGCTCGCCCCCGTCGGCCGACGCGGTCCCCGCGGTCTCCGGGTGGCAGACGTGGTCCCCGCGGACGATCATCAGGGGCCCGTGCACCTGCGCGGCCAGCCGCTGGCTCACCGAGCCGAACAGCGTCCCGGTGACCCCGCCGAAGCCGCGGGTGCCGACGACGGTGAGGGCGGCGCCCTCACTCTCGGCGGCCAGTTCCCGGGGGGCGCCGCCCTGCGCGGCCGTGGTGACGACCCGCAGGCCGGGGTGGCGTTCGCGGACCCGCGCGGCGGCCGACGCCAGGATCGGTCCCGCCTCGTCGCGGTCGGGCACCGCGTAGACGACGCGCAGTTCGGCGGAGCGCCGCGCGGCGTCGTCCGCGGCCAGGTCCAGAGCCCGTACGGCGGCCGGCGTGCCGTCCACGCCGACGACCACGTGGTGGAGTGTCATTGTCCCGTTTCCCTTCTGGTGCCGTTGTCTTCTCGTCCGGCGGGAAGGGGCCGCCGGAACCGGGGCTCGTGCCCGGCCGGACGGCTCGCGGGAATCCCGCTGCGGCTACGGGTCCGATGCTCGCGGCCCGGGGGCGCCGGGGGGCAGGGCCCGCGGGATCCGGCGGACATGCCGTACGGCCCCTTGTGAGGGGGCCGTACGGTCCCGGGCCGGGCCGGGGGGCGCGCTCAGGCGCTCAGGCGGGGATGTCGAGGTCGACGCCGTACAGGGTGCGTCCGGCGACCAGTTCGCGTCCGGTCACCAGCTCCGGCTCGATGCGGACGAAGACCTCACGCGGTGAGGCCACCCAGGAGCGGGGACCGGTGCGGGCCAGGCTCTCGTGCCGCGCGGGGTCGGTGACCACGGCGGCCCGTCCGGTGACGACGACGCTCCAGCCGGAGTGGGCGGCCGCGTCGACCTCGTCCGCCTCGAACGCGACGACCGCCTGGTCGATCGCCCGGACCAGTTCGGAGGCCGCCGAGGTGCGCAGCAGCACGGCGCCGTCCCCGTCGAGGCAGAAGTTCACCGGCAGCACCGCCGGCAGGGCCTTGCGCGTGTGGACGATACGGCCGACGGGGACCTTCGCCAGCAGACGCAGGCACTCCTGCCGATCGAGTTCGCGGAATCCGTCGTTGGGGTACATGGCCGCCCGTCTTTCAGCGCGTGGGGACCGCTCTGTGCGGCGGTATCGGGACAGGTCCATCATGTGTCGGCCGGGACCGCAGGCTTAGGGCCATGGGTCCCGACCAGGGTGGACAACAGCCCTTTCACACGGTCACACGGTGATCCGGCGCCCGGTCAGAGCGAGCAGCTCGATGCGCACCCACACCTCGCGCCGCCCGCCGGCCCAGGGTTCGCTGTAGGAGCCCTCGACCAGCCGGCGCACCTCGTCCGGTTCGGTCACGGTCCGGGCCAGGCCGCGGACCAGCACGCTCCAGCCCTGGCTGAAGACGTCGTCGATGCGGTCGACCTCGAAGGCCACCCGGCAGCCGGCCGCCTGCGCCGGAACGGTGCCGGGCGAGGTGCTGAAGACGATCGCGCCGTCGACCAGGCTGTAGTTGACGGGGACCACGAGGGGTCCCTCGACGGTGGGCACCGCGACGCGTCCCACGCCGTGCGTGGACAGCAGTGCGCGGCACTCCTGGACGCTGAGTTCGGTGAACTCCGCGTGGCGGGCCGCCCGGCCGGGGCCGGGCGGCGTGTCGGCCTCGCCGCCGGTGAGCTCAGTGATGGTGGTGCCGAGGACCTCCGCGAGCCTCAGCAGGGTGCCGGTGCCCGGTGCGGCGGCCGGCTGCTCCTCCAGGTACTGGAGGTAGCCGGGGGCCACGCCGGCCCGGGCGGCCGTCTCCTCGCGGCTGAGCCCGAGCCGGTTGCGCCTCCGTGCGAGACGGCGCCCGAGGTCGCCCGCCGCGAGGGCGTTCGGCGCGCCGGGACCCGCTGCTGTCATTCCCCGTCACTCCTTCCGGTCAAGTCCGGTGTCATGCCGTCCGGACGGCGACGGTCTCATGGCTCTCCTCACCGAGCACCACCTTGAGGGCGCCGGTGTCCGCGGCCCGCGCGAAGACGTCGTACGCCTCCTGCATCTCGTGCATCGGGAAGGTGTGGGTGACCAGCGCCTGCACGGGCAGCCGGCCGGCTGCCGCCATGCGCAGCAGGGTCGGCGTGGTGTTGGTGTCGACCAGGCCGGTGGTGATGGTCACGTTCTTGATCCACAGGTCTTCCAGGTGCAACGTCGCGGGGCTGCCGTGCACGCCGACGTTGGCGACGTGCCCGCCGGGGCGCACCATGCGCGTGCTCATCTCGAAGGTCGCCGGGAGGCCGACGGCCTCGATGACGACGTCGGCGCCGAGTCCGTCGGTGAGGTCGGCGATCAGTTGCTCGGGCGCCTCGCGGGCGTCGGCCACGGCGTCGGCGCCGAGCTGCTTGGCCGCGTCCAGCCGGGCGGGGGCCAGGTCGACGGCGACGATACGCTCGGGGCTGAACAGCCGGGCGGTGGCGATCGCGGCCAGTCCGACCGGGCCCGCCCCGACCACGGCGACGGTGTCGCCGGGCCGCACCTTCCCGTTGAGGACGCCCACCTCGTAGGCGGTGGGGAAGATGTCCGCCAGGAGCACCGCCTGGGTGGCGTCCAGCGTGCTGGGCAGCGCGTGCACGGACAGGTCGGCGTAGGGCACGCGGACGTACTCGGCCTGGGTGCCGTCGATCAGGTGGCCGAGGATCCAGCCCCCGCCGCCCCGGCACTGGCCGTACATCCCCGTTCGGCAGTAGGCGCAGCGTCCGCAGGCGCTGATGCAGGAGACCAGGACCCGGTCCCCCGGCCGTACGGTGCGCACGTCGCTGCCGGTCTCGACGACCTCGCCGACCGCCTCGTGGCCGAGGACGGTACCGGGCGGGCACTCGGGCACGTCGCCCTTGAGGATGTGCAGGTCCGTGCCGCAGATGGTGACGGCGTCGACGCGGACGATGGCGTCGGTCGCCTCCTGGATGCCGGGGTCCGGGACGTCCTCCCAGGAGGACTGGCCGGGGCCGTGGAAGACATAGCCCTTCATGGCGATCTTTCCCTCCTCGGTTCCCCGGGCCCGTGAGTCCGGGGTCACCGGATGCCGGTGCGGCGCCGGGATTGCCCCGCAGCTTCAGCTTGGGCCGCCACGGCCCTGCCCGCTTGGGCCGGTCGGCCCTGCGGGCGCCGCCGGACGGATCCTTACCGGCCCGGTTCTGCCCGTCCGGCCCAGTCCCGGCGCGACGCGGTGGGCCGATCGGCACTTCCCCGCGCGGGCCCCGGACAGCTTCGCTACGACCATGGCCGAAACCCACTCCAACCGCACGCCGGACCCCACCGTGCGCACTGTCGCCGGGACGACCGTCGTGGCGCTGCGCGGCGAGATCGACCTGCTCGTGACGCCGTCCCTGTCGGCCCGGTTCGACGCGCTGACGGCGCGGCCCGGCCCCGACGTGGTGGTGGACCTGCGGGCGGTGTCCTTCATCGACTGCTCCGGACTGGGAGTGCTCTGCCGGGTGCGCAACCGCGTCCTGGCGCGGCACGGCCGGCTGCGGCTGGTCTCCGACGATCCCGGCTTCCTTCGACTGCTGCGTCCCGTCGGCCTGGCGGGCGCCTTCCACGTGTGTACCCGCATGTCCGAGGCCCTCACGCCCGAGCCGGAGCCGGTGGGCCTGTCCGCCGCCGCGGGCTGAGAGCTGAGAGCCGGCGGCCGACGGCCGGCGACCGGCGACCGGTGGCTGGGGGCTGAACGGCCCAGCGCCGCGGGGAGGTGGGTCCCGGTCGGACCCCCGAAGGCGCCTGACCGGCCCATCCCCGCACGCCCCGCCGGGTGTCACCGTCGTGCCGTGACCACGAGGAGGAGGGGCAGGACAATGGGCGGCAGGTCTGGAAGGAAGAGGTTGTGGCGGTTCCGGAGCAATCCGCTGCGACGCCACGAGGACATCGTCGAGGCATGGATCGTGCTCGCCGTGTGGGCGGTCATCGCCATCGGCGGAGCCGTCGCCGGGATGGTCACGGCCGGTGCCGCCGGTGACGTGCTCGCCCAGCAGCGTGCGGAACGGCACTCCACCCGCGCCGTCCTGCTCGCCGACGTACCGAGCGGCTCGCCGGCCGGGGTGACGGCCGAGCGGGTCTCGGCCCGGGTCCGCTGGACGACGGCGGACGGCGCCACCCGCACCGGCAGGACCCTGGTGGACGCCGGTCAGCAGGCCGGTGCCCGGGTCGTGGTCTGGCTGGACTCCCGGGACGCACTCACCACCCAGCCGCCCGGGCCCACGGAGGCCCGTCTCGAGGCGGGCCTGCTGGGCGGGGCCGCCGGGCTGGCCGTCGCGGGCGCCGTCTTCGGCGCGGGCGCGCTGGCCCGCTGGCGCCTCGACCGCAAGCGTTTCGAGGAGTGGGGCAAGGAATGGGACCTGGTCGGCCCCACCTGGGGCCACAAGACCGGCTGACCACCACGCCCCCACCCCGGCCCATCAGCCGGGCCCCGGCCCGGCCGACCCCCACCACCCCACCTCCGGCCGAGAACCCCTCAGCCCGTGCCTCCGCCCCCGCGAGGCACGGGCTTCCTGGTGCCTGCGCGACCGCACGCCCGCACCACGCGACCGCATGACCCCGCACCGCACGACCCGTACCACGGCCGCACGGCCCCGTACCGCGGCCGCGGCCAGTAACGGGCCCGCCGCCGTGGCGGCGGGCGTCACTGGTTGGGCTGTGTGCGACGAGCGCCGCCGGTCCGCCGCGCTCGCCGAAGTGACCCCGGACGACGGCCGACCGGTGATGGTCAAGCGCGATGGGGTGACGATCCCGCCGTGCGGGCCGAGGAGGCCAGGCCGCGTCGGCCGGCCGAGACGGACACGGTGCCGGTGCCGCCCGGGCACGCACGCCCGCGACCGGCACCAGCCGGTGACCGCCCGCATGCCCACCGGCCGGACGACGCCGGGGACCACGCTGCGGGCTCGGGCGCGAGCCGGCCGCCCCGCACGCGGCGGGCGCGCTCGCGTTCGGGGCCCCGCCACCCGGTGGCCCCGCGGACCGCAGTCAGACCCGCGTCCGCTTCGACTCACCGCCAGGTTCAGCTCACCGTCAGGTTCAGCTCACCGTCAGGTCCGGGCGGACCAGCGTGCCGGAGCGGCCGTGCACGATCTCGTACGCGGCGTCCAGGGCGCCGATGGCGGCCAGCCCGCCGGTGCGGGCGACGAAGCGGGCGGCGGCCTCGGCCTTGGGCCCCATGGACCCGGCGTGGAAGCCGCCGCGGCGCAGCTCGGTGGGGGTGACGTCGAGGAGGGGCCGCTGTTCGGGGGTGCCGAAACCGGCGTAGACGCACGGCACGTCGGTGAGGATCAGCAGGAAGTCGGCCTTGAGGTCCTCGGCGAGCAGGGCGGCGGTGAGGTCCTTGTCGACGACGGCCTCCGCGCCGCTGAGCCCCCCGGTGACCCGGTCGGCGACGACGGGGACGCCCCCGCCGCCGGCGCACACGACCAGCGTGTCGCAGGCGAGCAGGTCGTGGATGGTCGGCGTCTCCAGGAACCGCTCGGGCGACGGTGAGGGGACCACCCGGCGCCAGCCGCCGGTGTCCTCGGCGATGTGCCAGCCGTGCTCCCTGGCCAGTGCACGGGCGTGCTCGCGCGAGTACACCTGGCCGACGAACTTGTCGGGCCGGGCGAAGGCGGGGTCGTCGGCCCGCACCAGGGTGTGGGTGACCACCGAGGCGATCTTGCGGCCGGGCAGCGCGTCGTGCAGGGCCCGCACCAGCAGGGAGCCGATCATGCCCTGGGTCTGGGCGCCGAGCAGGTCCAGCGGATAGGGGGCGCTCAGGGCGTGGTCGCTCGCGCTCTCCACCGCCAGCATGCCGATCTGGGGGCCGTTGCCGTGGGTGATCACCAGCTCGTTGTCCTGGGCGAGCGCGGCGATCGCGGTGGCCACCCGGACGATGTTGGCCGTCTGGATCTCCGCGTCGGGGCGTTCCCCCCGGTGCAGCAGGGCGTTGCCGCCGAGCGCGACGACGATACGCATGGTTCAGCCCTCCACAGTGGCCACGGGCGCGGCCTTGACGGTGTGCGGCCGGTTCTCGGTCTGGTCGGAGACGGTGGACGTGAGGTCGGCGTTCATGGAGTGCCCCCTTCGGCAGACGGCCGGGTCGCGTTCGACGGGGCAGCTCATGCAGCGCGGTCCGCCGCGTCCGCGGCCGAGCTCGGCGCCGGCGATGGTGACGATCTCGATGCCCTGCTTGCGCAGGCAGGTGTTGGTGGTGACGTTGCGCTCGCAGCCGACGACGACGCCGGGGGCGAGGACGTGGACGTCGCCGCCTTCCAGTGTGCCCGCGGCGCCGCCGAGGACGGGCTCGGGAGCGGCGTCGCAGGACATGGCTGTGCTCCCTGTGCTGGTCGCTGCGGGTGTGCCTGGCGAGAACGATCCTGCTGCCCGGGACCGGGCCGGGTGAGTGGCCGCAGGTCCCCGGACGTGCCCGTTGGTCCCGGGGCGCACGGCCGCCCGGCCCCTGTCCCGCGCTGCGTCAGATGAGTTCCAGCCCGCCGTCGACGGTGATCACCTGGCCGGTCGCATACCGCTGCCACGACAATCGCACATCACAGTGTCAAAACACTGTGCCGATGTATGGCGTTTCAACAGTGTGACGGCTCGTCCGCGCACCGCCGGGCGGCCGTGCCCGTCACCGGCTCGCTCGGGCTCGCCTCACGTGACCTTGACAGCCGCAAGGCCGATACTGCCTCTGTAGGACTCCAGCCGGCATGCCGTCGATCCACCGAAGGGCTGACACCGCGTCACCGACGTCAGCCCACTAGGAGATTTCCATGAAGATGCTGATCAACGTCGCTGAGACCGTGGTCGCGGACGCGCTGCGGGGCATGGCGGCCGCCCACCCCGAGCTGACCGTCGACGTGGAGAACCGCGTGATCGTACGGCGGGACGCTCCGGTGGCCGGGAAGGTCGCCCTGGTCTCCGGCGGCGGGTCCGGGCACGAGCCGCTGCACGGCGGGTTCGTGGGCCCCGGGATGCTCTCGGCGGCGTGCCCGGGCGAGGTGTTCACGTCTCCGGTGCCGGACCAGATGGTGCGGGCGGCGGCGGCCGTGGACAGCGGCGCGGGGGTGCTGTTCGTGGTGAAGAACTACACCGGTGACGTGCTCAACTTCGACATGGCGGCCGAACTCGCCGAGGACGAGGGCATCCAGGTCGCCAAGGTGCTCGTCAACGACGACGTGGCGGTGACCGACAGCCTCTACACGGCCGGGCGGCGCGGCACCGGGGCGACGCTGTTCGTGGAGAAGATCGCGGGCGCCGCCGCGGACGAGGGGCAGCCGCTGGAGCGGGTGGAGGCGATCGCCCGGCAGGTCAACGACAACGCGCGCAGTTTCGGCGTGGCGCTCACCGCCTGCACCACGCCGGCCAAGGGCAGCCCGACCTTCGACCTGCCGGCCGGCGAGCTGGAGCTGGGCGTCGGCATCCACGGCGAACCCGGCCGGGAGCGGCGGGCGATGATGACCTCGCGCGAGATCGCCGACTTCGCCGTGCACGCCGTGCTGGACGACCTCCCCCCGCGCAACCCCGTGCTGGTCCTGGTCAACGGCATGGGCGCCACTCCGCTGCTCGAGCTGTACGGCTTCAACGCCGAGGTGCAGCGAGTGCTAGCCGAGCGTGGCGTCGCCGTCGCCCGCACACTCGTCGGCAACTACGTCACCTCCCTCGACATGGCGGGCGCCTCGGTGACCCTGTGCCAGGTCGACGAGGAACTGCTCAGGCTGTGGGACGCGCCGGTCCGCACCCCGGCGCTGCGCTGGGGTATATGACCGGCGACGCCCCGCGCCGACCCATCTACCACGCAAGGAGATCCCGTGCTCGACGCCGACTTCTTCCGCCGCTGGATGACGGTCACCGCCGCGTCCGTGGACCGCGAGGCGGAACGGCTCACCGCCCTCGACTCCCCCATCGGCGACGCCGACCACGGCAGCAATCTGCAGCGCGGGTTCAAGGCCGTCGTCGTCGCGTTGGAGAAGGAGGCCCCGGACACGCCGGGCGCGGTCCTCGTGCTCGCCGGGCGGCAGCTGATCTCCACGGTCGGCGGCGCGTCGGGGCCGCTGTACGGCACACTGCTGCGCCGGACCGGCAAGGCGCTCGGGGACGTCGCGGAGGTGAGCGAGGCGCGGTTGACCGAGGCACTGCGGGCCGGGGTGGACGCGGTCATGGCGCTCGGGGGCGCGGCGCCGGGCGACAAGACCATGATCGACGCGCTGGTGCCGGCCGTGGACGCCCTCGGCGACGGCTTCGCCGTGGCGCGGTCCGCCGCGGAGGAGGGGGCGCTGGCGACGACGCCGATGCAGGCCCGCAAGGGCCGGGCGAGCTATCTGGGTGAACGCAGCATCGGCCACCAGGATCCCGGCGCCACGTCGTCGGCGCTGCTCGTCGCGGGGCTCGCGGAGGCCGCCGGTGAGTGAGGAGAAGGACGCGAAGGCGGTCGGCATCGTACTGGTGTCGCACAGCGCGGAGGTGGCGGCGGCCGTGGCGGAGCTGGCGAAGGGCCTCGCGGGCGGGGCGGCGTCGGTGCCGGTCGCGGCGGCGGGCGGCACCGAGGGCGGCGGTCTGGGCACGAGCGCGGAACTGATCGCCGCGGCGGCCGCGTCCGTGGACCGCGGAGCCGGCGTCGCGGTGCTGACCGACCTGGGCAGCGCGGTCCTCACCGTCAAGGCGCTGCTCGCGGAGGGCGACGAACTCCCGGACGGCACACGCCTGGTGGACGCCCCGTTCGTGGAGGGCGCGGTGGCCGCCGTGGTCACCGCGGCGACGGGCGCCGGCCTCGACGCGGTGGCGGCGGCGGCCGCGGAGGCGTACACGTACCGGAAGGTCTGACGGACCGCCACACGGCCGCGGCGCGGTCCGCGCACGGCAGCGACAGCGGAGGCGGGCCGGGGGCTCAGGACGCTCCCCGGGCCGGCCGCCCGAGGAGCGGGCCGCCGCCGTCGTGTTCCTCGCCTCGGACGCGGCCGACGGCGTCGACGGCGCGGTCCTGCCGGCCGCCGGACGGCCCCGGGGACTGTCTGCCGCGTCACCGGCCGGTCATGAACTTCAGGGCCAGCCGCTCCCCCGCCGTCACGGCCGCCCCGCGGCTCTGGATGGGACGTGCGAGCGTCCGCTTGAAGACGATGTAGGTGACCCCGGAGGACACGCCCCCGCCCCGCGGGTCCGGGCGGATGCCGAGGCCCGCGGCGGTGGCGTAGGACGCCTCGCCGATGATGCCCTCGGGGCCGATGTCGCCCACCACCGCGTACTGCACGCGGTCGCGGTAGACGACGGCGGCGACCGACCCGCCGCGGATGCCGTGCCTGCGGTGGTCCCAGATGCGGCTGGCGGCGGGCACCACGATGTACGGCAGGCGTTCGGCGCTCAGGTGACGGCCGTCGGACTGCGTGAAGGCGGTGGCGGTGGAGAAGGCGGGATCGGTGTCGCTGTTGCAGCGCGGGCCGGGGCGCCCGTCGCAGTCGATGTCGAGGTCGGCCTTCCAGTAGACCGCGTCGCGGGTGCCGCACACCCGGATGTTCGCCGGCCGGCCCGCGTCACTGCGGTAGCGGCCCCGGGAGACCTGGACGCAGGGGCGCGCCCTGGCCAGCAGGGCTGCGGCGGTGACCGGGGTGTGCCGCCACGCCGCCGGCGTCTGCTGGACGCGGTGGTGGGCGGCGGCCGGGGGAACCGTCGGGGCGAGCAGGGCGGCGCTTGCCGCGGCCAGCGTCAGCGACTGGACACGCACGATGGGGAAGCCTCTCCTGGGGGACACTGACAGACACCCGGCCCACTCTGATGACCTTCCCCGCGCGCGGCCACCGCTGGGGGGCCGTATGGTGCAACCCTGTAACCGGACAGGGGCCGGGCGCCTGAGCCTGCGTCGGCTCCGGCTGCCCGGCCGCCCGCGTCCGGCGCGGGATCAGCGACGACAGCGGCCCGCGCCACCGGCGAGAACTCCCCAGCCCTCAGGGGAAGTTCGCCGTGAGGAGCTTCAGCATACGTAACTCCCGTGGTCATCGGCCAACGACGGCCTCTTGCCGCGGTCCCACCCGCGACGCCATATTGGTCCGGACCATTGCCGCCGTACCGCCCCGGGAGGCACAGCCGTGCGTCGCGCCGCCGTTCTCCCGTGCCGCCTGCTCGCCCTGTGCGCCGTCCTGTGCGCCGTTCTGGCGCCGGTCGCGTCCTGCGGCCGGGGCGGCGCCGGCGACGAGGACCGGCTCCCCGGCGCGCCCGGCGGCGTCACCGCCACGGCGGGCAGCGCCACCAGCGTGCACGTCATGTGGAACGCGGTGCCCGCGGATCCCGGCATCCGCGCCTACGAGGTGTACCGGGGCGCCACCAGGGCGGCGCGGGTGCCGGGGTCCGCGCACATGGTGGACGTCACCAGGCTCAGGCCGTCCACCACGTACGTGTTCACCGTGCGGGCCCGCGACGCAGCGGGGCGGCTCGGGCCGCCCAGCAGGGCGGTGCGGGCGAGGACCCCCGCGGCCGTGGCGTCGGACGCCACGCCGCCGACCAGGCCGGGCCGCACCCGGGGCCGCACGGCGGGCAGCCGGGCGGTCCAGCTGTCCTGGTCCGCGTCGAGGGACGACCGTGGCGTGGTGTCGTACGACGTCTGGCAGGGCGGCGCGAAGATCCACAGCGTGGGCGGTGGCCAACGGGCGGCCGTGGTCACCGGACTGCGGCCGGGCACCCGCTACTCCTTCAGCGTGCGGGCCCGCGACGCGGCCGGCAACGTCTCACCGCCCGGCGCCGCCGTCCGCCTGACCACTCCCGGCTCCGACGACGGCCGGGCCACCGCGCCCACCGGCTTCCGCGCGGGCACGCACCGCGCCGGCGGGGCGTACTACATCGACCTGAGCTGGGTCCCACCGCGCACCGACGGCCCGGTCACGCGGTACGAGATCCGCCTCGACGGCCGCAGGGCCACCTCGCTGGTCTTCGGCGGCGACCCGCCGCACGGCCGGGCGGCCTACAGCTTCTACGCGGGCCGGGAGGCCGGGGTCGGCCACCGGGTGCGGATCCGGGCCGGACTGCCCGACGGCACCTGGGGCGGCTGGTCGGCGCAGCGGTCGGTGACCACGGGACCCGGCCCCGCCACGCGGCCCTGACGGGGGCCTGAGGACCGGCCCGCGGAACGGCTGCGGAGGACGGCGGGGGTAACCCGGACGGTGGGACGCGTCACCCGCCCGGCGGCCGTCCGCATGCGGGAGGCGGCCGGGGCACGTTGGCTTCCCGTTAAGGCAGCACGGGCGTTCCCCGATCCTCGGCGGCGCAAGGGATGTACCGCCAACCGTGCCGCCGGAAGGCAGTGGACATGAGCAACTCAACGCCACCCGTTCCCCGTTCGCTCCTGACCGCGGCAGCCGCCGCCGCGCTCCCGCTCGCCCTGGCCGCCGGTCCGGCCGTGGCCCAGGGGTCGGGAATCTCGGTCAGTACCAGCGGCTCCACGGTCTCCGTGACGACCACCGCCTGCTCCCGGACCAGCGGCAGCGGCAGCCTGGGCACCGCCTCCCTGCTCACCAGCGGCCAGACGAGCTTCGCCCAGGGCCGGCAGGTGGCGCTGTCCGGCAACACCGCCCTGCAGTCGGCGGCCTGGCAGGGTGTGGCCCCCGGCACGTACACCGTGATCGTCATGTGCTCGTTCGACAACAGCATCGCGGGCACGCAGTCCGTCGTCGTCTCCGCCGCCACTCCCACCGTCACTCCGACGATCTCGGCCACGGCCACGGCCTCGCCGTCACGCGGGGTCATGGGCGGGCTCGGCGGCGCCGTGCGGGACTACGGCCCGGTGACGCTGGGGGTGGGCAGCGCCCTGGTCGGCGCGGGCGTCATCGCCACCGGCTGGTATCTGCGCCGCCGTTCCAAGCCGCACCGCCTGTGACCGCGCGACGGTCACCGCACGGCCGAGTCCGCACGGCCGGGACCGCACGACTGTCACCGCACGCCCGAGACCGCACGCCCGGGCCCCCGGCGGCGCTCATACCGCCGGGGGGCCGGGCAGTTCGGCGAACTCCTCCAGGGCGTGCGTGAGCCACTGTGCCCAGAAGGTCTCCAGGTCGATGCCGGCGCGCAGCACGAGGTGCCGCAGCCGGTCCTGGGCGCCGTCCCTGCCGGGCGGGAAGTCGCGCTTCTCGATCTCCTCGTACTCGGCCAACTGCCGCCGGTGCAGGTCGAGATGGCGGCGCAGGTCGTCCTCCAGGCCCGCGGTCCCCACCACGGCCGCCGCGCGCAGCCGCAGAAACAGCGGGTCGCGCAGCGGCCGCGGGTCCTGCGGTGCGGCGGTCCAGCGGGCCAGTTCGGCGCGGCCCGCGGGCAGCACCTCGTAGCGCTTCTTCTGCCCGCGGGCCGGCTGCTCGGACGGCAGGGCCCGGATGTGGCCCTCGGCCTCCAGCTTTCCCAGCTCGCGATAGATCTGCTGATGCGTCGCCGACCAGAAGTAGCCGATCGACCGGTCGAACCGGCGGGTCAGCTCCAGCCCCGAGGACGGCTTTTCCAGCAGGGCGGTGAGGATCGCGTGCGGGAGTGACATGAGGTCATCCTAGGGACGGCGGGTCCCGCCGGATCAGAGGGCGGCCGCGACCTCGGTGCCCTGCTTGACGGCGCGCTTGGCGTCCAGTTCGGCGGCGATGTCGGCGCCGCCGATCAGGTGCGCGGTGCGGCCCGCGGCGACCAGCTCCTCGTACAGGTCGCGGCGCGGTTCCTGGCCGGTGCACAGCACGATCGTGTCGACGGGCAGGACGGTGCTCTCCTCCCCGATGGTGACGTGCAGTCCGGCGTCGTCGATGCGGTCGTAGCGCACGCCGGGAACCATCGTCACGCCGCGGTGCTTGAGCTCGGTGCGGTGGATCCAGCCGGTGGTCTTGCCGAGGCCGGCGCCGACCTTGCTGGTCTTGCGCTGCAGCAGGTGGACGGTGCGCGGCGGGGCGGCCCGCTCGGGTTCGGTGAGCCCGCCGGGCGCGCGGTAGTCCATGTCGACGCCCCAGTGGCGGAAGTACGTCGCCGGGTCCTCGCTCGCCTTGTCGCCCGCGTCGGTGAGGAACTCGGCGACGTCGAAGCCGATGCCGCCGGCGCCGAGGATCGCGACGCGGTCGCCGACGGGCGCGCCGTCGCGCAGGACGTCGAGGTAGCCGACCACGCTGGGGTGGTCCACGCCGGGGATGTCGGGGACGCGGGGGGTGACGCCGGTGGCGACGACGACCTCGTCGTAGTCGGTGAGGTCCGCGGCGGAGACCCAGGTGTCCAGCCGTATGTCGACGCCCTCCGCGGCGAGCCGGTGGCGGAAGTAGCGCAGCGTCTCGTCGAACTCCTGCTTGCCGGGGACCCGGCGGGCGACGTTGAGCTGGCCGCCGATCTCGCTCCCGGCGTCGAACAGGGTGACGTCGTGGCCGCGTTCGGCGGCGCCCACCGCGCAGGCGAGTCCGGCCGGGCCCGCGCCGACGACGGCGACGCGCTTCTTCAGCCGGGTCGGGGCGAGGACCAGCTCGGTCTCGTGGCAGGCGCGCGGGTTGACCAGGCAGGAGGTGATCTTGCCGCTGAAGGTGTGGTCGAGGCAGGCCTGGTTGCAGCCGATGCAGGTGTTGATGGCCTCGGGCGTGCCGGCGGCGGCCTTGGCGACGAAGTCGGGGTCGGCGAGCATCGGACGGGCCATCGACACCATGTCCGCGCAGCCCGAGGCGAGCAGTTCCTCGGCGACCTCGGGGGTGTTGATGCGGTTGGTGGTGACGAGCGGGACGGACACCTCGCCCATGAGCCGCTTGGTGACCCAGGTGTAGGCGCCGCGCGGCACCGAGGTGGCGATGGTGGGGATGCGGGCCTCGTGCCAGCCGATGCCGGTGTTGATGATCGTGGCCCCGGCCGCCTCGACCGCCTTGGCGAGGGTGACCACCTCTTCCAGCGACGACCCGCCCGGCACCAGGTCCAGCATGGACAGCCGGTAGATGATGACGAAGTCCTCGCCGACGGCCTCGCGCACCCGCCGGACGATCTCGACGGGGAAGCGCATGCGGTTGTCGTAGGAGCCGCCCCAGCGGTCGGTGCGGTGGTTGGTCCGCGCGGCGATGAACTCGTTGATGAGGTAGCCCTCGGAGCCCATGATCTCGACGCCGTCGTATCCGGCGGTGCGGGCGAGGCGGGCGGCGCGGGCGTAGTCCTCGACGGTCCGCTCGACCTCGGCCTCGGTGAGCTCGCGCGGCACGAAGGGGCTGATCGGGGCCTGGAGCGGGCTCGGCGCGACCAGGTCGGCGTGGTAGGCGTACCGGCCGAAGTGCAGGAGCTGCATCGCGATCCGGCCGCCCTCGCGGTGCACGGCCTCGGTGACCACGCGGTGCCGCTCGGCCTCCGCCTCGGTGGTGAGCTTCGCGCCGCCCTCGTACGGCCGGCCCTCCTCGTTGGGCGCGATGCCGCCGGTGACGATCAGGCCCACTCCGCCGCGGGCGCGCTCGGCGTAGAACGCCGCCATGCGCTCGAAGCCGCCCTCGGCCTCCTCCAGGCCGACGTGCATGGAGCCCATCAGGACGCGGTTGGGGAGTGTGGTGAAGCCGAGGTCGAGCGGGCTCAGCAGGTGCGGGTAACGGCTCATCGGGCCCTCCGTGCGCGGTGTGGTGCCTCAGTTGTAGAGGACTCCGCGCCGATTGTGCAACTAGTTGCACAACCGTGGGGGCGTGACGCGGACCACCGTCGCCGGCGGTGGTCCGCGGCCGTCTCGCGTCACAGGCTCGTGAGCCGCAGGTGGACGTCGCGCTCCTGGTCGCCGGAGGCGCCGGTGAGGTCCCGCACCGAGAACAGCGAGCCGAGGGTCGTGCGCAGCCGGTCCACCGCCCAGTAGCCGCCCTGGACGTCCGCGGTGACGGTGCCGGAGAGGTGGGCGGGCGCGCAGCTCCCGCGCGTGTCGGTGACGTCGAACGTGCCGAGCCACACCGTCGGCCGTGTCTCGTCCAGTCGCTCCGGCACGTCCTCGGCGCACCGGTCGGACGCGAAGCAGGCGCACAGGGTGTCGAACACGGTCCGGGCGTCCTCCTCGCTGCAGTCGCTGATCTCGACGGAGACCGATTCCGGATGCCTGTCCATCGTGGTCGCTCCTTCCGTGGGCGGGCCGGGGCCCCACGGGACCGTCTCCCCGTACGGCCGCGCCCCACCCACCAGAAAAGCACCACATCAGCGCGCGGGCATCAGCGCGGAGGCGTCGCGCGGGCGCGGCCCCCGCCGCTCAGCCGCGGGTGAACCGGTACGTCTTGCTGTCGGTCAGCACGCAGAAACCGGGGGACACCACGATCACCCGCAGCGTGCCGGTCCGGCGGTCGTAGTCGATGCCCTCCGCCTCGAACGTGCCCGAGCAGGCGCTGCGCAGTGGCAGTTGCCGCAGGGCCGTGACCTGGCCGGTGACGTCCGAGGTGCCGCTCGGCGGCGCGGACAGGCCGATCTGGAGCAGCGGCTTGGTGACTCCGAACAGGGTGCCGTCGGGGTCGTCCGAGGAGCACAGCAGCGTCGTCGGGCCGGAGAAGTCGCAGCCCTGCACGTCCCGCACGGCGTGGTCGAGGCGGACGGTGGATACCTGGGGCAGGTTCGCCGAGGGCGAGGTGGACGGGTTGACGCCCGGGGTGGGGAAGACCAGCAGCCGGTTCATGGTGCCGTACTCGCCCGCCAGCATCCACTGGCCGTCGGGCGAGACGGCGACCCAGGAGTTGTTGAGCGCCTCGCCGGAGCCGAGCGCGTGCGTGTACTCGGACCAGGTACCGTCCGGGGCCTGCACGCGGAACATCTTCGCCGCGCCGTCGTCCCGCTGGTACGGCTCGATGTAGTGGCCGTCGTAGGAGGCGTCGGGGTCGCCGACGTGGTTCCAGCCGCGGCTGCTCACGCCGAGGGGGATGGTGCCGATGCCGGTGTAACGGTTGGCGCTGCCGGCCGGGACCTCGACGGAGGTCAGGCCCTGGCTCTCGGTCAGCGGGTCGGCGCGGTCGGAGCCCACCTCGGTCCAGGTGTCGGCGGCCGAGGCGGCCGGAGCGTCGGACAGGACGGCCAGCACGGCGAGGGCGGCGAGAGCGGCCGACGTGGCGGTACGGCGTCGCCGGGTGCGCAGCGGCATAGAGGGTTCCTCCATGGGGGCGTGGGGTCGGCGGACAGTCTGGCGCGCCCGGATAGTCATGTACAGACCAATGAGCGAACGCGGGGCGTCGGCCTTCGGAACGGCCCGCCCGGGACTGCCGTCACCCGCTCGCCGCACGTCTCCCGCCGTACCGGGAGACGCGAGAAGGCGACGAAGGCGCCACCGGGACGGTTGAGCGCGGTAGAACAGGGGAGTCGGCACGGGGGAACAGCGTGCCGCGCAAGGAGGCGAGGCGGTGCGTGCCATGAGTGCACCTGAGTTCCCGTTGGCCGACGGCGACGAGTCGATACGGCCCAGCGGCCTGCTCGACGTGCTGCGGGTGGCATCGGTGGTCCTCGACGCCCGCGGACGCGTCGTGCTGTGGAGCCCCCAGGCGGAGGAGTTGTTCGGCTACACCGCCCAGGAGGCGCTCGGGCAGTACGCCGCCCGGATCATGGTGCACGAGCAGCATGTCGACCTGGTGATCAAACTGTTCGCCGACGTCATGCACACCGGCCAGAGCTGGGCCGGGGCCTTCCCCGTCCGGCGCAAGGACGGCAGCACCCGCCTGGTGGAGTTCCGCAACATGCGGCTGCTGGACGACCGGGGCGATGGCTACGCGCTCGGCCTGTGCGCCGACCAGTCGACCGTGCGGCAGATGGAACGCGACGTGGCACTGTCCACGCGGATGATCGCCCAGTCGCCGAACGGGCTGGCGGTCCTGGACACCGACATGCGGTACGTGTCGGTCAACCCCGCGATGGAACGGCTCAACGGCATGCCGGCGAGCGAGCACATCGGACGCACGGTCCGCGAGGTCCTGCCGCATCTCGACGTCGACGACGTGGAGGCCTCGATCAGCCAGGTGCTGGAGACCGGCCGGCCGCTCGTCGGCCACCGGGTGGTCGGCCACACCCCGGCCGACCCGGACGAGGAACACGCCCTGTCGATCTCGCTGTACCGGCTGGAGGACGCGCTCGGCGCCGTCCTGGGCGTGGCGGCTTCCGTCGCGGACGTCACCGAACAGCACCGGGCGAGCATCGAGGCGGAGACGGCACGCCGCCGGCTCGCCGTGGTCGCGGACGCCTCGGCCCGCATCGGCACCACCCTGGAGCTGGACCGCACCGCCCTGGAACTGGCGGACGTGGCCGTCCCGGAACTCGCCGACGTGGCCGCCGTCGACCTGCTCGACGCGGTCGCGGAGGGCAGACGCAGCAGCCTCGGCCCCGCGGAGCCGGCGGTGATCCGGGCGCTGGCCGTGCGGGCGGACGATGCCCCGGAGGCGCTGCGGGCGGCCGATTCCCCGGGGCAGGTGGCGGCCTACGGCGCCGACCGCCTGGTCACCGAGTGCGTGCGCACCGGCCTCCCGGTCCTGGTCGCCGAGGTCCGGGACGCCGACCTGCCGCGCATCGCCCGCTCCCCCGAGGCGGCGGAACTGCTGGCCGCCGCGGGCGTCCACTCGTACCTGGCCGTGCCGTTGATCGCCCGCGGAGAGGTGCTCGGCGCGCTCGATCTGAAGCGCACGCGCAACCCGCTGCCGTTCACCGAGGACGACCTGCTGCTCGCCCGGGAGCTCGCGTCCCGGGCGGCGGTGCAGATAGACAACGCCCGCTGGTACCAGAACGCCCGCAACACCGCGCTCACCCTGCAGCGCAGCCTGCTGCCCAGCCATCCGCCGGTGACCGGCGGCCTGGAGGTCGCCTCCCGCTACCAGCCGGCCGGGACCACCACCGAGGTCGGCGGCGACTGGTTCGACGTCATCCCCCTGGAGGGCGGCAGGACGGCGCTGGTGGTGGGCGACGTGATGGGCAGCGGGATCACCGCCGCGGCGACCATGGGCCGGCTGCGCACCGCGACGCACACACTGGCCTCCCTCGGCCTCGACCCGGCGCGTCTCCTGGAGCACCTCGACCGGATCACCGAGGGCCTCGACCACTCCATCGCGACCTGCGTGTACGCCGTCCACGACCCGGAGTCGCGGCAGTGCCGGATCGCGAACGCCGGGCACCTGCCGCCGGCCCGGCTGCGCGAGGGCCGGCGCCCGGAACTGCTCGACCTGCCCACCGGAGCGCCGCTGGGCGTGGGCGGCGTCGCCTTCTCCACCACCACGATCGACCTCTCGCCCGGCGACCGGCTCGTGTTCTACACCGACGGCCTGGTGGAGACCCGGCAGGACCCTCTCGACGAGCGTCTGGAGGCGCTGCTCGGCCTGCTCGACGGACCCGACCGCCCGCTGGAGGAGGTCTGCGACCTCCTGCTGCGCACCCTCTACCAGCCCGACAACCCCGACGACGTGGCGCTGCTGATCGCCCGGGTGCAGCAGCCGGGCTGACCGGCCGCGGGGGCGATCCGCCGGGGGCGGTTTCCCCGGGAAT
The DNA here is from genome assembly GCF_055569945.1 of Streptomyces sp. NPDC031340. Lineage (NCBI taxonomy): Bacteria > Bacillati > Actinomycetota > Actinomycetes > Kitasatosporales > Streptomycetaceae > Streptomyces > Streptomyces sp. NPDC031340. Next base: position 75,626 of record NZ_JBVIIE010000027.1, read on the forward strand.
CTGTTATCGCGCCCTTATCGTCCTCCAGTCACAATAAGAACACGGCAGGACAAAGGCAGGGCGCTCGGAGGCCGGGTGCCGTGGCCGATGGGAGCGAGTCGTGACGCACGAACCGACACCGGAGCGGGAACCGACGACGGGGCAGGGCGGGCCGGACCGTCCGCCGGGCGCGGGCCGGGGCAGGCCGGTGCGGGGCCAGTCCCGCCGGGCGCGCCCGGTGACGGCGGCGGTCACGGTCGCCGTCTTCGCCCTCGGCGGCACCGTCGCCCACGCAGCGGCCTCGGACGGCGCCGGCGGAGGCGCCGCCGCCTCCCCGTCCGCCTCCGTTACGCCGTCGCCGGACGGAACCGGCCACCGGTGCGCATCCCGCATGGGCGTGCACGGCGAGGCGACCGTCAAGGACCCGGACACGGGCAAGTGGGTGGTGCGCGCCTGGCAGCGCGGCACCGTCCAGAAGGTCTACGACGACCAGGTGACCGTCAAGAGCGAGGACGGCGCCGCCTGGACGTGGACGGTGAACAAGAACACCGTCTTCTACCACAACGGCAACAAGAGCTCCGGCACCGGCGAACTGAAGAAGGGCGAGAACGCCGTCCTGGTCGGGCCGCGTTCCGGCTCCACGAGGACCGCGGTGTACGCCATGGCGGGCACCTGGGGCGAGGGCCGCCACGACGGGCACCACGACGGATGCGACCACGGCATGATGCCGGGGCACGAGAACGGATCCGACCACGACATGCCCGGGTACGGCGACGGATCCGACCACGGCATGATGCCGGGGCACGGCCCCTGGCAGCAGCGGACACCGTCGCCGTCGACCGGCCAGTAGGGCGCCGGCGCTACGACCTGACGCCGATCACGACGTCGGCGCCGAGCTCCTCGTCCGAGGCGATGCGGGCGGTCAGCCCGCCGTGGGTGAACGCGTCCACGGCCGCCCCGGCCTGCCGTTCGCTCGTCTCGACCAGCAGGCAGCCGCCGGGGGCCAGCCACCGGTGCGCCTCGGCGGCGACCCGGCGCAGCACGTGCAGCCCGTCGGCGCCGCCGTCCAGGGCGACCAGCGGTTCGTGGTCGCGGGCCTCCGGGGGCAGCAGGCCGACCTCGTCGGTGGGGACGTAGGGCACGTTGGCCGCGAGGACGTCGACGCGGCCGCGCAGGCCGGCGGGCAGTGCCTCGAACAGGTCACCCGAGTGGACCTGACCGCCCGCCATGGCGACGTTGCGGCGGGCGCAGCGCACCGCGGCCGGGTCGATGTCGGCGGCGTGCAGCTCGACCGAACCGAGCGCGGCGGCCAGCGCGGCACCGACGGCGCCCGAGCCGCAGCACAGGTCGACGACGACACGGGCCGCCGGAGCCTGGGCCAGCGCCTGCTCGACGAGGAACTCGGTCCGCCGCCGGGGGACGAAGACGCCGGGTTCCACGACGATGCGCAGCCCCCGGAACTCGGCCCATCCGAGGACGAGTTCGAGGGGCAGGCCGCCGGAGCGGCGGTCGACCAGCAGGGCCAGTTCCCGCGGGGTGCGGGCGGCGGACAGCAGCAGCCGCGCCTCCTCCTCGGCGAAGACGCAGCCCGCGGCGCGCAGCGCGGCGACGACGGCGTCGTAGGAAGAAGCGGAGGACACGGAAGAAGAGGCGGGAAGGGAGAAGGGGGACGAAGGGGACGACGCAGGCATCCGAGCCGAGGGCCTTTCGGTGGTCGAAGGGCGCTCCCGCGGTCACCTACCGGCGACGGTCCGCGTCGACGCGAGGGGAGAGCACCCGATCTGGCACAGCGGTGATGACTCCCACCTCCTCGGTCCACCGGCGGCCGGGACGTTCCTCGGCCGGACGGTCACCCTATCGCAGCCCCCGGTCACCGTGGCATGCGCCGGTCACCTCCCCGGTCAGGGCCGCACGGCGCCCCCCGCGCTCCGGGTTGTACGGTGCAACCAGGAGAGCGAGGGAGGCCCGGTGGAGGCGCAGCAGGCCGTGGAGACCATCCAGCGGGAGATGACGGTCTTCGCCCGCCGTGCCCGGGCATCCGCGGGGCGCCTGCACCCCGAGCTGTCGCTGGTCTCCTACACCCTGCTCGGCCATCTGGAGGAGAGCGGCGGCTGCCGGGCGACCGACCTGGCCGCGCACTATGCCCTGGACAAGTCGACGGTCAGCCGCCAGGTGACGGCCCTGGAGCGGGCCGGCCTGGTCGAGCGGCGCCTGGACCCGGAGGACCACCGCGTGCAGGTGCTGCACCTCACCGGCGCCGGCCGCCGGATCCTCGCCCGGGTCACCCGCAGCCGCCGGACGGCCGTCCGGGAACGGCTCGCGGACTGGTCGGAAGAGGATCTGGAGCGGTTCGCGGGGTATCTCACGCGCTACAACGCGTGGCCGGGAACCGGCGCCGCGGAGGACTAGACGGCGGCGGTCACCGCCTGTGCGTCCGTCCGGTGTTCCGGTGTGCGGGCCGCGAGGAAGACGGTCCTGCGGCGCAGCCGGAAGCCCAGGGACTCGTAGAGGCGGATGGCGTTCGTGTTGCTCGCGGCGGTGTGCAGGAACGGGGTCTCGCCGCGTTCCCGGATGCCGTGGGCGACGGCCAGCACCAGACGGGTCGCCAGGCCCTCGCCGCGGAAGGCGGGGTCGGTGCAGACCGCGCTGATCTCGGTCCAGCCGGGCGGATGCAGCCGCTCCCCCGCCATGGCGATCAGCGCGCCGTCACAGCGGATGCCGAGGTAGGTGCCGAGTTCGACGGTGCGGGGCAGGAACGGGCCGGGGCGGGTGCGCTCGACCAGGTCGAGCATGTCGGGCACGTCGGCGGGGCCGAGGCGGACGGCCTCCGGCTCAGGGACGGCCGCCAGCCCGTCGTCGACGAACTGCACGCCCTCCGCCTGGAAGGTGATCTCCCAGCCGTCCGGGACCGTTCCGCCGAAGCCGGCCAGCGCGACCTCCGCGCCGGGGCCCGCGAGCGCGGCGAGGTCCGCCCAGTCGCCGGCGTCGGGGTCGTCGGGCAGCGCCAGCCAGGGCGAGACGTCGACGGGGTAGCGCAGCACCCGGCCGCGCCGCTCGGCGAAGTGCGCGTGCGGGCCGGTCAGGGACGTCAGGGCGGGGTTGTCCAGGACGTGGCTCATGCGCCGACCTCGATCACGGTCTTGCCGCGGGCGTGGCCCTGTTCCACGGCGCGCAGCGCCTCGCCGGCCCGGTCGAGGGGGTAGGTCAGGGTCACGTGCGGGTCCAACGCGCCGTCCGCCGCCAGGCGGGCCACCGTCTCCAGTCGGGCGGAGGTGCGGACGCGGGCCACGCGGGAGCCGCCGAGCCGTTCCACCGCCTCCGGCGGCGCCCCGGCCGTGACCAGCCCGGTGCGGTCGTCGAGCAGGCCCGCCGCCTCCTCGAGGACGTCGCCGCCCACGAGGTCGTACACACCGTCGACCGGTCCCGGCACCCGCGCGGTCCAGCCCGGCCCGGACGGCACGTGGACGGCGCCGAGGGATTCCACGAGATCCTTCTTGCCCTCGCTCGCGAGTCCCACGACGCGCAGTCCGAAGGCACGGGCGATCTGCAGCGCGGCGACGCCGACCCCGCCGCCCGCCCCGGTGACGAGCACGGTGGCACCGGCCTCCAGGCCGAGCTGGTCGATGCCGTCGTACGCCGTCGCGCCCGCGACGGGCAGGGTCGCCGCGTCGGTGAAGGACAGGGCGGCCGGCTTGTGCGCGACCAGTCCGTCGGCCGGCAGCAGCGCGTACTCGGCGTACCCGCCGGTGATCGGCGTGCCGAGGACCTCGTCCCCGGCGGCGAAACCCTCGACGCCGTCGCCGGTGTCCCGCACGACGCCGGCGACCTCGTTGCCGAGAACCGCGGGGAACGTGCGCTCACCGGTGTCCCCGGGGCGCCGGTAGCCCTCGCGCAGCTTCCAGTCGACGGGGTTGACGCCCGCGGCGCGCACCGCCACGAGCAGTTCACCCGGCCCGGGGACGGGCCGGTCCACGTCGATCAGGGCCTCGGTCTCCGGCCCTCCGTACCGTGTGAAGACGTACGCCTTCGGCATGTCCGCTCCCACTCTCCTTCGCTGTCGCGGTCGGCAACAGGCGGCAAGGAAGATCGACGAGCGGGTATTCCCACGGCGCCGGAGACTTCACACGGCCGCAATGATCGCCGGGCCGGCACGTGCGGAAGCACCCCCGGGACGCACGTACGGTTGAGTGCGTGAGCTACCGACGCCGTCCCGCTGGATCCGTATGAACGTCACCCGAGGCTTCACCGGACGCCCCCGCGCCCTCCGCCCCGGCCTGCCCCCCGGCCAGTACGACGCGGGCGACGACTGGCCCGTGCTGTCCGCCGAGGTCACGCCCGACCTGGCGCCCGCCGACTGGACCTTCCGCGTCGACGGCCTGGTCGAGCGGCCGCACACCTGGGACTGGGAGCAGGCGCACGCACTGCCCGGTTCGGTGCACGAGGGGGACATCCACTGCGTGACCGGCTGGTCGAAGTTCGGGGCGCGGTTCGGGGGCGTGTCCCTGGACGCCTTCCTCGATGTGGTCCGGCCCCATGGGGCGGCCACCCATGCCGTCGCCTACTCGCACACCGGGTACACCACGAACCTGCCGCTGGCGGACCTGACCGGCGGGCGCGCCTGGATCGCCTGGGAGTACGACGGCCGGCCGCTCACCGCCGAGCACGGCGGGCCGGCGCGGCTGCTGGTGCCGCACCTGTACTTCTGGAAGAGCGCCAAGTGGATCGCCGGCATCCGGCTCCTCGACCACGACGAGCCGGGTTTCTGGGAGCAGAACGGCTACCACGCCCGCGGCAACCCCTGGCAGGAGCAGCGGTACTCCGGTGACTGAGACCTTCACTCCCCCGACGCGGTTCGCCGTGCCCGGCCGCATCGCCGTGAACGAGCGGGTCGCCGGGCGGTGGCAGACCGCCACGCTGACCGAGATCCGCCGCGAGACGCCGCACGCCGCGACCTTCCGGTTCGCGGTGCCGGCGTGGGCCGGCCATCTGCCCGGCCAGCACCTGATGCTGCGGCTGACCGCAGCGGACGGCTATGTGGCGCAGCGCCACTACTCCATCGCGTCCGCGCCCGACGACGCGGGCCACGTCGAGCTGACCCTGGACCACGTCGCGGGCGGCGAGGTCTCGGGCTGGTTCCACACCGTGGCCCGGCCCGGCGACCGGGTCGAGGTGCGGGGTCCGCTGAGCGGGTTCTTCGCCTGGCCCGGCGACCGCCCGGCGCTGCTGATCGGCGCCGGTTCCGGGGTCGTGCCGCTGATGTCGATGGTGCGGCACCACCGGATGCGGGGCCTGTCCGTGCCGCTGCGGCTGCTGGTGTCCGCGCGCGGCCCCGAGGAACTGATCTACGCCCGGGAGTTCGGCCCGGAGACGACGCCGGTGTTCACCCGGCGCGCCCCGGAGGGCTTGCCGGTGGGACGTCTGACGGCCGCACATGTGGCGCCGCTCCTGGCCGAGCGGCCACCCGGTGGGTGGGAGGCCTATGTGTGCGGCTCCAACGGCTTCGCGGAACACGCCTCCCGTCTCCTGGTACGGGCCGGCCAGCCCGTCGACCGCATCCGCATCGAACGCTTCGGCTGACCCGCCGCCCCGACGGCCGCGCCGGGCAGGGCGAGCGAAGCCGGTGGCCGGCCGGCGAGCCCAGCCCTCGCGACGCGCGCGACGGACCCGCCGGACACGTGTGGGCGGTGGGCCGGGGGCCGACGGGTGCGGTGAGGAAGGAACCCCGGCGGCCGGGGTATCCGTTCGTCATGCGGACCCGGGTGCGCGGCTGGCGTTGGCGGCGCAGTGCGCTGCGGCGCCGGTCGGATGTCGTGGAGGCGTGGACGGTGCTGGTGGTCGCCGTCCTGCTGGTGGTGGGCGCGCCGCTGGCGGGGGCGGCGGCCGGGCGGCGGGCCCATGACGACGCGCGTGCCGTCGCGGCGGCACAGCGCGCCGAGCGGCACCGGGTGCGCGCCGAAGCCGTCGGCCCCGCCCCCGACATGCTGCCGACGGTGCAGAGCGGCCGGCGGCACGCCTACCGGGCGGCCGTGCGCTGGACGGATCCGGCCGGCGCGGCGCACACCGCGAGGGCGCGCGTCCCGGCGGGCACCCGGCGCGGGGACACCGTCGACGTGTGGCTGGACTCCCGGGGCCGGACGGTCCCCCCGCCGCCGAGCCGAGGCGACGTCCGGCAGCACGCCTTCACCGTCGGCGCGTGCGCCGCCGCGGGGACGGCGGCCCTGGTGCTTCTCGGACACGCCGTCGTGCGCCGCGTGGCGCTCGGGCACCGGCTCGCCGAGTGGGAACGGGCATGGGCCCGTACCGGACCTGAGTGGACGCGCCGCCGCGCGTGACGCCGAGCCCCGCGTACCGCCCGGGGCATGCGGGTCGTGCTGGTCCTGCGGGTCGTGCTGGTCCTGCGGGCCGTGCTGGTCGTGCGGGCTGTGCGGGTCGTGCAGGTCGTGCAGGTCGTGCTGGTCGTACGGATCACCGCAGGTGGTGACCCGACGATTCGTACCGGCCGGTAGCCCGCCGGAGCCTCCCCTTCCACCACCGGACGAGTGGTGCTCGCCCCGCTTGACCAGCGAAGGAAAGACCGGGGCGGGATGCCGTGACCGCCTCCGGATGCGGTGCGGGTCTGGCGAGTCGTCCGACCTTCCACGTACGGTGTGATCATCCGCACTGACCCTTCACGAAGGCGGTCCTTCATGGCCCTGTTCGACCTGCCCCTCGACGAGCTCCGCGAATACCGCAGCGCGTCCACCGAACCGGAGGACTTCGACGCCTTCTGGTCCAAGACCCTGCAGGAGGCGCGCGAGCACGACCTCGACGCCCGCTTCGAACCGGTGGACACGGGCCTGACGACGGTGCGGGTGTTCGACGTGACGTTCGCCGGGTTCGGCGGTCACCCGGTGAAGGGCTGGCTGAGGCTGCCCGCCGCGGCGGACGGACCGCTGCCGCTGGTGGTGGAGTTCGTCGGGTACGGGGGCGGGCGCGGCCTGCCGCACGAGCACCTGCTGTGGGCGTCCACGGGCCGCGCGCACTTCGTGATGGACACCCGTGGCCAGGGCAGCACCTGGGGCGGCGGCGGCGCCACGCCGGACCCGGTGGGCGGCGCGCCCGCCTTCCCCGGTTACATGACCCGGGGCATCGACGCGCCCGAGAACTACTACTACCGCCGGGTGTTCACCGACGCGGTGCGCGCCGTGGAGGCGGCCCGCTCGCACCCGCTGACCGACGCCTCCCGCACAGTGGCGGTCGGCGCCAGCCAGGGCGGCGGCATCACCCTCGCCGTGGGCGGACTGGTCCCGGACCTGGCCGCCGTCGCGCCGGACGTGCCGTTCCTGTGCGACTACCCGCGCGCGGTGAGGCTGACGGACAGTCACCCGTACCGGGAGATAGGGCTGTTCCTCAAGACCCACCGCGGCCGCAGCGAGGCCGCCCTGCGCACGCTCTCCTACTTCGACGGCGTCCACTTCGCCGCCCGCGGCCGGGCGCCGGCCCTGTTCTCGACGGGCCTGGAGGACCAGACCTGCCCGCCGTCGACGGTCTTCGCGGCGTTCAACGCCTGGGCGCACGACGACAAGGCGATCGAGGTGTACGACTTCAACGACCACGAGGGCGGCGGCCCCTACCAGGAGGCTGCCAAGCTGCGCTGGCTGCGGTCGTACGCCTGACGGTCCGGCCTTCCCCCTTGTCCGACCAGTCGGTATGTTCGGACGGCCCGGGCCTCGACGGCGCGTCCCGGGCTTCGACTGACGACGGAGGGGCCCATGGCGCAGCGCGATCCCCAGGTGCACGGTCACTGCGACGCACGGTTCGCGGCGGTGCGGACGGCGTTCGAGGAGAACTTCCGGGACCGGGAGGAACTGGGCGCCGCGGTCGCCGTCACCGTCGACGGGGTCACCGTGGCGGATCTGTGGGGCGGCTGGGCCGACGCGCGGCGGGACCGGCTCTGGGAGCGGGACACCGTGGTCAACGTGTGGTCCACCTCCAAGGGACCCGTCGCGCTGTGCGCGCACATCCTGTCCGACCGCGGCCTGCTGGACCTCGACGCGCCGGTGGCCGCGTACTGGCCGGAGTTCGCCGCGGCCGGCAAGGAGAAGGTGCTGGTGCGGCATCTGCTGTCGCACCGGGCGGGGCTGGCCGGGCTGCGCGAGCCGCACTCGCTCGAGCAGCTCTACGACTGGGAGCTGACCACACGGCGGCTCGCGGCGACGGAGCCCTGGTGGGAACCGGGCACGGTGTCCGGCTATCACGCCCTGACCTTCGGGTTCCTGGTGGGCGAGGTCGTACGGCGGGTCTCGGGGCTGCTGCCGGGGGCCTTCCTGGAGCGCGAGGTGACCGGGCCGCTCGGGATCGACTTCACGATCGGGCTGCCGGAGAAGGAGGCCCACCGGGCGGCCGAACTGGTGCACCAGAAGGCCGCGGCGGACGACGAACGGCCCGCCGCGCCCATGCAGTTGACGCCGCTGGCGCTGGCCGCGCTGGCCAATCCCCTGGTGGGCGCGGCCGAGGCCAACACGCCCGCCTGGCGGGCCGCCGAGGTCCCGGCCGCGAACGGGCACGGCAGCGCGCGGGCCGTCGCCGCGCTGTACGGCATCCTCGCGGGCCGGGGGACGTACGCCGGCCGGCGGGTGCTGTCCGCCACGGCCGCCGAGCGGGTGCGCGAGGGGCAGGGCAGCTGCCGCGACCTGGTGCTCGGCGCCGGTTTCGGGCAGGAGACCGAGGTGGCGCTCGGCGTCTGGCTGAGCGGGCGGAACGGCTCCTACGGCCCCAACCCGCGGGCCTTCGGGCACGACGGCTTCGGCGGCTCCTGCGGACTGGCCGACCCGGAGGCCGGGGTGTCGCTGGGCTACGTGATGAACCGGATGGGGCCGCACATCGCCGACGACCCCCGCAAGACGGCACTGGTCGAGGCCGTGTACAGCGCACTGTGAACGGCGCCCGCGGCGGGCCGGTACCGCCCGAACGGCCACGCCGACGCGGATTGGACCGGCCCGCCCGGCGCCGACCGTTCCGGCGGCCCGCCCGCCCGTACGGATCACGCCGCGCGCCGGCCGGCACGCCGGGCCGCCGGACTGCCGGTACACCGTACCGCCGGGCCGCCAGTACGCCGCTGATCACCGACTGCTGGTGGACGCCCGGCACGACGCCCCGGTCCGCCCCGGCGGATGCCCCCTGCCCGCCCCGGCAGGCCGTCCCGGTCTACGCGGTCGCACCGTCCGCGGCAGGCTGAGCGGGCGTGCCCGGGCGGCGTGCCACGACCGTGCGCACCCGTGGGCTGCCGTCGCGGCGCCGCCCGAACTCCGGCAGGGTGTGCAGTTCCACCAGGAACCCGGCCCGCTCCAGTTCCGCCCGCACCTCCCCGAGCCGAAAGGCGCGGTAGTACATGACGAACGGCGGCCGCCACACGGCGTTGCGCACCCGCATCAACGCGTCGAAGCCGAGCAGCATCCAGAACGCGGGCGACGAGGGCCGCGGCGGGGCCAGGACCGGGAACACGAAGCTTCCGCCCGGCCGCAGCACGGAGTGGACCTGCGCGAACAGACCGGGCAGCTCGCGCGGCAGGAAGTGGCCGAACGCCCCGAAACTGACGACGAGGTCGAAGACGGGGCCGAAGGGCAGCGCGCGGGCGTCCGCCCGGACGTACTCCGCGCGCGGCCCGGCGCCGACGGCGCGCGCACGGGCGACGGCGAGCATCCCGGCGCTGAAGTCGACGCCCACGACACGGCGCCGGCACACCCGCGCCAGGACGCCGGTCCCCGCGCCGGTGCCGCAGCACAGGTCGAGCCCGGCGTCGAAGGAGCCGGTGCGGGCCAGGTCGGCGGCGACCGCGTCGAGCACCGCGTCGGGTGTCCGGAACGGGGTGTGGTCGAACTTCGGCGCGAGCAGGTCGTAGCCGCGCTCGACCGACGACAGCGCCTGGACGGCGAGCTCGCGCAGGGTGGGGCCTTCGGGGCTGAACACCGCGTCAGCTTAGGACAGGGCGGCAGCACACGCATGGACACCGCCCCGGCCGCTGACTAGTCTCCTCTGCACCTACTCCACTAATTGACTATGAGGTGATCCGATGCGAGCGTTCCGCGAAGCGGTGGAGGCCGGTGACCTCGACGCCGTCGAGGCGCTGCTGGCGGAGGACGTCGTGTTCACCAGCCCGGTGGCCTTCGCGCCGTACTCGGGCAAGGCGATCACCGCGGCGATCCTGCGCGGGGTGGCGCGCGTCTTCGAGGACTTCCGGTACGAGCAGGAGCTCGCCGGGGCCGACGGCCGCGACCACGCCCTGGTGTTCAGCGCGCGGGTGGGCGACCGGGCGCTGACCGGCTGCGACTTCATCCACCTCGACGAGGAGGGACTGATCGACCGGTTCACGGTCATGGTGCGGCCGCTGTCCGCCGCCCAGGCGCTGGCGGCGGCCATGGGCGCCCAGTTCGACCGGATCAGCGAGGAGGCTCAGGCGCGGATCGGCTGATCGCCACGCCGGCGGCCCGGTGCGTCCGCCGGGACGGCGGGCGCGCCGCGTACGTCACCGCGAGGGCGACGAACAGGGCGACGACCGCGGTGGAGGCGGCCGCGGTCGCCGTCCAGGCCCGGCCGCTGCCGGGACCGGCCACGATCAGGCAGGCCGCGACGGCCGTGCCGCCGAGCACTCCGGAGCCCACCAGGGCGGCGATGACGCCCCGGGATCCCCTCCCGCCGTACGGCGGTGTGACGGGGCCCAGCCGCAGCGCCGCCAGGTGCGACGCGGTCTCCCGCGCCTCCCGCCGCCGCTGCACCGCGGCGCGGATCCGCAGGCCGGCCGTCGCGAGGGCGCCCGCGACCGCCGCGTCGGCGGGCGCCCACCACACGGGCGTCGCGGCCAGCAGGGCGGCCACGCCCGCGACCGCGGCCCAGCCGGTCAGGCAGGCCGCCGCGGCCGTGCGGGTCGAGGCGGGCCGGTCGTCGCCGGCCCGCAGGTCGGCGACGGCCGGGACGTACCAGACACAGCCAGAGAACAGCACCAGCGCGGTGGCGAGCGCCAGGACGGATCGGTCCACGGGTCACGCCGCCTTCTCGGCCTGGGCGATCTCGGGGTGGTGCAGGTCGAACGCCGGGGATTCGCTGCGGATGCGGGGCAGCGAGCGGAAGTTGTGCCGCGGCGGCGGGCAGGAGGTGGCCCACTCCAGTGAACGGCCGTACCCCCAGGGGTCGTCGACGTGGACGCGCTCGCCGTACCTGCCGGTCTTCCAGACGTTGTAGAGGAACGGCAGGAACGACAGGCCGAGCAGGAACGAGCCGATGGTGGACAGGGTGTTGAGTGCGGTGAAGCCGTCGGCCGCGAGGTAGTCGGCGTACCGGCGGGGCATGCCCTCCACGCCGAGCCAGTGCTGGACGAGGAAGGTGAGGTGGAAGCCGGCCGTCAGGGTCCAGAAGGTGACCTTGCCGAGGCGCTCGTCGAGCATCTTGCCGGTGAACTTCGGCCACCAGAAGTGGAATCCGGCGAACATGGCGTACACCACCGTGCCGAACAGCGTGTAGTGGAAGTGCGCGACGACGAAGTACGAGTCGGAGACGTGGAAGTCCAGCGGCGGGGCGGCGAGGATCACGCCGGTGAGGCCGCCGAAGGTGAAGGTGACCAGGAAGCCGGTGGCCCACAGCATCGGTGTCTCGAAGGACAGGCTGCCCTTCCACATGGTGCCGATCCAGTTGAAGAACTTCACGCCGGTCGGGACCGCGATCAGGAAGGTCATGAAGGAGAAGAACGGCAGCAGCACCCCGCCGGTGACGTACATGTGGTGCGCCCACACGGTGACGGACAGACCCGCGATGGCGATGGTCGCGCCGACCAGGCCCATGTAGCCGAACATCGGCTTGCGGGAGAAGACCGGGACGATCTCGCTGACGATGCCGAAGAACGGCAGCGCCAGGATGTAGACCTCCGGGTGGCCGAAGAACCAGAACAGGTGCTGCCACAGCAGGGCCCCACCGTTGGCGGCGTCGAAGATGTGGCTGCCGAACTTGCGGTCCATCTCCAGGGCGAGCAGCGCGGCCGCGAGCACCGGGAAGACGATGAGGACGAGGACACCCGTCAGCAGCACGTTCCAGGTGAAGATCGGCATGCGGAACATGGTCATGCCCGGGGCGCGCATGCAGATGATCGTGGTGATGAAGTTGACCGCCCCCAGGATGGAGCCGAAGCCGGACAGCGTCACGCCCATGATCCACATGTCGGCTCCGACGCCGGGCGAGTGCACGGCGTCCGACAGCGGGGCGTAGAGGAACCAGCCGAAGTCGGCGGCCCCCTGCGGGGTGAGGAAGCCGCCGGCGGCGATCAGCGAGCCGAACAGGAACAGCCAGTAGGCGAGCATGTTCAGCCGCGGGAAGGCCACGTCGGGCGCGCCGATCTGCAGCGGCATCAGCCAGTTGGCGAAGCCCGTGAACAGCGGCATCGCGAACAGCAGCAGCATGATCGAGCCGTGCATGGTGAAGGCCTGGTTGAACTGCTCGTTCGACATCACCTGCAGGCCCGGACGGGCCAGTTCGGCGCGCATCAGCAACGCCAGCGCGCCGCCGAGAAGGAAGAACGCGAACGAGGTGACCAGGTACAAGGTCCCGATCTTCTTGTGGTCGGTGGTGGTCAGCCACTCCGTCCACGCGGGCCGCTCGACCGGCCGGACGGCCACGTCCGCCCGCCCGCGGACCGCGGGACGCGTCCGCGCCCCGGGGACCTGCTCCGTCTGCTGTATCAGTACCTCGTCCACCGGGCGGTGTCCTCCGAATCCGTTCACATGGCTCACCGGCCGGGGAGTGCTCCGCGCGCGCTGCGCGGCGCGGCGCTTCCCGACCGCCGCCACATGATCGTCAGAGGGCCGCCCGGCCCGGCAGGGCCCAGCAGTCCCTGCGATGGTCCCGCGATCAGGGCCCAATGGGCCCTGGCCAGGAGCCAGCGGAGGCGTCCTGGCGTGGTGCGGGCCCGCGCACCGCCGTGCGGTGATCCCTGCGGCGACCGTGTCGCCGGCCGCCGGTGGTGCGCGGGCCCGGTGCGGAGGCGGGTGACCCGGCCCGCCCCGCTTCCGAGGAGCCGCCGTGGCGACGGGCCACGGTCCCCACACCGCCGCCCGCCCGCGGGACGTGACACCGCCGGTCCGCCCCCTGAGCGGCCCGGTGGTGGGGCACGGTGGCGGGATCCTGTGAGGGAGGACCCCGCCGCCGTACGTCTCGCGGACTCGAGGCTCACTCTCACAGCGCGCGGTGCGCGGCAGCAGGGGCCGAACGACTCACCCGCGGTCCCGACCGGCCCAACCCGCGCCCCGCCGGGCGTCGCTGTGACCCCGGAACGCCGCGGGGGGGGGGGGGGGGGGGGGGGGGGGGGGGGGAGGGGGGGGGGGGGGAGGGGGGGGGAGGGGGGGGGGGGGGGGAGGTAT
>NZ_JBVIIE010000027.1:88995-114386 GCF_055569945.1 Streptomyces sp. NPDC031340
TCCCCTCCCCCCCCCCCCCCCCCCCCTCCCTCCCCCCCCCCCCCCCCCCCCCCCCCCCCCCCCCCCCCCCCCCCCCCCCCCCCCGTCCCGGATGACGTCACCCGGCAGGTCAGGCCAGGGTCAGCGTGATGGCTCCCGTGTAGGTCTTCCCGGCGGTCAGGGCCGTCTCGGTGCCGTCCACCGTCATGACCACCGACTTGCCGGACGGCGCCTTGACGGCCGCGTCGGCGGCGACGGTCAGCGCGGTCAGGTGCGAGGTGCCGGTGACGGTCCACGCCGAGCCGCTGTTCAGGCGGACGACCACGCCGTTGTTGACGGCGGGCTGCACGGTGTTGGTGACGATGCCCAGCTCGTAGAAGGCGGAGGAGTCGATCGTGTCCACCCGGTGCCGGGTCCGGGAGGCCGAGATGACGCCCTCGACCGTGGTGTTCTCGAAGGTGAGGACCATGTTCTTGCCCTTGCGCACGCCGTTGTAGAAGTCGCCCTTCAGCGCGATGGAGGAGAAGGTGGCGGCCGAGTCGGCGGCGTGGGCGGCGGTCACGTCGAAGGAGGCGTCCTTCGCCGGGTCGCCGGTCGGCTCGGTGTAGACGCCCACGTTCATCATCTTGCCGTCGACGTTGACCGGGCCCGGGTCGTCCAGCTCGATCATCTGCAGGATGACGCCGTCACGCGGGTTGAGGCGGGCGCCCTTGGAACCGTCGACGGTGATGGCGGTCTGCTGGCCCTTGTTGAGGAAGGTCGCCCGCTCGGAGTTGACGACCGTGCCGCCGTCCAGGGTCAGGGTGCCGGCGCCGAAGAACATGTAGCCGAAGTGCCCCGAGTTCACGACCGTGTTGCGCGCCGGGAGGTCCGCCAGCTCGGCGCTCGACAGCCCCAGCCCGAGCTCCGTGTTCAGTGCCGCGACGGCGGCCGGGGTGCTGTCGCCGTAGTGCACGACCGCGGCCGGGCCCGCGATGATGGTGGCGTAGCTGCCGACGTCGAAGCGGCAGCCGAGGACGCGGACCAGGGCGTCGCCGATGGCGTAGGTGCCGTAGCCGTACGCCCCGGTGTTGCCGACGTGACTGTTGACCGCCGTCAGCTTCAGCCCGCTGCCGCCCTCGACGGACAGGGCGCCCCAGGTCTCCGAGAAGACGGTGGAGCCGAGGTAGGTGGCGGTGCTGTCCTTGCCGATGAGGTTGGTGGAGCGGACGTTGCCGTCGAGGCCGAGCATCCAGGGCACCGACTGCATGTACGGGGTTTCGACGGTGCCCTGGTAGTCGGCGGGCAGCACACCGTTGCGGCAGCGGATGAAGGAGTTCTTCACGACGACGTCGGCGCCGTCGTCGGCGATGACGGCGGTGCGGACGACTCCCTTGTTGGTGATGCGGGCCCCGTCCAGGACCAGCCGGGTGGAGGCGCCGGCGCCGACCACCGCGGCGCCGTATCCGGCGAAGTCGCTGCGGCCGTTGCCGGTGAGGGAGATGGTGGGCCGGTGCAGCGTGTAGGCACCGGCCCGCACGTACACGCCGTCGAAGCACTCGCCGGTGGAGGTGATCGACACGTTCCGGGCGAAGGAGTCGGTGAGCCTGCCGCCGACCACCGCCGCGAGGACGGACTTGTCGCGGACCACGCCGTCGCCGTCGACGTAGAGCGCCTGCCGGAAGGGGAAGGTCAGCGTCTGGTAGGTGACGTCGTTCCGCGCCGTCACCGTGAGGACCACGTCGCCGCGGTAGGTGCCCGGCTCGACGAGGGTCGCGGTGCCGCCGGTCTCGGTCAGCAGCTGGCCGGTCTCCACCCCGTCGACGGTGAGGGTGAGGCTGTGGCCGTCCGGGGCGACGATCCGCCCGCCCTCCGCGATCGTCAGCCGGCTCACCCGCGTGGTCGCCGCGAGCTCGTAGGTCTCACCGGAGCCGATGGTGATCCGGTTTCCGCTCGCGACGGGCGCGGCGACGGCGGAGGCGGCCGGAACCAGGAGGGCTCCGGCCGTGGCGGTACCGGCGATCAGGATGGAGCGTCGGGTGATCAGCGTCATTGCGTGCCTTCCACGGTTCGAGTGCGCTGTCGCGCAGCGTGACGAACCGGCCCGCGGGGCATGCGGCGGGACGGTCCGGGACAGAGCACCTGGGGTGCACGACGGAGTGAACCAGCGCTGCACAGAGGGCAATAGGCGTCTCACACACGCATCCCGGAACCCGATGCCTCGGATCGGACGGCCCGTTCCATGGCGATCACACAGAGTGGCCACAGGGTGGTCGGGGCGCGGACACGACGACGAGGCGGGCGGCGTCCGCGCCGTCCACCTCGTCGTTCGTTGTGCCGTTGTGCCGGTGTGCTGTTGCGGCGGCGATGCCTGTTACGCGGGGGCGATCATCCCGGCCGACAGGTCGATGTCCGCGCCGCACAGGCCCGGCATGGCGAGCATCGCCAGCAGGGCGCGGGCGACCTCGTCCTCCTCGACGAGCCGGCCGAGGGCCGCCCGGGAGGCGAAGTCGCGTTCGGCCTCCTGGACCGAGCAGCCGGTCAGTTCGGCGGTGAGCCGGAAGTTGCGGTCCATGCGCGGGCCGCGGACCGGTCCGGGGGACAGGGAGTTGACGGAGACCCCGTGCGGGCCCACCTCCCCCGCCAGGGTGCGGGTGAGGCCGAGCAGCGCCATCTTGGAGGCGGTGTAGGGGGTTCGGTTGAGCAGCGGGCGCTTGCCGCTGACCGAGGCGACGTTGACGACGTCGCCCCGCCCGGCCGCGGTCATGCGGGGAAGGAAGGCCCGGCACATGAGGTAGACGCCGCGGACGTTGACCGCGAACACCTCGTCCCACTCGTCCGGCTCGATGTCGACGAGCGGCCGCACCGGGCCCGCGACGCCGGCGTTGTTGACGAGCAACGACACCTCCTCGTCGGCGAGTTCGGCGGCGAGCCGGGCGACCGACGCCGGGTCGGCGACGTCGCACACGGCGGTGCGGGCCGCGCCGCCCTGCTCGGTGACGCGGGCCGCCGCCTCCGTCAGCGCCCGCTCGCTCCGGCCGGCCAGGACGACGCGGACGCCGGCGCCGGCCAGGGCCAGGGCGAACGCCCGCCCCAGCGGCCCTCCCCCGCCCGTCACGAGGGCGGTGCGCCCCTGGAGGGTCATGCGGTGTTCCACGGCAGTTCGACCCCGGCGGCCCGCGCGGCGCGTACGTCGCCGGAGCGGGCGTGCCCCTCGAACAGCTCCACCCGGGAGGCCCGCCCGCACACCCGGCCGAGCAGGGCCTGCGAGGCGGTGTCGGTGACCTCCTGGTAGGTCACCGTCTTCAGGTACTTGCCCACCCACAGGCCGCCGGTGTAGCGGGCGGCGCCGCGGGTCGGCAGCACATGGTTGGTGCCGATGACCTTGTCGCCGAAGGACACGCAGGTGCCCTCTCCGAGGAACAGGGCGCCGTACTGGGTCATCCGCTCCAGCGCCTCGCGCGGCCGGCGGGTCAGCACCTCGACGTGTTCAAAGGCGAACTCGTCGGCCAGCGCGTACATCTCGTCGAGCGAGTCGACGACGTGCACCTGGCCGTGGTCGCGCCAGGCGGGCTCGGCGAAGTCCCGGGTGGGCAGGCCCGGCAGCAGCCGCTCGACCTCGGCGATCGTCTGCTCGGCGACCTCACGGGAGGTGGTGATCAGGACGGCCGGGGAGTCGGGGCCGTGCTCGGCCTGGGAGAGCAGGTCGACGGCGCAGACGAACGGGTCGGTGTGCTCGTCGGCGAGGACCAGGATCTCGGTCGGGCCGGCGAACAGGTCGATGCCGATCTCGCCGAACAGCTGCCGCTTGGCCTCGGCGACGTAGGCGTTGCCGGGCCCGGCGATCAGGTTGACCGGCTGCATGCTGTCCGTGCCGACGGCCATCGCGGCGACCGCCTGGACCCCGCCGAGCAGCCAGATCTCGTCCGCGCCCGCCATGTGCATCGCGGCGACGGTGGCGGCCGGGATCTCGCCGCGGATGGGCGGCGTACAGGCGACCACCCTCGGGACGCCCGCGACCTTGGCGGTGACGATGGTCATGTGGGCGGAGGCGGTGAGCGGGTAGCGGCCGCCGGGGATGTAGGCGCCCGCCGCCCGCACGGGGACGTGCTTCTGCCCGAGCCGCACGCCGGGCAGCGTCTCCACCTCGAACTCGTGCAGGGAGTCGAGCTGGTGGCGGGCGAAGGTGCGGACCTGGTCCTGCACGAACCGGATGTCGTCGATGACCTGCTGCGGCACCGACGCGACGATCTTCTCGACCTCCTCCTCGCTCAGCCGGAAGGAGTCCGGGCTCCACTGGTCGAACTTCTCGGAGTACGCGCGTACGGCGTCGTCACCGCGTTCGCGGATGTCCGCGATGACGCCGGAGACGGTTTCGCGTACCTGGTCGAGGGAGGCGGCGACCTCCGTCTCGGTGACGGCGTGCTTCAGGATCTCTGCCACAACTGCGGCCTTTCTGGACGGTGTCGGAAGGGGATCAGACGGGCGGCGCTTCGAACAGCACGTCCGGGTCGTTGAACTGCTCCTTGGCGACCGACTCGCTCATCGGGTCGGCGGTGCCCCACTGGTCCTGGGTCATCGGGTCGTCGACGTCGTGGCGGCCGGGATGCCACAGGTCCTCTTCGAGGACCGCGAGTTCGGTGGTGTATTCCACGGTGTTGCCGTGCGGGTCGTGGAAGTAGGAGAAGGTGTTGTCGCCCGCGAGGTGCCGGCCCGGGCCCCAGGTCAGCCGGGTGCCGGCGCGCAGCGCGCGCCCCGTGCCGCGCATGTACTCCTCCACTCCCCGCATCTCGAACGAGGCGTGGTGCAACGACACATGGGGGCCGCGGGCGATGGCGAAGGAGTGGTGCAGCGGACTGCACCGCAGGAAGTACATGAGGTCGCCCATGTGCGTGGAGTACAAGGTGTCGGTGAGCCGGAAGCCGAGGTGCTCGACGTAGAAGTCGCGCAGGCCGGCCGGGTCCTGGGAGTTGACGACGCAGTGCGACAGGCGCACGGGGACCGCCTCCCGCTCCTCGATCCGGCGGTGGGCACGGATGGCGACGTCCGCGGAGACCTCCACGACCCGGCCGTCCGGGTCGAAGAAGCGCAGACCGTAGCCGCCGCCGGGGGTGTCCAGCGGCTTCGGCTCGTGGACGATCCGGACCCCGGCCCGGCCGAGGCGCAGCGCGAGTTCGTCCACCGCCGCGGGCGACACCGCGCCGAAGGCGACCAGGTCCATGCGCTTGCGTTCGTCCTTGCGGATCCGCACGACGTACTGCTCGGGGCTGCCCTCGGCGGCGAAGAAGGCGAGGCCGCTGTCGTTCGCGATCTCGGTCAGGCCCCAGGTGGTGCCGTAGAAGGCGCGCTGGGCGTCGAAGTCCGGGACGGCCAGGTCGACATGGCGCAGGTGGGTGATGGGCTGGAAGCTCATGGGTGGCTCCTGACGGTGTTGCGCTGGTGGCCCAGGCCGGTGATCTCCGCCTCCAGGACGTCGCCCGGCTTCAGGAAGACGCCCCAGTGCGCGCCGTTGCCCGCCGGGGAGCCGGTGAGCAGCAGGTCGCCGGGGTGCAGGGTGGTGGTCGTGGAGACGTACGCGATGAGCCGCGGGATGTCGAAGATCATGTCCTTGGTGGACTCGTCCTGCCGGACGACTCCGTTGTGCCGCAGGGTGATGCGCAGGTCGTCCGGGTCGCCGACGAAGGCGGCCGGCACCAGGAACGGGCCGGTCGGCAGGAAGGTGTCGGCGTTCTTGGCGGTGAACCAGTCGGTGCCGATGGCCTTCAGGTCGGGCCGGTACAGGCGGTCGCGGGTGGTGAGGTCGTTGCAGATGGTGTAGCCGGCGACGTACGACATCGCCTCCCCGGCGGGGATGTCGCGGCCCTTCCTGCCGATGACCAGGGCGAGTTCGAGCTCCCAGTCGTGCTGCTCGCCGAGCGCGGGCAGCACGATGTCGTCGTAGGGGCCGCACATCGCGCGCGTCGACCCGAGGAAGACGTACGGCACTCCGCTGCGGATGCGCTCGTCCATCATCTTCTCGGCGTCGGCGCGGGCCTCCTCGGGGGTGGCGCCGTGCACGCTCTCCTTCTCGGCGGCGACCAGATCGACCACGTGCTTGCGGTAGTTGGCGCCGCTCTGCAGGATCTGGCCCGGCTCCAGCGGGGGCAGGACGCACAGCGCGGCGAGGTCGTGCCAGGCGCCGTCGGCGGACCCGGCGAGTCCGTCGAACCGGGGCAGCCAGGCGTCCCAGTCCTCGACCAGGGCGCGCACGGACGGCACCAGGTCGGACAGGTCGCGCACGCGGGCCCCGGTGACCAGGCCGGGGAAGGCGACGCCTGCGCTGCTGCGGAACGTGCCGAGCGCGAACGGTCCGGCAGGGGTGAGTGAATCGGGCACGGGCGGCTCTCCTCGTCGGGGTGGGGAACGCCCCTGACGCTAGGCAGCCGGGCAGGGCGGCGGAAATGGCCGTTCGCGATGGCTGCCATCGGCGGCCCTCCCGGCGGCTGAACCGCGCCTCCATCGCCGTGCGGGATGCATGACGTCCCCCTTGCCGATGCCTCGATCCGTTGACCCTGCATCGATCGCCCGAGCAGTCTCGGAGCACCCACCGTCATGAGGAGAAACACGTGGTCGTCGAGCATGCCGAGCTGACCGTCGAGGCCGGCCGGGAAGAGGAGTTCCAGGAGGTCTTCGGCACGGCGCGCGAGGTGCTCGCCGAGGCCGACGGGTTCCGCTGGGCCGAGCTGCTCAGGTGCGAGGAGCGGCCGCGGACCTTCCTGCTCCTGGTCGGCTGGGAGTCGGTCGAGGCGCACACCGCCGGCTTCCGGGAATCGGAGCGCTTCGCGCGCTGGCGGGCCCTGGTCGGCCCGTTCTTCGCCGAGCCGCCGGCCGTGGAGCACTACCACGAACTCGGCGCGCGCTTCTCCGGCTGACCCCCTCCTCTTCTACGTTCGCAAGGATCCCCATGCCCGTACAGAAGGTGCTCGTCGTCGGCGGCGGCATCACCGGAAGCGTGCTGTCGCTGGCGCTCGCCCAGCGCGGCGCCGACGTCGAGCTCGTCGAGATCTCCCCCCAGTGGTTCGGTGTTGGCCACGGCATCACCGTCCAGGGCAACGCGCTGAAGGCGCTGCGCTCGGTGGGCGTGCTGGACCGGGTGCTGGAGCGGGCCGTGCCGTTCGACATCATGCGGCTGCGCCGCGCGGACGGCAGCCTGATCAGCGAGCTGCCGACCCCGCACACCGGCGGCCAGGACCTGCCGTCCACGGCGGGCGCGCTGCGCTCGGACCTGCAGGACGCGCTGTGCGACGCGGTGTACGCGCAGGGCGTGCGGGTCCGTCTCGGACTGAGCGTCGACCGGCTGGAGCAGTCGCCCGGACACGTGGACGTGTCCTTCACCGACGGCTCCACCGGCCGCTACGACCTGGTGGTCGGCGCCGACGGCATCAACTCGTCGATGCGCGCGCTCATCGGCCTGTCCCAGCGGCCGCGCCCGGTCGGCATGTCGATCTTCCGGGTGGTCGCCGAGCGGCCCGCCGGGATGGACTGCGCCGAGGTGTACTACGGCGGTCCGCGCTTCAAGGCCGGCTACAGCCCGATCTCCGCCGACGCCTGCTACGCCTACCTCCTCGACGAGAACCTCGACGCCTCGCTGATCGGGCCGCGCGCCCCGCTGTCGCTGCTGCGCGAGCGCGGCGCCGGATACGGCGGCATGTGGGGCGAGATCATCGCCTCGCTGCCCGACGACACGGCGGTCGACTACCGCTGGATCGAGGCGGTCCTGGTCGACGAGGAGTGGCACCGCGGCCGGGCGATGGTCGTCGGGGACGCCGCGCACGCCTGCCCGCCGCTGATCGCGCAGGGAGCCGCCATGTGCATGGAGGACGCGGTGCTGCTGGCCACCCTGGTCACCGGGGAACTGCCGGTGGAGCGGGCCCTGGACGAGTTCATGGCGCGGCGGCTGCCGCGGGTGCGGATGGTGCTGGAGAACTCGCTGCGGCTGGCCGAGTGGGAGATCGACCCGGCCACGCCGGGCGCCGACCCGGCGCGGATCATGTCGGAGACGCTGCAGTCCCTGACGGCGGCGGCATGAGCACGCCGGTCGTCGACTTCCACGGCCATCTGGCCGTCCCGGCCGCCGACGCCCTGGTCGCCGGCACGCCGGGGTTCGCCGCCGAACTGGCGGCCGAGCAGCGCGCCCACTCCCCCGAGTCGCTGTCCGTCAACCGCGCGCAGCTCCACCGGCTGGCCGGGAAGCTGACCAGCGTCCCGGAGCGGCTCGCGGACCTGGACGCGATGGGCGTCGACATCCAGGTGGTCGGACCGATGCCGATGCACCACTACTGGGCCGGCGAGGACCTGGCCGGCCGGCTCGCCCACACGGTCGACGAGGCGGTGGCCGCGCACTGCGCCGAAGCCCCGGAGCGGCTGTACGGGCTCGGCACCGTGCCGCTCCAGCACCCCGCTCTGGCAGTGGAGCTGCTGGAGTGGGCGGTCACCGGGCTCGGCCTGTACGGGATCAGCGTGTCCACGGCCGTCGACGGCCGGGAACTGGCCGACCCGGCGCACGACCCGGTGTGGGAGAAGGCCGAGGAACTGGGCGCGGTGGTGTTCGTCCACCCGTGGGGCTGCTCGCTGGACGAGCGGCTGGCGACCCGCTACCTCGGCAACACGGTCGGCCAGCCGGTGGAGACGACGGTGGCGCTCTCGCACCTGATCTTCACCGGCGTCCTGGACCGGTTCCCCGGCCTGAAGCTGGTGGCCGCGCACGGCGGCGGCTACCTGCCGACGTACGTGGGGCGCTCCGACCACGCCTGGCGGGTGCGCGAGGACGCCCGCGGCTGCGCCGAGCCGCCGAGCGCCTACCTGCGCCGCATGTGGTTCGACGCGCTGGTGTACACCCCGCGCGCGCTGCGCCACCTGGTCGAGGAGGTGGGCGCCGACCGGGTGGTGCTCGGCACCGATCACCCCTTCGACATGGGTGTGGGCGACCCGCTGGCCCGCCTGGACGCCGCCGGCCTGGCCCCGGCGGAGCGTGCCGCGATCGCCGGGGGCAACGCCCTCGACCTGCTGCTGAAAGGACGTACCCGATGACTCTGGGTCCCATCGAGGAAGAGCTCGCCAAGGCCCGTGCCGCCTACCGCAACTGGGGCCGGTGGGGCGAGGATGACGTGCTGGGCACGCTGAACTTCCTCGACGACGCGATACGGGCCCACGCGGCCGGGCTGGTGCGGCGCGGGCGCCCCTTCTCGCTGGCGCTGGAGTTCAACGAGGACGGACCGCAGCGCGGGTTCCGCGGCCGGATCAACCCGGTGCACTACATGAAGGACACCGGCTCCGACGCGGCGGCCGGCACGCAGGGCTTCCCGCACGGCTTCGGCGGCGCGGACGACCACGTCGTGATGCCGCTCCAGGCGTCCACCCAGTGGGACGGACTGGGCCACATCTACGACAACAAGCAGGCGTGGAACGGCCGCCCGTGCACCATCGTGAACGGCGACGGCGACTCGGTCACCGGCATCGAGCACATGCGCGACGCCTTCACCGGGCGCGGCGTCCTGCTCGACGTGGGCCGCGCCGTCGGCGACGAGCACGGTGAACTGCCGGACGGCTTCCCGATCCTGGAGGAGCACCTGCGCGCGACCATCGAGGCGCAGGGCGCCACGTCCACGGTGCGCCGCGGCGACCTGGTGCTGGTGCGCACCGGGCAGCTCGGCCGGGTGCGGCGGCTGGGCGACTGGGGCACGTACGCGGCGGGCGACGCCCCGGGGCTGTCGTTCACCACGCTCGGCTGGCTGCACCGTACGGAGATCGCGGCCGTCGCCTCCGACACCTGGGGCCTGGAGGTGCGCCCGTACGAGTTCGCCGAGCCGGCGATGTCCCCCCTGCACCAGATAGCGATCCCCAACATGGGGCTGCCGCTGGGCGAGATGTGGGACCTGGAGGCGCTGGCCGAGGACTGCGCGGCCGACGGCGTCCACGAGTTCCTGCTGGTCGCCGCGCCCCTTCCGGTCACCGGAGCGGTGGGCGCCCCCGTCAATCCGATCGCGGTCAAGTGAGCGAGACCTTCATGAACGACAACCGTTTCTCCGGCACCCTGCACCTGCCCGGCGACGAGAGCTTCGAGGAAGCCTGCGTCGGCCGGGTCTTCAACGCCCGCCGGCCTTCGGACCGCAGGCCGGCCGCCGTGCTGGAGGCCGTCACCGAGCAGGACGTCGTCGAGGGCGTGCGCCTCGCCCTGGAGCGGGGCTGGCAGGTCGCCGTCCGCTCCGGCGGCCACAGCTGGGCCGCCTGGTCGGTGCGCAAGGACGCCCTGCTGATCGACCTGGGCGGCTTCCGCGAGATGGCCTACGACCCGGACACGCGGATCGTGTCGGCGACGCCGAGCGTCCAGGGCGGCGACGAACTCAACCCCTACCTCGCCGAGTTCGGCCGGTTCTTCAACGGCGGCCACTGCCCCTCCGTCGGCATCGGCGGCTTCCTGCTGCAGGGCGGCCAGGGCTGGAACGCGCGCGGCTGGGGCTGGGCGGCGGAGAACATCGCGGCGATCGACGTCGTCACCGCCGAGGGCGAGCTGGTACGCGCGGACGAGACGCGGAACAGCGACCTGTTCTGGGCGGCGCGCGGCGCGGGCCCCGGCTTCTTCGGCGTGGTCACCCGCTTCCACCTGCGCACCCGGCCGCTGCCCCGGCATCTGGCGCACACTGTGCACGCGTACCCGCTCGACCTCTTCGACGAGGTCATGACCTGGCTGCACGACACCCACCACACGGTCTCCGAGCTGGTGGAGATCGTCGCGGTCACCCAGACCCCGCCCGACCGGGACGAGCCCGTCCTGCTGGTCACGGGCGTGTCGATGACCGACACCCCGGAGCAGGCCGCCGAGGCGCTCGCCCCGCTGCACGCCAACCCCTACGCCGACCGGGCGCTGTTCCGGGTGGAGGCGCAGCCGACCACGATCGCCGAACAGCTCACGGGCCAGCGCACCGCCAACCCCGAGGGGCACCGCTACTTCGTGGACAACGCGTGGCTGTCGGGGCCGGCCGAGGAGGTGGTGCCGGCGATGCGCAAGGCGTTCACCGAGCACCCCACGCGGCAGACCTTCACCATCTGGTTCTCCATGGCGCCGCTGCGCGAACTGCCCGACATGGCCTTCTCGCTGCAGTCGGAGATCTACTGCTCCGTCTACGTCGTGCACGACGACGACACCCGGGATGCCGAGCTGCGGGCCTGGCTGGACGAGGCGACGGCGGCGATGCGGCCGGTGACCGTCGGCCAGTACCTGGGCGACTCCGACTTCACGGTGCGGCAGCTGAAGTTCATGGGCGACGAGCAGTGGCGGCGGCTCCAGGAGATCCGCGCCGCTCGCGACCCGAAGGGCCTGTTCGCCGGCTACCTGAGCGCCGAGGCCGTCACCAACACCAACCACTGGGAGCGGTAGGACATGCGATTCGCGACGTACGAGTACCGGGGCGCGGAACGCGCCGGGGTGGTCCGGGACGGCATCGTCCATCCGCTGCCCGAGGGGGTCACCGTCCTGGCGCTGATCGAGCAGGAGGTGCTGCACGCGGCCGGCGCCGAGGCACTGCGGCAGCCGAGCGGCCTCACGGTCGACGAGGTGCGGCTGCTGCCGCCGCTGAAGCCGCCGTCCATCCGGGACTTCGTCGGCTTCGAGGCGCACATCGAGGGCGTGTCGAAGTCGCTGGACGGTCTCGAGCACGTGCCCGAGGAGTGGTACCGGGCGCCCAACTTCTACTTCACCAGCCCGCACGCCGGCTACGGCGCCCACGACGACGTCCCCGTGCCGGCGGGCTGCTCGGACCTCGACTTCGAGCTGGAGGTCGGCGCGGTGATCGGACGCGCCGGCCGGGACCTCACGCCCGAGCGGGCGCGCGAGCACATCGTCGGCTACCTCGTCTTCAACGACTGGTCGGCGCGCGATCTGCAGAAGCCGGAGAAGAACCTGGGCCTGGGCTTCTCCAAGGGCAAGGACTTCGCCAACACGCTCGGCCCCTACCTGGTCACCGCGGACGAGGTGGCGGACCGGCGGGACGCGGACGGCTTCCTGGACCTGGAGATGACGGTCACCTTGAACGGCGAGCTGATCGGCCGGGACACCCTCGCCAACGTCTCCTGGACGTTCGAGGAGATGATCGCCTACGCCTCCCGGGACGCCTGGGTGCGCCCCGGGGACGTCCTCGGCTCCGGCACCTGCGGCTGGGGGGCGCTGGCGGAGTTCTGGGGCCGCCTCGGCGAGCGGACCCCGCCGCCGCTGGCGCCCGGCGACGAGGTGACGCTGACCGTGGAACGGCTCGGCACGCTGTCCAACCGGGTCGTACCGGGGCGGGCGGACGCCTACCTGCCGCGGGCGCGCAAGCGGGGGCGGACCCCCCGGCCGTAGCCCCCACCCCTCCGACCAGCACATATCCAGGGATCCGATGGCAGCCATCGGGTCCCTGTGAATTGTTCACCCGGCCCTTCCTCGCCGGGAACGCCCCGGTTACGCTCCGATTTCACCGAGCTTCAACGACGCGGCCGGAAGGAAACACGGATGGGTCTCGGAGCAATCGACCTCAATCTTCTGGTGGCGCTGGAAGCCCTGCTGGAGGAGAAGAACGTCACCCACGCGGGCGTGCGGCTGTCCACCAGCCAGTCCGCCATGAGCGGCTCGCTGGCCCGGCTGCGCCGCCACTTCAACGACGAGCTGCTGGTGCGGGTGGGCCGGGAGTACGAGCTGACGCCGCTCGCGGAGCGGCTGCTGCCGGTCGTGCAGGCCTCGCTGCACAAGGCGGAGGAGGCGCTGTCCCTGACCCGGCACTTCGACCCGACGCGCAGCCGGCAGCGCTTCTCCGTGGTGATGTCCGACTACGTGATGACGGTGTTCGTGGAACCGCTGCTGCGGGTCATCGCCGAGGAGGCGCCCGGGGTGCGCATCGACTTCCACTCCATCGTGGACGGGCAGCTGGAGAACGAGACCCATCTGCGCTGCCACGACCTGATGGTCGTGCCGCTGGGCTACCAGCTGCCCGGTGTCAGCGAGGCCGTGATGCACGACCGGTTCGTGTGCCTGGTCGACCCGGACAACCCGCGGCTGGTCGACGGGCGGCTCGGCCTGCGCGACCTGGCGGAGATGCCGCACGCCGCCTGCGCCATCGGCAAGAGCCACACGCCCGCCGAGCGCCAGCTGGAGACCCTCGGCATCACGCCGAAGGTGCAGGTCAGCACGCCCGGCTTCAGCGTGCTGCCGTTCCTGGTCAGCGGCACCGACCTGGTCGCCCTGGTGCCCGAACGGCTGGCCCGCCGTTACGAGGGCTTCGCGCGGTGCGCCGTCGTGCCGACGCCGTTCCCCGACGTGCCGCTGGTGGAGGCCATGTACTGGCACCACAACCGGCACTCCGACCCCGCCCACCGGTGGCTGCGCGAGACGGTGCGCAGGGTCGGGGCCGCCCTGGGCGACCCGCCGCGGCCCGAGATCGTCCCCGTGGATGACAGGCATGGCGAACACGCATTTCCGGAGCTGAGCGCCGCTTCCTAGCGTGGACGCGAGGAGCCCCGGGAGAGAGGGCTCCCGCACCCGTGGGAGGAAGCCGTGAGCCGCATGCGTCTGTCGGGCCGGACCGTCGTCGTCACCGGGGCCGCGCAGGGACAGGGAGCCGCCGAGGTCACGGCGGCCGCCCGGGAGGGCGCGACGGTGATCGCGACCGACGTCCTCGACGAGGCCGGGCAGAAGCTGGCGGCCTCGTCGCGCGCCGACGGCCTGGACGTGACCTTCGCGCACCTGGACGTGACCTCGCCCGAGGACTGGGCCGCGCTCGCGGCCGGCCTGGAGGCGGTGCACGGCCTCGTCAACAACGCCGGCATCCCGATGCGGGGCCGCCTCGGCGAGGTGGACCTGGCCGACTGGAACCGGGCGTTCGCGGTGAACACGACCGGCGCGCTGCTCGGCATCCAGGCCCTGACGCCGTTGATGCCGCCCGGCTCCTCCATCGTCAACGTCGGCTCGGTCGCCGCCCTCACCGCCCACCACGCGGTCGCCTACACGGCCAGCAAGTGGGCGCTGCGGGGACTGTCCAAGGTGGCGGCGCTGGAACTGGCCGGCCGCGGCATCCGCACCAACCTCGTCCACCCCGGCTACATCGAGACGCCGCTGATGTCGAGCGCGAACCCGGTGTTCGTCGAGGCGCACCTGTCGATGACCCCGCAGGGACGGCCCGGCACGGTCGACGAGGTGGCCCCGCTGGTGGTCTACCTGCTCTCCGACGAGGCGTCGTACGTCAACGGGGCGGAGATCACGGTCGACGGCGGGTACTCGGCACACGGCGGCGTGCAGGCGATCACGAACGCGCTGGACGCCTCCTGACTTCAGCCGCCGGCCACAGCCCCGCCGGCCGGACACCGCAGACGGTGCCGGCCGGCGGGGCTCACGCATGTCGTGCCGCGGCCTTCACGCATGTCGTCCTGGCGGGTGCGGTGCCGTGCACCGGGCACGCGGAAGAGGCCGGGGCTGGGCCCCGGCCTCCGAACCGCACGGATCGTCACGCGGACGCGGTCTGCACCGACGGTTCGCCCGCCTCAACCGTGGAACGCGAGGAGTTCTTGCGCACCAGCACCAGGGTGACCAGCGCGCCCAGCAGGGAGGCGCAGCCGCAGACCGTCACGCCGAGCGCCATGCCGTGGGCGAGGGCGGACTGCGCGGCCTCCCGGGCGGCGTCGCTGCCCGCGTTGACGACCGCGAGGGGACCCGCGGCCGCCTCCATGCCCGCGTCCGCGCCGCTGAGCTTGCCGACGAGAGCGGAGGACGCGGCGCTCATCGCGACGGCGCTGATGACGGCCGGGCCGAGCGCCTGGCCGAACTCGCGCACCAGGCTGGTGGCGCCGCTGGCCATGCCGGTCATGTTGAGCGGTACGGCGTTGACGGCCGCCGAGGTGAGGGAGGAGACGACGCAGATGAAGCCGACGCCGAGCAGCAGCACCGGGCCGATGAAGGCGGCGAGGGAGGTGGTGGTGATGGGCAGCGCGGCGATCCAGAACTGGCCGGCGGCCATCGGCAGCAGGCCGCCCATCAGCAGCCAGCGCGGCTCGACGCGGGTGAGCATGCGGCTCAGCACGGGCGCCAGCAGCAGCGGGATCAGCTGGAGGATGACGAACGGCATGCCGGCCCGCAGCGCGCTCAGGTGCATCACGGCGCCGAGCCGGATGGAGACGCAGTACGCGGTGCCGATGAACCCGAACATGCCGGCCAGCGCGACGACGGCCGCGGCGGCGAACGACGGGATCCTCAGCAGGTCCAGGTTGAACATGGGGGACGCCGAGCGCTTCTCCGCGACGACGAAGCCGGCCAGGGCCACGGCGGCCAGGGCGAGGGAGCCGATGATCGCCGGGCTGCTCCAGCCGCGGTCGCCGCCCTCGATGACGCCCCACAGCAGCGCGGTGAGGCCGACGGCGACGGTGATCTGGCCCGGCCAGTCCAGCGAGCGGCCCTCGGGCGCCTTGGAGTCGGTGACCATGAACCAGCTCGTGACACCCACGATCACGCCGAGGACGATCGGTGGCACGAACGCCCAGCGGAAGTCGGCGACGGTGGCGAGCACGCCGGAGGACAGCGGGCCGACGGCCGAGGCCAGGGAGATGCTGAGCGCCCAGGTCGAGACCGCCTTCGCGCGGTCCTTCTGCTCGGGGGTGGCGGCCGCGATCACCGCGAGGGAGCTGGGGAAGAGCGCGGCGGCACCGATACCGGCGAGGGCCTGGCCGCTCCAGAGCATGGTGACGTTCTGGGAGGTGGCGTTGAGGAGTTCACCGAGCGCCAGGACGAATCCGCCGAGCACCAGCAGACGCTTGCGGCCGAAGAGATCGCCGACCACGCCGAAATTCAGTTCGAGAATCGCGGTGGGGAGAATGAAGGCCAAAGTGACCCAGGCTACCTGGGAACCCGACGCACCGAATGCGGCCTGGATATTACCGTTGATCGGTGAAGGCACCGTAATGCACAGCTGTGCCGCCGCCACGGCGAGACAGCACGCTATGAGCGTCCCTCTGTCGAGCTTTTTCAGGGAGATCGAATCCGTCATCGTGCGTGCCCTCACTCTGCGTTCTTCTCTATGATTTCGATGAGATTTGCCTCGGGGTCGGTGACCCAGGCCATGCGCACACCGGGCTCCGGGGAAGGCCCGGGAGGCATGACCTCGCCCGCTCCGTGGGCCACCAGGGCCGCGTAGACGGGGTCGAGTTCGGGGGTGGTGACCGCGAAGTGCCCGTATCCCTCGGTCAGGGCGGCGGTCAGCGGGTCCGGCGCCCTGAGGCCGGGTGCCGAGCCGGGTCTGGCGAGGAGTTCGATGCGCCAGCCCCGCGGGTGTTCGAGGACGACGCCGCGCAGGCCCGGGCCCTCGAGGTGGAAGGTGAAGACTGTTTTCAGCCCGAACGCCGTGGTGTACCAGTCGGTCTGGGCGGTCAGGTCGCGCACGTTGACGCCCACGTGGTCGAGTCGCACGGTCACGGCGTTCAGCCCGCCATCGCGCTGTCGCCGCCGTCGACCATCAGGTTGGCGCCGTTGACGAACGCGGCCTCGTCGCTGCACAGAAAGGCGGCGGCGCGGGCGATGTCCTCGGGCTGCCCCACCCGGCCGACCGGGATGCGCGCCTCCAGCTGGGCCCTGGGCCCGTCGGGGTCGTCCAGGAAGGGGGCGGTGGCGGAGGTGCGGGTCATGCCGGGGGCGATGGTGTTGACCCGGATGCGGTGCGGGGCGCCGGCCGCGCACAGGTGCTTGCTCATCGCCAGCACCCCGCCCTTGGCGGCGCCGTGCGGCACCATCGGCATGAACGGCGCGCCCCGCACGGCGGCCACCGAGGCGACGTTCAGGACGGCGCCGCCGCCGCGCGCGACGAGGTGGGGCCAGGCCGCACGGGTACAGAAGTACGGGATGTCCAGTTCGTTCTTGATCGTGAAGTACCAGTCCTCGGCCGGCATCGTCTCGAACGGGCCATTGCGCAGTGCGGAGGCGTTGTTGTAGAGGATGTCGATCCCGCCGAAGGCCGCGATGCCGGCGTCGATCCACTCACGGGCGCCGTCCTCCGTGGAGAGGTCCACGGGAGCGAGGGAACGCATGACGCCGCCGGCCTTCTCGACCATTTCCACGGTTTCGGCGGCGGTTTCGGCGTCGATGTCACAGCCGAATACGGTGGCGCCTTCCGCAGCGAAAACCAGCGCCGCGGCCCTGCCGATTCCGGCTCCCGTCCCACTGATGAAAGCGATTTTCCCGGCCAGTCGACCCATGATTGCCCAAGTCCCTTGTTCCCGTGCCCGCCGAGTGCGGTGGTGGCAGCGTAAGGAGGGGGTCGGTCCGGAACAAGAATTCGGTCGGCGAAGGTCCATCGGGCGTACGTATGGCAGGTATGCCGCGCGGCTCCGAACGACTGCGCGCGGACCGTCCGGACGACGCGGGACACCGGGCCGGCGCCTCCCGGCAGGGGCGGACGGGCGCGGGAATGGACGAGACGGTGGCGGCGTTGACGCGGGCAGGATCGACCGTGCCGGTCACCGGAGGACGCGCGGGCCGGCCCCGGCCGCCGCCAGCCTGTGGTACGGTCCTGTCAGCACTCGTGTACGCCCCGTACGGGGCGCCGGTGCCAGTTCTCCTTCAGTTCGCCGATCCGCCCGCCGTTTTCCGGTCGGCGCGCTCCGGCTTCCCAGCACCACCTCGTGACCCGCACGGCCGTGCCGTGTCCGAGGCGCTGTTCACCGCCGCCGAAGGCCGCAGTGTCCGCCTTCCCGTCGCGGCGTTCCCTCCTTCCCTCCGCATGCCCCGTGCCGTCAGTCCGCGAAAGGACCGCCACATGACCACCACAGTCGAACACCCCCCTGTCCGGCGGGAGTCCGCTCCCCAGATCGTCACCGGCGTGCTGGACGTCGACGCGGGCGGGAAGGGGCACCTGCGCTCCGCGAACCTGCTGCCGTCGCCGTCCGACCCGGCCGTCTCCGCCGCCCTGATCCGCCGTCACCAACTGCGCGCCGGCGACCTCGTGGAGGGCGTGCGCGACGGCCGGCGCGATCTGACCGACGTCGTACGGGTGGACGGCCGCACGCCCGAGGCCTCGCGCGGCCGCCGTCACTTCCGCGACCTCACGCCCGTGCACCCGCGGGAGCGGATCCGCCTCGAGCACCCGGCGGCCGGTCTGGCCGGCCGCGTCGCCGACCTGATCGCCCCCGTCGGCAAGGGTCAGCGCGGCCTGATCGTGGCGCCGCCCAAGACCGGCAAGACGGTGCTGCTGCAGCAGATCGCCGCCGCCGTCGCCGGCAACCTTCCCGAGTGCCGCCTGATGGTGGTGCTGCTCGACGAGCGCCCCGAGGAGGTCACCGAGATGCGCCGCTCCGTGCGGGGCGAGGTGCACGCCTCGACCTTCGACCGGGCCCCCAAGCAGCACATCGCGCTCGCCGATCTCGTCGTCGAGCGGGCCAAGCGGCTCGTCGAGGCGGGCGAGGACGTCGTCGTCCTGCTCGACTCGCTGACCCGGCTGTGCCGGGCCCACAACAACGCGGCCGCCGCCGGTGGCCGCACCCTCAGCGGCGGCGTCGACGCGTCGGCGCTGATCGGGCCGAAGCGGTTCTTCGGCGCCGCCCGGCAGGCCGAGGAGGGCGGCTCCCTCACGATCCTGGCCACCGCGCTGGTGGAGACCGGCTCCCGCGCCGACGAGTACTTCTTCGAGGAGCTCAAGGGCACCGGGAACATGGAACTGCGGCTCAGCCGCGAGCTGGCCTCCCGCCGGGTCTTCCCGGCCGTCGACGTGAACGCCTCCGGCACCCGGCGCGAGGAGCTCCTGCTGTCCCCGGCCGAGTCGGCCGCCGTACCGGGCCTGCGGCGCGCGCTGCAGACGCGGGACGGGCAGGCCGGCACGGAGACGCTGCTGGAGCGGATGCGCCGGACGCCGGACAACGCCACCTTCCTGCGCCGCGTCCAGCCGACACTGCCCGGCGGCTGATCCCCGCGCCGGTCCGCGGTCACGTCCGCGCGAAGGGGGCGGCGCCTGCGGGCGGCGCTACGGCATCCGGGTGCTCGCGGGTTCCGCTCGGCCCGGGCAGCGGGGTGCGGGGCGGCCCGGTTCCTACGTTTTGCGGTATGACTTTCGGATTTTCTTTCCGGTCCGTCGTGTCCACCTGCGCGCTCTGCACGGCGGGGCTGCTGGCGACCGCGCCCGCCGCGTCGGCCGGTCCGCAGGTCACCGGCCCCGGCACGCCCGGCGGGCCCCCCACGGCGGCGCCGGGGCCGGCCGTACTGCACCGGTCCGGAACCCAGGTCCGCCCTCACCGCAACGCGCCCGAACTGCCGGACATGTCCGCGCTGTCCTGGCTGGTCGCCGACGCCGACAGCGGCGAGGTGCTGGCCGCGCACGACGCGCACCGCCCGCTGCCGCCGGCCAGCACGCTCAAGACCCTGTTCGCCCTGACGGTGCTGCCGGTCCTTCCCGGAGGCATCCGGCACCGCGTCGTCGAGGAGGACCTCGCGGGCATCGGCGCCGGCAGCAGCCTGGTCGGCGTCGAGGAGGGCCACACGTACCGGGTCGCCGACCTGTGGCGCGGGGTCTTCCTCAACTCCGGCAACGACGCCGTGCACGTCCTGGCCGCGCTGAACGGCGGCTGGCGCACCACGGCCGAGCGGATGCAGGCCGAGGCGCGCGCCCTCGGCGCCCGCGACACGCACGTACGCTCGCCCGACGGCTACGACACCCCCGGCCAGGTGTCGTCCGCGTACGACCTCGCGGTGTTCGGCCGGGCCGGACTGCGCAACGCGGACTTCACCCGGTACTGCGGCACGGCCCTGGCCCGCTTCCCCGACGGACTCGGCGGGACGTACTGGATCCGCAACACCAACCGGCTGCTGACCGGCGCGGACGGCGTGCGGCCCTATCCGGGACTGATCGGCGTCAAGAACGGCTACACCACCCACGCGGGGAACACCCTGGTCGCCGCGGCCCGCAGGCACGGCCGCACCGTCCTGGTCACGGTCATGAACCCGCAGTCGGGAGCCCGGTTCGCCGTCTACGAGGAGGCCCGCGAGCTGCTCGACTGGGGGTTCGACGCGGCCGGACGGGTGGACCCGGTGGGCTCACTGGACCCGCGGCCGGCCCGGCCACTGCCGGGAGCCACGGTCGTCTCGCCGGGGCCCCGGCCCCCGGCCCCCGCGGCGCCGGTGGCCCGTGCCGCGCCGGCCGCCCGCGCGGTCCCGGCGTTCCGCGCGCCGAGCTGGCCGGAGGCGGGGCTCGTCGCGGCGGCCGCCGCCCTCGGCGCCGGCCTGATGGCGCTGGTCCTGCGCGGTCTCTGCGGGCGCCCGTCGCGGAGCTGACCGGTGGGCAGCCACAGCAGCAGGCCGAGGGTGATCCAGGCGTAGGCGTTGCCGCCGAGGAACCCGCCGACGCCGGACGCGTCGTCGACCCACAGCCACACCACGCTCGTGCACAGCACGGCGTACAGGCCGCCCGCGACCCGGGGGTGCCCGGTGCGGAGCAGGACGGCGAAGGACGGCAGCAGCCACACCAGGTGGTGCACCCAGGTGATCGGACTGACCAGGCAGGCGGCCAGTGCCGTGAGGGCGAAGGCGGCCGGACGGTCGCCCGCCGCGACCGCCCGGCGGGTCCGCCACGCCCAGACGCCGAGGACGCACACGACCGCCGCCGCCCACCAGGTCCGCCCCGGCTCGCCGAGGCGGGCCAGGACCCCCTGCAGGGACTGGTTGGAGACGTAGTCGAGGCGGCCCACCCGGCCGGTGTCCCACAGCGCCCGGGTCCAGTACAGCCGGGAGGCGCCGGGCGCGGCCCACGCGGCCAGGGCCGTCGCCCCGGCGGCGACGCCGGCCGCGACCGCGGCGGCGCGCCACCGGCGGGCGAGCAGGAGCAGGCCGATGAAGAGCGCGGGCGTGAGCTTCACCGCGGCGGCGAGGCCGATGCCCACCCCGGCCCAGCGTTCCCGTCCGCTGCCGAGCAGCCGTCCGTCGGCGAGCACCAGGCCCAGCAGCAGCAGGTTGACCTGGCCGAAGCTGACCGTGTCGCGCAGCGGCTCGAACAGCGCGAGCGCGCAGCCGGCCAGCGCGCAGCCGTACCAGCCCCAGCGCCGCCAGGCACCGTCGGTCAGCAGGTGCACGACGAGCGCCAGGGCGGCCAGGTCGAGCAGCAGGGCGATCACGATCGCGGTGCGCAGCCCCACGAAGGCCATGGGCAGCATGACGACGGCGGCGAACGGGGGGTAGGTGAAGCCGTAGCCCGTTCCCGGCACCCGGTAGTCGTAGAGTCCTCGGCCGCGGTGGACCCAGGTGTCGACGGCGCCGTGGTAGACGCGCAGGTCGAACCAGTCGCGCAGCAGCGGCACGGTCGCGGTGAAGGCGGTGACGGCCGTGCACAGGACGAGGACCAGCAGGAGCCGTCCGCGGTCGGTACGGGGACGGATCACGCCGTCCGCCCCAGCGCGGGCGCCTGTGCCGTCTGGTGGGCCTGCCACAGCACCACCGCCGCCAGCGCGCCGCCGCAGCAGGCGAGCAGCAGCCGACTCGCGTCCGCCGGGCCGCCGTCGGGCAGGACGGCGAGGGCGAGCACACCGGTCACGGCGGTCACCCGGTGCCGTACCGGGGTGCCGGGGGCCGCGGCGGCGATGAGGAACAGGCCCCACAGGGCGTACCACGGGCGGACGGCGGGCCCGAACGCGGCCAGGGCGGCCAGGCTCAGGCCGAGGGCGTACACCGGCCGGGGGCGCAGCCGCCACCACAGGACCGCGAGCACGAGCGCGGTGACGGCCAGGCCGAGCAGGTGCCAGGCCGGGACGGCCAGGTGCGCCAGGTCGCTGCCGAGCCGGGCCAGCACGGCGCGGGTGGCACGGCCGAGGAGGCTGGTGAGGGCCCAGTTCCGCGGTGACACGGGGGTGTCGAGGGCGCCCGTCCAGCCGTATCCGGTGCCGGCGACGGCCGTCGCGGCGACCGTGGTGGCGGCGGACGCGGCGGCGGCGGTCAGTACGGCCCGCGGCGGACGCGCTCCGGCGCGGGCGTGCAGCACGGCCACCGCGGCGAGCCCGAGCACGGCGGGCACCTTGACCAGGGCGGCGAGGGTGACCAGTACGGCGCCCAGGACCGGCCGGCGGCCGAGCGCGGCCACCAGGCCGACGCCGAGCAGGCCGAGCATGAGGGCGTCGTTGTGGGCGCCCGCGACCAGGTGCAGCAGCACCAGCGGGTTGAGGGCGCCGAGCCAGAGGGCGGCGGCCGGGTCGGCCCCGCTGTGCCGGGCGAGACGGGGCAGCGCGGCCGCCATCAGGGCCACGCCGGCCAGCGCGACGAGCCGCATCCCGGCCAGGCCCGCCGGGAGTTCCCCACGGGTGGCCGCGGACAGGGCGGAGGCGACGGCGAGGAACACCGGGCCGTACGGAGCGCCGGTGTGCCGCCACGGCGGGGCGACCTCCTCGGCGAGCGGGCCGCCGAGCCGGTCGGGTCCGTACGCGTAGACGTCGATGTGGGCGTCGGCCATGGCGCCCTGGGCGAGGTAGCTGTACACGTCCCGGCTGAACAGCGGCGGGGCGAGCAGCAGGGGCGCCGCCCACACGGCGAGCACGACCACCAGGGCCCGCGGGGTGGGCGGCTCGGCGCCGCGCACCAGCCGGCCCAGCAGGACCCAGGCCGCGATCAGCAGCACCACGCCGAAGTACGCGCCGACCAGGCCGACGGCGGCGCGGGCGTCGGCGGGGGCGGGCAGCTCGCGCACGGGCAGCGCGCCGGCCGTCTCACCGCCCAGCGCGACGCAGGCGGTGCCGGTCAGGCCCAGGAGCTGACAGCGGCGGAGATCGACGGGAGAAGCCATGCTCGGCACGCGGACAGCGTGGCGGCGCCACATGGCCGGAAGGCGACGCCTCACCCCCCGGCCGGGGGCGCGCACATGACCGCCGTGTGATCGACGCGGGCAGGCCCCGGCCGGGAGTCCCCGGCCCAGGCCCGCCCGTACCCGGCCGCACCTGGCAGCACCACCTGGCAGTCGCGGGCGGCGGACCGTCAGCCATGACGCGAAAGCGCCCTCCGCCTTCCCGGCGGTGCGGCGCCGACCGCCAGGTCGCCTCCGCCCCTCCACCGAGTCGCGGGGCACCGGCGCGGGCCGGCGCCCGTTCCCGCGCCACCGACGGCGACGGCGACGGCGACGGCGACGGCTGGGACATCGGCCTCCGCCCCGGGCGTGACGGGGCGCAGGCCCGACACACCACCGTCACACGCAGGCCGACCGGCCCGCCGCAGCGAGGGCGACGACCGGCCGGACATCACCGACCGGCCAACCCCCCCCCCCAGCACCGGCTCACCCGCGAACGGAACCAGCGCCGAGCCAGGCCCGAACCGACCCACGCCAAGGCGACCGCAGCCGCCAGGACCCGCGCCCCATCTCCCCCACCCACGCACACAGCGCACGGACCGACACACCGCCGCCGTCACACGCAGGCAGGCAGGCCCGCCGGAGCGAGGGCGAGCACCGGACGGACTCGCCGCCGTCACACGCAGGCCGGCACGTCCGCCGGAGCGAGGGCGGGGGCCGGGCGGATCTCGCCGACCGGCCGGCCGCCGCCCAGCACCGGCCCGCCCGCGAACGGCACGAGCGCCGCCGGATCGACGCCGGCCCGGGCCAGGGCGGCCGCGGCGACCGGGACGCGCGCCCGGTCGGCGCCGTCGGCGATCTTCACCGCGACGGCGCGGCCGTCCGGGAGCGCGGCGACCTGGACGCCCTCGAAGCCGTCCTTGGCCAGCAGCCCGGGCACCGCCCGCATGAGCGCGGCGACGTCCCGGCCGGCCCCGGAGACCATCTCGGGGTGGCCGCGCATCGCGTCGGCGACCCGGGCCTCGGGGGTGCCGGGGGCGGCGTCGGCGATGCGCGCGGCGGCGCGGGCGAGGCCGTGCAGGGAGACGGAGAACAGGGGCGCGCCGCAGCCGTCGACGCTCACCCGCGCGACGCGCTGACCGGTGAGGTCCTCGACGATCTCCGCGATCGCCTGCTGGAGGGGATGGAGCGGGTCGAGGTAGTCGTCCAGGGACCAGCCGTTGAGCGTGCAGGTGAGAAGCATGGCCGCGTGCTTGCCGGAGCAGTTCTGGGCGAGGCGGGAGGGGTGGCGGCCCTGGCGCACCCAGCCGTCCCGGACGACCGGGCCGAACGGCAGGTCGGGCACGTTGCGCAGACGGTCCTCGGTGAGCCCGGCGGCCTCGAGGATCCGCCGGGCCCCGGCGAGGTGGCGTTCCTCGCCGGAGTGGCTGGCCGCGGTGAGTGCCAGCAGTTCCCCGTCGAGCGGCAGCCCGGCCCGGACCATGGCGACCGCCTGGAGGGGCTTGAGGGCGGACCGCGGATAGAAGGCGGCCTCGGGGTCGCCGATCCGCAGCCGGACCTCGCCGTCGGCGCCGAGGACGACGACGGAGCCGTGGTGGACGCCCTCGACGAGCCCGCCGCGGACGAGGTGGGCGACGGGTGCGTGGCGGGGTTCGCGGACCGGGGGTGCCTCCGCGACGGGACTGTTGTGCATCAGTGCCTTCTTCTTCGGGGAGCGGCGTGCGGGTGACGCGCCGTCTCGGCGGCGTCCGCGTGCGGGACGCGCCTGCTCACGCCTGGGGGCCGGCCTCCGTGCGCGCGGGGCGCACGATGTCGGTGAGGGTCGTCTCGACGCGGTCGAGGTGGTGGCTCATCGCGTCGGCCGCGTCGGTGGCGGAACCGTCGATCAGCGCCTCGACGATCGCCCGGTGCTCGCGGTTGGACTGCTCGCGGCGTCCGCCCAGCTCGTTGAGGAACGCCGACTGACGCGCCAGCGCGTCGCGGATCTCCTCGATGACCCGGCGGAAGACCGGGTTGCGGGCGGCCTGGGCGACGGCGAGATGGAACAGCGTGTCGAGCGCGACCCACGAGGTGGTGTCGGTCTCCTCCTCCATCCGCCGCAGCAGATGCGCCAGGTGGTCGAGGTCCTCGGGGGTGCGGCGGGTGGCCGCGTAGCCCGCCACCGGGATCTCCACGTGCCGGCGGACCTCCATCAGGTCGCCGGCCGCGTAGTCGCCGAAGGTGGGGTCCTGGACGGCGCTGGCGACGACGAAGGTGCCCTTGCCGGTCCTGGAGACCGTCAGCCCCATCGTCTGCAGCGCCCGCAGCGCCTCCCGCAGCACGGGCCGGCTGACTTCGAGGCTGCGGCACAGCTCCGCCTCCGAGGGCAGCTTGTCGCCCACGGCGTACTCACCGCGCTCGATGGCATCGCGCAGATGGCCGAGCACCGCCTCCATGGCGCTCACGCGCCGCGGCACCCGGGCAGCTGTCTGGCTGTCTGACAGGTTCACGGAGTGATGGTCGGGTGCGGCGGTACGGATGTCAAGCGGGCGGCGCTTGAACGGGCCGTGGGGGGGGGGGGGGGGGGGGGGGGGGGGGGGGGGGGGGGGGGGGGGGGGGGGGGGGGGGGGGGGGGGGGGGGGGGGGGGGGGGGGGGGG
>NZ_JBVIIE010000028.1:0-93796 GCF_055569945.1 Streptomyces sp. NPDC031340
GGGGGGGGCCCCCTCCCCTTCTCTCCCACCCCCAGCCCCGCTCCCCCCCCCCCCCCCCTCCCCCCCCCCCTCCCCCCCCCCCCCCCCCCCCCCCCCCCGCACCACCCCGCCCGGCCGAGGGCGGCCGCGTCGCACCGCGCGAACCCCGCAGGTCTCTATAACCGGCTGACCTCCGCAAGCCATGCCAAACCTCCCCCTCCCGGACATCCACCACCGGCCGTCCACGCGCGGCCATCGAGCGGCTCACCGGGGGTACGCGGACTGCATGAGCGATGTCGTGCACTCGGACGAACTGCTGAGGCGGCTGCAGCGGGCGCGGGCCTGCGCGCGGGAGGAGCACCGGACGTGGCGGACCCGGAGCGACGATCTGACGACGAGCGACCCGCAGGCGGCGCGCGACGCCGCCGTCCGCACCCTGGCCTACGAGACCGTGCTCCGGGTGCTGGACGAGATCCTGACGCCAGGCAGGCACACCGAGCCGCACTGACCTCCGAGCCGCACCGACCCTTCGGACCGGCCCGAAGGGTCGTCGAAAGTGAAACAGGTCACGTGACCGGCTTTCGAGTACGCATTTTACCGACGGATGGTTTACCGTTCATCCATACGTGGTGACGGAGTCGAACGTACCGTCCTCCGGCGCCACCGCTTACGGCCCTGGCTGGTTTCCCCCGTCCAGCCAGGGCTTTTTCCTGCGTCGGCACCAGGCCGGCGATTTCCGGCGGCAAACTCCGTCCTCCGAGGTGCTCCGGGCCCGCGCAGCGGCTGAAATGGGCTTAGGGAAACACCGGAAACCCACGCCGGCGAGGAGCCCCGCCTCATGACCAAAGCGATCAAGCTGCTGACCTTCCTGCCCCCGCCCCAGCGCCGGCGCCTGATGACCCTCGCGCACGAGGTGTCCTTCCCCGAGGACGCCCGGATCTTCGAGGCCGGGGGCAGGGCCGACCGCTTCTGGGTCATCCGCTCGGGCGCGGTCACCCTGGACCAGCAGGTCAACGCGCTGCAGCGGGTGACCGTGGCGAGCCTCGGCACGGGCGATCTGCTCGGCTGGTCCTGGCTGTTCCCGCCGCACGAATGGGACTTCGGCGCTCAGGCCTTCAGCCCGGTGCGCGCCTACGAGTTCGACGCGGACGCGGTGCTGCGGCTGTGCGAGGAGGATCCGGAGCTCGGGATGCTGCTGGTGCGCGGCGTCGCCGAGATCCTCGCGCACCGGCTGGAGATGACCCGCGTCAAGCTCATGGAGTGCGCGACCCACCGCCGCAGCCCCCTATAGGGGCGCCGCGCCCCGGTGGGCCCCGGTGGGCCCTCAGATCCGGTAGCGGCGCAGCGCCGGCACCGCGGCGGCCAGGCCCAGCATCACGACGACGACCAGCAGGCCGCCGCCCGCGACCGCCGTACGGGTTCCGAGGACCGACCCGGCGGTGCCGTGCAGGACGTCCGCCAGGCGGGGGCCGCCCGCCACGACGACCGTGAAGACGCCCTGCATGCGGCCGCGCATCTCGTCGGTGGCGGCGGACAGCAGGATCGCCCCGCGGAAGACCATCGACACCATGTCGGCCACCCCGGCCGCCGCCAGGAAGACGGCCGCGATCCACAGGTTGCGGCTCAGTCCGAAACCGGCGATCGCCAGGCCCCAGGCGACGACCGCGCCGATCACCATCCAGCCGTGCCGGCGGGCCCGGGAGAACGTCCCGGAGAACAGTCCGCCGAGGACGGCGCCGATGGGGATGGCCGCGAACAGCAGGCCGAGCGCGAGCCCTTCGCCGTAGGAGCCGTAGGTCTGGGCGGCGAGCTGCGGGAACAGGGCGCGGGGCATGCCGAGGACCATCGCGACGATGTCGGCGAGGAAGGACAGCAGCAGCACCTTGTGCAGGGAGATGTAGCGGAACCCCGCCGCGATCTCCCGCACCCCGGCACGACGGGCCGCCGTCCCGGCGAGCGGCGGCAGGGAGGGCAGCCGGTAGACCGCCCACACGGTGACGCACAGCGCGAGGGCGTCGATCAGGTACAGCTCGGGCAGGCCGATGACCGGAATCAGCACGCCGGCCAGGAGCGGGCCGACCACCTGGCCGGTCTGCATGACCGTCGAGCCGAGCGCGTTGGCCGCGGGCAGTTCGTTCTCGGGCACCAGGCGGGCTATGGAGGCGTTGCGGGCCGGGGCGTTCAGGCCCCAGAACGCCTGTTGCAGCGCGAGCAGGATCATCAGCACGGCGACCGAGTCGAGCCCCGAGGCCGCCTGCAGCCAGAACAGCAGTGAGGTGACGGCGATGCCGGTGTTGGTGATCAGCAGGAGCCTGCGGCGGTCCATGCTGTCGGCGACCGCCCCGCCCCACAGCGCGAAGACGATCAGGGGCAGCAGCCCGGCGAGGCTCGCGGCGCCGACCCAGGCCGAGGAGTGCGTGATGTCGTAGATCTGCTTGGGCACGGCGACCGCGGTGAGCTGGCTGCCGACGGCGGTGACGATCGTCGACGACCACAGCCGCCGGTAGGCCGGGATGCGCAGCGGGCGGGTGTCCATGGCCCAGCGGCGCCAGCCGCGCCGGGGCGGAGCGGCGACGGCGTCGGGGGTCGGCGTCTGCGGTTCGGTGCTGCTCTCGCTGGTGTCCACGGGCTTCCTGGTTGCCGGTTACATCTTTCTGGTCCGGGGTTCACTATCGCAGCCCTGTCCAGGGGCCCGGGACGGGGCGGCCGGGAATGCGGTGCCCGGGGCCCGGAACCGGCGGTCGACGAGGCCGGGACTCGGGGCCGGAACCGGCGGTCGGCCAGGCCCGGACACAAGTCCGGAACCGGCGGTCGGTAAGCCGAGGCTCGGACCCCGGACCGGCGGTCGGGGAGGCCAGGGCTCAGACCCGGGGCCCGCGGCCGAGGGGCCGGGACTCAGGTCCGGGAGCGACGGCCGAGGCGGCCGAGGCTCAGGTGCGGGACCGGCGGTCGAGGATGCCGAGGCTCAGACACGGGCCCCGTGGAGGAGGGGGCCGGGGTCAGACCCGGAACCCGTGGACGAGGAGGCCCAGGCTCAGACCGGAACCCGTGGACGAGGAGGCCCAGGCCCAGACCGGAACCCGTGGACGAGGAGGCCCAGGCTCAGACCGGAACCCGTGGACGAGGAGGCCCAGGCTC
This sequence comes from Streptomyces sp. NPDC031340, assembly GCF_055569945.1. Lineage (NCBI taxonomy): Bacteria > Bacillati > Actinomycetota > Actinomycetes > Kitasatosporales > Streptomycetaceae > Streptomyces > Streptomyces sp. NPDC031340. The sequence continues at coordinate 3,118 of NZ_JBVIIE010000028.1, forward strand.
AGACCGGAACCCGTGGACGAGGAGGCCCAGGCTCAGACCGGGACCCGTGGACGAGGGAGCCGGGGGTCAGGCTCCGGCGGCGAGGGTGGCGCCGAGGACGATCATCGTCGTGGCGACCAGGCCGTCCAGTACCCTCCAGGCGCCGGGCCGGGCGAGAAAGCGGCCGAGCAGCCGGGCGCCGAAGCCCAGCGCGGCGAACCAGCACAGGCTCGCCAGCGCGGCGCCGAGCCCGAACGTCCAGCGCAGCGGGCCGCGGTCGGCGGCGATCGAGCCGAGCAGGAACACCGTGTCCAGGTAGACGTGCGGGTTGAGCCAGGTCATCGCCAGACAGGTGAGCACCGCCCGCCTGCGGGACCCGGCCGCCTCGCCCTCCGTGCTCAGGGCGCCGCCCGGCCGGAACACGCGGCGGGCAGCGAGCACGCCGTAGGCCAGCAGGAAGGCGCCGCCGATCCAGCCCACCGCCCTCAGCGCCCCCGGCCAGGCCACCACGACGGCGCCGACCCCGCCGACGCCGAGCGCGATGAGGACGGCGTCGGACAGGGCGCAGATGCCGACGACGGCGAGGACCGCGTCGCGGCGGACGCCCTGACGCAGCACGAAGGCGTTCTGGGCGCCGATGGCGACGATGAGCGACAGACCGGTGCCGAAGCCGGCGGCCGCGGCGGTGAGAGCTGGGGACACGGCCTCCACGCTAGGCATCCGCCCGCCACGAGTACAGCTAAGGATTCTTACGTACCATTAGTGTTCGTGATGACGGACCTTCCGCTCGACCTGGTGCGGACGCTGCTCGCGGTCGTGGACGAGGGCACGTTCGACGCGGCGGCGGCCGCCCTGCACGTGACGCCGTCCGCGGTCAGCCAGCGCGTCAAGGCGCTGGAGCAGCGCACCGGCCGGGTCCTGCTGCTGCGCACCAAGCCGGTGCGGCCCACCGAGTCCGGCGAGATCGTCGTCCGATTCGCCCGCCAGCTCGCCCGCCTGGAACACGACACGCGGGCCGAGCTGGGCATGAGCGGCGCCGGGGAGCCGACCCGGGTGGCGATCGCGGTGAACGCCGACTCGCTGGCCACCTGGTTCCTGCCGGCGCTGACCCGGGTGCCGCCCGAACCGCCGCTGCGCTTCGAACTGCGCCGCGAGGACGAGACGCGCACCGCGGAGCTGCTGCGGGAGGGCCTGGTGATGGCGGCGGTGACCTCGTCGCCGGACCCGGTGCCGGGCTGCTCGATGCGCGCCCTGGGCACGATGCGCTACACGGCGGCGGCCACCCCGGACTTCGCGGCACGCCATCTGGACGGGCCCCTGCGGCAGACCCTCCCGAACGCCCCAGTGGTCACCTTCGACCGCGCCGACGACCTCCAGGACATGTTCGTCCGGCGGCTGCGGCGCGGCGCGCGGGGCGCGAGCACCGTACGGCACGCCGTGCCCACCTCGGAGGGCTTCCTCGGCGCGGTCGCCGCCGGGCTCGGCTGGGGCATGGTGCCCGAGCTGCACGCCGGGGAGCTGCTGCGCACCGGCCGGCTGGTCCCGCTCGCTCCGCGGCGCCCCCTGGACGTGCCGCTGTACTGGCAGCAATGGAAGCTCGAATCCCCGGCCCTGGCCGCGGTGGCGGACGCGGTGACCGAGGCCGCGGCGGACGCGCTCCGCCCGGGACCGCGACGCCGGGACGGCCCGGACAACGGGGCCTGAACCGCCCGACCGCCGCGCCACGCACCCGGCCTGCCCGTCGTACCGACCGTCCTGCCCGGTCTGGCCGTCGTCCTACCCGTCGTCCTGCCCGGTCTGCCCGGCCTCCAAGGCCGTCAGGCGTGCCGCCGCGCTGTCCAGGAGCATGTCCAGGGCCGTCGGGTAGGCGCTGGTGACCATGCGGGTCGCCAGGAGGGGGGCCGCCTCCGCGATGCGGGGGTGGGTGGCGCGGGGCAGGCGGGCGTAGGTGGACCGCCACATGTCCTCGTCGGCGTGCAGCGCGGCGCTGGGCAGCGCCAGGGAGGCGGCGTCCAGCGCGGCGAAGCCGAGGGTCTGGTCGATGAAGGCGTGGTAGATCCGCACCGTGTCCGGCAGCGGGAACCCGGCGGTCCGCAGGACGTCCAGGACGGCCTCGTCGGCGGCCAGCTCGTTGGCCCGGCCGGTGACCCGGCTCGCCGTCAGCTGGGCCGCCTGCGGATGGGCGACGTACGCGGCGTGGATGCGCAGCCCGATCGCGCGCAGGTCCGCCCGCCACTCCCCCGTCGGCCGCCAGCCGTCCAGCGCCTGCCCGATGAGCGCGTCGCCGATGGCGAGGGTCAGGTCGTCCATGCCGCGGAAGTAGCGGTAGAGGGTGCTCGGGTCGGCGTCCAGGGCCAGGCCGAGACGGCGGGCGGTCAGGCCCGCGCTGCCGTGCTCGCGCAGCATGCGCAGCGCCGTCTCCACGATCAGCCGCTCGGACAGCACGGTCCCGCTCTTGGTGGGCCGGCGCCGGCGGCGCTTGTTCTCCGGCACCACGGGCTTGGGCATCCGGGGCCCTCCTCACCTGTCCGCTTCCCGGTCCGCGGCTTATGCCAACGCCATTGACCTTACGGGAGCGGGCGGCGTTGTATCGGCGCCGGGGCCCCACCGTCCGTAGACCTTCTGCCGAGGGAGTAGTCCTCATGCGTGTCCTGCTCGTGGGAGCCGGCGGTGTCGGCACCGCCGTCACCCGGATCGCGGCCCGCCGCCCGTTCTTCGAGGCGATGGTGGTCGCCGACTACGACCTGGCCCGGGCCGAGGCGGCGGTGGCGGCCGTCGGCGACGACCGGTTCAGCGCCGAGCGCGTCGACGCCGGCGACGAGGCGGCGGTGACCGGACTGCTGCGCCGGCACGACTGCGACGTGCTCCTCAACGCCACCGACCCGCGGTTCGTGATGCCTCTGTTCCGCGCGGCCTTCGCCGCCGGCGCCGGCTATCTCGACATGGCGATGTCGCTGTCGCGCCCGCATCCCGAACGCCCCTACGAGGAGTGCGGCCTCAAACTCGGCGACGACCAGTTCACCCTGGCCGGGGAGTGGGAGAAGGCGGGCGCGCTGGCCGTCGTCGGCATGGGCGTGGAGCCGGGCCTGTCGGACGTCTTCGCGCGCTACGCCGCCGACGAACTCTTCGACGACATCGAGGAGATCGGCATCCGCGACGGCGCGAACCTCACCGTCGACGGCTACGACTTCGCCCCGTCGTTCAGCATCTGGACGACCATCGAGGAGTGCCTGAACCCGCCGGTGGTCTACGAGGCCGGCCGCGGCTGGTTCACCACCGAGCCGTTCAGCGAGCCGGAGGTGTTCGACTTCCCCGAGGGGATCGGCCCCGTCGAGTGCGTGAACGTGGAGCACGAGGAGGTGCTGCTCGTCCCGCGCTGGGTCGACGCGCGCCGCGTCACCTTCAAGTACGGTCTGGGGCGGGAGTTCATCGAGACGCTGCGGACGCTGCACCTGCTGGGCCTGGACCGCACCGACCCGGTGACCGTGCCGGGCGCCGCGGGCCCGGTGGCCGTCTCGCCCCGGGACGTGGTCGCCGCCTGCCTGCCCGACCCGGCGACGCTGGGCGAGCGGATGCACGGCAAGACGTGCGCCGGCACCTGGGTGCGCGGCACGAAGGACGGGGCCGCGCGCGAGGTCTACCTGTACCACGTCGTCGACAACCAGTGGTCCATGACGGAGTACGGCAGCCAGGCCGTGGTGTGGCAGACCGCCGTCAACCCGGTCGTCGCGCTCGAACTCATCGCCACCGGCGCCTGGTCGGGCTCCGGCGTGCTCGGCCCCGAGGCGTTCCCGGCCGGCCCGTTCCTGGATCTGCTGACCGCTTACGGATCCCCGTGGGGCATGCGGGAGCAGTGAAGTCGCCCACATCGGAAGTCGGTTGTTTCGTCCACGCGTCGACAGGTGACCCGAAAGCGAGTAAGCCATCCGCGAGGGCGCGTACGACTTCGATCGCAGGTGACTTGGATGAACGACTGGCGAGACCATGCCGCATGCCGCGACCAGGACCCCGAGCTCTTCTTCCCGATCGGCTCCTCGGGCCCGGCGCTGTTGCAGACGCAGCGGGCGAAGGCGGTGTGCACACGCTGCCCGGTCCAGGAGCAGTGCCTGGAGTGGGCGTTGGAGAACGGAGACATCCTGGGTGTGTGGGGCGGCACCGACGAGACGGAACGGCGCGCGCTGCGGCGCCGACGCGCCGTCGCCCGCAGGCGCGGCGCGTGAGACGTGACAGCGGACAACAGGCCCTGCTCCGGCGTCCGTAGGCCGGAGAACCGCTGACGCCCGTGCCGGTGCCGGTCACGCCGGCCACGACGTCGTCGCCCTCGCGACGCGTGGCCGCCGTGACCGTGCCGGGTACGGGCGGTCGCTGTGCACGCGGCGTGTGCCGTGCCGGCGGGGTCGGACGTTCCGCGGATGTCCCGCTGGGATCCCGTGGAGGTCCCGCGGAACGTCCGGCCGGTTACGCCGTGGCCGGCTTCCCCGGGGCGTACAGCCAGGTCTTCAGCAGGCTGTCGACGTCCTGGCCCGACACGCTGTCGGCCAGCCGCACGAACTGAGCGGTGGTGCCGTGCCCGTAGCGGTGCACGGTCGCCCAGGCGCGCAGGATCCGGAAGAACGCCGGGTCCCCCACGGCGACGCGCAGTTCGTGCAGGGCCATCGCGCCGCGCTCGTAGACCGGAGCGCCGAAGATGTTCGCGCCGCTGCCCGGGTCGCCGGGCGGGAACGCCCACAGTTCGTCGTCCGCCGGGCGGGCGTAGAGGGCGTCGAAGATCTGCTGGGCGGTCTTGCCGCCGTGCTGTTCGCTGTAGAGCCACTCGGCGTAGGTGGCGAACCCCTCGTTGAGCCAGATGTCCTTCCACGTGGTCAGGGAGACGGAGTCGCCGAACCACTGGTGGGCGTTCTCGTGGACCAGGGTGCCCAGGTCGGGCGCGCGGTCGTACAGGGGCCGGGACTGGGTCTCCAGCGCGTACCCGACGTCCGGGGCGTGGTCGACGATCGACCCGGCGGCGCGGAACGGGTAGGGCCCGAACAGCTTGCTCTCCCACTCCAGCACGGACGGCAGCTGCTTCAGCACGGGTGCCGAGGCGGCGGCCTCGCGCGGGTCGACGGCGTTGTAGACGCGGAGGCCGTCGCGGGTGGTGTACTGCTCGACCTGGAACTTCCCGACGGTGGCGGTGGCGAGGTAGGCGGCCATGGGTTCGCTCTGGCGCCAGTGGAAGGTGGTCTGCCCGTGCGCGGTGCGCTGCCCGACGAGGACGCCGTTGGAGACGGCGGTGCGGCCCTCGGGGACGGTGATCGTGATGTCGTACGCCGACTTGTCCTTGGGGTGGTTGTTCGCCGGGAACCAGGTCATGGCGCCCTGCGGCTCCCCGGCGACGAACGCGCCGTCGTCGGTGGGGATCCAGCCGTCCGGCGAGCCGTCGGGGTCGGTGACCGGCCCGGGGGTGCCCTGGTAGGTGACGGTGACCCGGAACTGCCGGCCCTTGCGCAGCGGACGGTACGGCGTGACGACGAGTTCCTGGCCGCTGCGGCGGAAGTCCGCCCTGCTGCGGTCGACGGTGACGCCGGTGACCGTCAGGCCCTTGAGGTCGAGGTCGAAGCGGGTCAGGTCCTGGGTGGCGCGGGCGGTGATCACGGCGGTGCCGTCGAGGTGCCCGGTGTCGGGGTCGTGGCGGAGGGTCAGGTCGTAGTGTCCGACGTGGTAGCCGCCGTTGCCGGCGAGCGGGAAGTACGGGTCACCGACGCCGGGCGCGCCGACGGTGCCCGCCGCCGGGGGCTGGGCGGCGGCGAGCAGGGCCGCGACCACGACGGGCACGGCAGCGGTGACGGCCTTTCGGGTCCGTCTGCGGGACGTCCTCACATGCGCTCCTGGGGGGTGGCGATGATCAGTTCGAGCCCAGGTTAGAGGTACGCCCCGCCGTGACTCCTGCTTCTCCCCGCGTCATTCGGGTTCTTCGGGCCGTCCGGGGTGTTCCCGGATCCAAAGCAGCCGGAGATCTCTTGCACCGGCCGGCCGGTCAGGCCGTCTGCTTCGCCGCCGCCCGGCCGGCCGCCCGGCCGGAGAAGAGGCAGCCGCCGAGGAAGGTGCCCTCCAGGGCGTTGTAGCCGTGGACGCCGCCGCCGCCGAAGCCGGCCACCTCACCGGCCGCGTACAGGCCCTCGATGGGCTGTCCGTCGGGGCCCAGGGCGCGGGAGTCGAGGTCGGTCTGGATGCCGCCGAGGGTCTTGCGGGTCAGCACGTGGAGCTTGACGCCGATGAGCGGTCCGGCGGCCGGGTCGAGGATGCGGTGCGGGGTGGCGACGCGGCCGAGGCGGTCGCCGATGTAGCGGCGGGCGTTGCGGATGCCCTGCACCTGGGCGTCCTTGCTGTACGGGTTGGCCATCTGCAGGTCGCGGGCCTCGATCTGGCGGCGCAGTACGGCGGCGTCGAGGAGCGGCTTGTCGGTCAGCTCGTTCATCTTCGCCACGAGTTGTTCCAGGGTCGGCGCGGTCACGAAGTCGGCGCCCTTGCGCAGGAACGCGTCCACCGGGCCCGGCGCGCCCTTGCCGAGCAGGCGGTCGCGCAGGACCGCGCCCTTGTCCTTGGCGGTGATGTCGGGATTCTGCTCGGAGCCCGACAGCGCGAACTCCTTCTCCACGATCTTCTGGGTGAGGACGAACCAGGAGTGGTCGTAGCCCGCGATGTCCTCGGTGGTGCGCAGGTGTTCGAGGGTGCTCAGGGTGTCGTAGCCGGGCAGGCAGGGCTCGGGCAGGCGGCGGCCGAGGGCGTCGAACCACATCGAGGACGGCCCCGGCAGAATGCGGATGCCGTGCCCCGGCCAGATCGGGTCCCAGTTCCGCAGGCCCTCGGTGTAGTGCCACATGCGGTCGCGGTTGACCAGCCGTACGCCCGCCGCGGCGCTGATGTCGAGCATGCGGCCGTCGACGTACGCGGGCACGCCGGTGACCATCTCGGCGGGCGGGGTGCCGAGGCGCTCGGGCCAGTAGCGGCGGACGATGTCGTGGTTGGCGCCGATGCCGCCGGTGGTGACGACGACGGCCTGGGCGGTGAGTTCGAACTCGCCGGCCGCGTCCCGGTTGGAGGCCACGCCGCGGGGCGAGCGGTCCTCGGCGAGGACCGTGCCGCGCACCCCGCGGACGGCGCCCTCCTCGATGACCAGTTCGTCGACCCGGTGGCGGTGGTGGAAGGTCAGCAGCCCCTCGCGCGCGGCCCGCTCGGCGTACCCGGCGAACGGCTCCACAACGCCGGTGCCGGTGCCCCAGGCGATGTGGAAGCGGGGCACGGAGTTGCCGTGTCCGTCGGCGCGCAGGTCTCCGCGCTCGGCCCAGCCGACCGTGGGCAGCAGCTTGATGCCGTGGCCGTCCAGCCAGGACCGCTTCTCCCCCGCCGCGAACTCCACGTAGGCACGCGCCCAGCGCACCGCCCAGGAGTCCTCGTCGTCGACCCGGTCGAACCGGGCGCTGCCCTGCCAGTCGCTCCAGGCGAGGTCGAAGGAGTCCTTGATGCCGAGGCGGCGCTGCTCGGGGGAGTCGACGAGGAACAGCCCGCCGAAGGACCAGAACGCCTGTCCCCCGAGGTTGGCGGCGTTCTCCTGGTCGACCAGGGCGACCCGGCGGCCCCGGCTGGTGAGTTCGTGCGCGGCGACCAGCCCCGCCAGGCCCGCTCCGACGACGATGACGTCCGCATCCATGGCGACCGTTGCCTTTCTCGAGGGTGTCACTCGGGGGTCTGACCCGGGAGTGTCATTCGGGGGTGCCGCTGCCGTCCGTCAGCAGGGCGGTGAGCAGTTGCTTGAGCCAGCGGCGGGCGCCGTCGACGTCCTCGTCCAGCAGGAGCTGGACGGTGACTCCGTCGTACGCGGCGACCACGGCACGGGCCGCGCCGTCGGCGTCGCCGAGCACGCCGGGCGGCCGGGCGAGGCCGCGGGTGCGGGCGAGCCGGTCGGCGATCGCCTCCCGCAGCCGCGCGCGGTGCGCGAGCAGGGTCCCGGCGACGGCCGGATCGCGGGCGGCGTGCACCAGGAAGTCGGTCTTGACCAGGAGCCAGTCCCGGTCGAGGAGCAGCACCTCGGTGACGCGGTCGACGGCGGCGGGCACCTCGAAGTCGGGGCCGTCGAGGGCCAGCGCCCCGGACACCTGCTCGGCGATCAGGTCGGCGCGCTGCCGGTACAGGGCGAAGAACAGCTCGTCCAGGCTGGCGAAGTTGGAGTAGAAAGCGCCCCGGCTGTAGCCGGCGGCCTCGCAGACCTCCTCGATGGAGACGCGCCCGAAGCCCTTGGCGGCGAACACCGTGAAGGCGGCGTCGAGCAGGTTGGCGCGGGTCCGGACCCGGCGCCGGGTCACCCGCCGCGGCGCCTGCTCCGCCGTCGCCTTCTCCACCGCTGTCGCCTCCGTCGCCATGACCGCCCCTCACTCGATACGAGAATGTATCCGATACACCGATGTATCGAAAGAGCGATGCGGCCACGGAGCGACCCCGGAAATCCACACGAACAGACTTTCGAGTCAGGGGTACGCTGGACGTATGACCAGGCATCTCCAGGGCTCCCTGTTCGACCAGGCCGACCGACTGCGGCTCGGTCCCCTCGACGGGATCCGCCGTACGCCGCTCGGTCACGGCGCCTGGATCGACCTGCTGCCCGGCTGGCTCGAGGGCGCGGACACCCTGTTCGAGCAACTGGCCGCCGAGGTGCCGTGGCGGGCGGAGCGCCGCGCCATGTACGACCACGTCGTCGACGTGCCCCGGCTGCTCGCGTTCTACGGCCCGGATGACGCGCTCCCCCACCCGGTGCTCACCGAGGCCCGGGACGCGCTGTCCGCGCACTACGCCGCGGAACTCGGCGAGCCGTTCGCCACCGCCGGGCTGTGCCACTACCGCGACGGCCGGGACAGCGTGGCCTGGCACGGCGACCGGATCGGACGGGGCGCGCGCGAGGACACGATGGTCGCCATCCTCTCCGTGGGCGCCCCCCGGGACCTGCTGCTGCGCCCGGTGGGCGGCGGCGGGACGGTACGGCGTCCGCTGGGCCACGGCGACCTGATCGTGATGGGCGGCTCCTGCCAGCGGACCTGGGAGCACTGCGTACCGAAGTCCGCACGCGCCGCGGGACCGCGCATCAGCGTGCAGTTCCGCCCACATGGCGTGCGCTGAGCCGGAAGGCCGCCGGCCCGGACCCGCCGACCGGCCCGGACCCGGTGGTCGACGCGGACCGCCGACCGGCCCGGACCCGGTGGTCGCGCGCCCTCCGGGGTCTGCTTTGCTGACGCCATGCGGGCAGACGTACGGCAAGTGGCCGACGGCATCCACCTGGTGCACGGCAGCGACACCAACTGGGTGATCCTCACCGAGGGCGACGAGGTCACCCTCGTCGACACCGGCTATCCCGGGGACCGGCAGCTGCTCCTCGACTCCCTGGCGGCGGTGGGCAGTTCACCGGATGCGGTGACGGCGGTGCTGATCACCCACGCGCACAACGACCACCTGGGCTCCGCCGAGTACCTGCGCGCCGCCCACGGCACGCCCGTCCTCCTCCACCCGGCCGAAGTGCCGCACGCCCGCCGGGAGTTCCTGCACCAGGTGACCGTCGGACAGGTCGTCGCGAACAGCTGGCGGCCGGGCGTCCTGCCCTGGGCGCTGCGCGCCCTGCGCTCCGGCGGCACCGCCCACGTCCCCGTGTCCGCGCCCGAGCCGTTCCCGGTCGCCGCCGGGACCGCCTGGGACCTGCCCGGCCGGCCGGTGCCCGTGCACACCCCCGGTCACACCGACGGGCACGTCGCCTTCCACCTCCCCGACGCGGGCGTGGTGATCGCCGGCGACGCGCTGGTGACCGCCCACCCCACCTCCCGGATCCGGGGCCCGCAACTGCTGCCCGGCATGTTCCACCACGACCGCGACCGCGCGGTGGCCTCGCTGGACGTCCTCGCGGAACTGACCGGCGACCTGCTGCTGCCCGGCCACGGGCCCGCGCACCGCGGTCCGGTGCGTGAAACGGCACTTCAGGCGAAGGAGCGCGCCCTCTAAGGTGAGGTGACGATCAACCGCGAAGCAGGACGAGGTCACCCCGCCCATGGCACTGCAGATCAGCGCGACCAACCCGGAGCACCCCGCGCTCCTGCTGGAACTCCCCTGGCACCTGCCGCTGGAGGAGTGGCCGGAGGAGTACCTGGTTCCGCTGCCGCGCGGCATCTCCCGTCACGTCGTGCGCTACGCCCGCGCCGGCGACGAGGTGATCGCCGTCAAGGAGCTCGCCGAACGGCCGGCGCTGCGCGAGTACGAGCTGCTGCGCGACCTCGACAAGCTCGGCATCCCGGCGGTGGACGCGCTCGGCGTGGTCACCGGCCGCCAGGACGGCGACGACGCCCCGCTGGAGCCGGTGCTGATCACCCGGCACCTGAGCGGATCGCAGTCGTACCGGTCGATGTTCGAGACGACGATGCGCCCGGCCACCATGCACCGTCTCATGGACGCGCTGGCCGTCCTGCTGGTGCGCCTGCATCTCGCCGGGTTCGCGTGGGGCGACTGCTCGCTGTCGAACACCCTCTTCCGGCGCGACGCGGGCGCCTACGCCGCCTACCTCGTCGACGCGGAGACCGGCGAACTGCACCCGCGGCTGAGCCCCGGCCAGCGGGACTACGACCTGGACCTCGCCCGCGTGAACATCAGCGGCGAACTGCTCGACCTGGAGGCGTCCGGGGCGCTGCACCCGTCCGTGGACCCGATCGAGTTCGGCATGGAGATCTGCGCCCGCTACCGCGGCCTGTGGCAGGAGCTGACCCGCACCTCGGTGTACCCGGCGGGCAAGTACCACTACATAGAACGCCGGATACGCCGCCTGAACGACCTCGGTTTCGACGTGGCCGAGATGCAGATCGAGAGCGCCTCCAACGGCGACACGGTCACCTTCGTGCCCAAGGTCGTCGACGCCGGCCACCACCAGCGCCAGTTGCTGCGCCTGACCGGCCTGGACGCCGAGGAGAACCAGGCGCGGCGGCTGCTGACCGACCTGGAGAGCTGGATGGCCACCCAGGACGACTACGCCCCGGGTGACCCCCTCGCAGCCCGCCCTGAGGTGCTCGCGCACCGCTGGGTGCGGGACGTGTTCCGGCCCACGGTCCGGGCCGTGCCCCTCGAACTGCGCGGGGCGATGGACCCGGCCGAGATCTACCACGAGCTGCTCGAACACCGCTGGTACCTGTCCGAGCGTGCCCAGCACGACATCGGGCTGGACACGGCCGTCGAGGACTACATCAAGAACATCCTGCCCAAGGCCCGGGAGACGCTGCAGCCCACCGCGGCCGAGTGACTCACCCGTGCGGGACCACGGCCACCGGGCAGCCGGCGTGGTGCAGCACCCCGTGCGCCACCGAGCCGATCCGGGCGCCGACCGCCGTGCGGTGCGCGCGCCGGCCGACGACCATCAGCTGGGCCCGCGCGGCCACCGACAGCAGCACCTGGCCGGCGCTGCCCATCTCGACGTGCTCGACCACGGGGACGCCGGGGAAGCGCTCCCGCCACGGCTCGAGCGCCGCGGCGAGCGCCTTCTTCTCGTACGGCTCCAGTCCCCCGGCCTCGTCGAGGAGCTCCAGCGAGCCGGGGCTGTAGGCGAACACCGGAGGCAGCGTCCAGGCCCGTACCGCGCGGACGGTGGCGCCGCGGGCGGCCGCCGTCTCGAACGCGAAGCGCAGCGTCTCGGCGCTGTCCTCCGGATCGCCCTGCTGGCCGACGACGACCTCGCGGCCCGCCGCCTCCCCCGTCGGCTGGTCGCCGGCGCGCACCAGCACCACCGGCCGCTTCGCCGCGGCGATCACCTGCTGGCCCACGGAGCCCAGCAGGAAGCCGACGACCGGGCCGTGCCCGCGCGAGCCCAGCACCAGCATCTCGGCGTCCGCCGCGGCGGCGACCAGGGTGTCGACCGCCGGGCCCTCGACGACGTCGGTGCTCACCTCGAGTTCCGGATGGCGTGCGGTGACCGCCCGCACGGCCTCGTCGACCGCGTCGCGCACCCACCCGGCCTGGGTCTCCGCGTCGGCCGCGTCGAGCCCCTCGTACGGCTGGAACCGCCAGGCGTGCACCACCCGCAGCGCCCGCCCGCGCCGGATCGCCTCCCTGGCCGCCCAGCCCAGCGCGGCGACGCTCTCCTCGGTTCCGTCGACCCCTGCGGTGATCGGGCCCGTCATGCGGCTGCCTCCTGTGTCGTTCCCACTTCCGTAGGGGCCAGTCTTCACCACGCCACCAGCGGGACCTCGAAGCGGGAGGGGCACAGCGGGCCGATCGAACATACGATGAGCTGGAGCCGGCGCGGCGACCGTCTCTGCGACGGACCGCGCCGTGCCGTGAATCCGGCCTCGGGGTGGGAGACCTATGGCACAGGCGTCCGACGCGGCGCGGACCGTCATCATGACCGTGGACGACGATCCGGGAGTCTCCCGCGCCGTCGCCCGGGACCTCCGGCGGCGCTACGGCGAGTCGTACCGGATCGTGCGCGCGGAGTCCGGCGAGTCCGCGCTCGAGGCGCTGCGCGAGCTGAAGCTGCGCGGCGACCTGGTGGCGGTGATCCTGGCCGACTACCGCATGCCGCAGATGAACGGCATCGAGTTCCTGGAGCAGGCCCTCGACGTGTACCCGGGCGCGCGGCGCGTGCTGCTGACCGCGTACGCGGACACCAACGCGGCGATCGACGCGATCAACGTCGTCGACCTGGACCACTACCTCCTCAAGCCGTGGGATCCGCCCGAGGAGAAGCTGTACCCGGTCGTGGACGACCTGCTGCGGGCCTGGCGGTCAAGCGACTTCAGGCCGGTGCCCAGCACGAAGGTGGTCGGGCACCGCTGGTCGGCGCGCTCCTCCGAGGTGCGGGAGTTCCTGGCCCGCAACCAGGTCCCGTACCGCTGGTACTCGGCGGACGAGCCGGAGGGTCAGAGGCTGCTGAAGGCGGCCGGGCAGGACGGGCGGCGACTGCCGCTGGTGATCACCGCGGACGGGACGCCGCTGGTGGAGCCGGAGGCGCCCGAGCTGGCCGAGCGGGTGGGGCTGGCGACGACGCCGGCCGCGGAGTTCTACGACCTCGTGGTCGTCGGCGGCGGACCGGCCGGACTCGGCGCCGCGGTGTACGGCGCCTCCGAGGGCCTGCGGACGGTGCTGGTGGAGCGGTCGGCGACCGGCGGACAGGCCGGGCAGAGCTCCCGGATCGAGAACTACCTCGGCTTCCCCGACGGCGTGTCGGGGGCGCAGCTGACCGATCGGGCCAGGCGGCAGGCGTCGAAGTTCGGCGCGGAGATCCTCACCGCGCGGGAGGTGACGGGGCTGGAGGTCAACGGCTCCGCGCGCACCGTGCGGTTCTCGGACGGCTCGGCGGTGACCGCGCACAGCGTGATCCTGGCCACCGGCGTGTCCTACCGGCAGCTGGACGCGCCGGGCTGCACCGACCTGACCGGCTGCGGGGTGTTCTACGGCTCGGCGCTGACCGAGGCGGCCTCCTGCCAGGAGCACGATGTGTACATCGTCGGCGGCGCCAACTCGGCCGGGCAGGCGGCGATGTACCTGTCGCGGGTCGCCAAGTCGGTGACGCTGCTGGTGCGCGGCCCGGACCTGTCGGCGTCGATGTCGCACTATCTGATCCAGCAGATCGCCGAGGTGCCCAACATCTCGGTGCGCACCCGCACGGTCGTCGAGGCCGCGCACGGCTCCGGTCACCTGGAACAGCTCACCCTGCGGGACGTCGACACCGGGCGGACCGAACTCGTCGACGCGCAGTGGATGTTCGTGTTCATCGGCGCGGCGCCGCGGACCGACTGGCTGGACGGGACGGTGGAGCGGGACGAGCACGGGTTCATCCTCGCCGGGCCGGACCTCACCCCGGACGGGCGGCCGCCGGCCGGCTGGGAGCTGGACCGGCCGCCGTACCACCTGGAGACCAACGTCCCCGGCGTGTTCGTCGCGGGCGACGCGCGCGCGGAGTCCGCCAAGCGCGTGGCGTCCGCCGTCGGAGAGGGAGCCATGGCCGTGATGCTCGTCCACCGCTACCTGGAGCAGTCGTGAGCGGGCAGGTGATGCCGTGCAGCGCGCGGGAGATCGGCTCGCTGTTCCTGTTCGAGAAGCTCACGCCGGAGCAGCTCGGCCGGCTGTGCGCCGAGGGCCGGGTGGAGCGGTTCGAGCCGGGCCCGGTCTACACCGAGGGCGAGCCGGCCACCTGCTTCTACGTCATGCTCGAGGGCACGGTCGTGCTGTACCGGCGGGTGGGCGGCGACGACGTGGAGGTGAGCCGCACCTCGCAGCGGGGGGTGTACGCCGGGGCCATGCAGGCCTACCTCGGCGACCGCGTCCCGCAGGTCTACAACAACTCCATGCGGGTCACCGAGCCGACGCGGTTCTTCGTGCTGCCCGCGGACACCTTCGCGGACATCATGCGGGAGTGGTTCCCGATGGCGGCGCATCTGCTGGAGGGCCTGTTCTTCGGGTCCAAGAGCACGCAGCGGGCCATCGGACAGCGCGAACGGCTGCTGGCGCTGGGCTCGTTGTCCGCCGGGCTCACGCACGAGCTGAACAACCCCGCGGCGGCGGCCGTGCGGGCCACGGCGGCGCTGCGCGAGCGGGTGGCGAAGATGCGGCACAAGCTGCGCGTGATCTCCGCGGGCCCGTACACCCGGGAGGCGCTGGCGAACCTGGTCGAGATCCAGGAGCGCACCGCCGAACGCGTCGCGAAGGCGCCCGCGCTCAGCCCGCTGGAGGCTTCGGACCGGGAGGACGCCGTCGCGGACTGGCTCGACGACCACGGCATCCCGGACGGCTGGCGGCTCGCGCCCGTGTTCGTGCAGGCCGGGCTGGACCCCGACTGGCTGGAGCAGGTCGCCGCGGAGGTGGGCCCGGATGTCCTGCCGGGCGCCATCGGGTGGCTCAACTACACGGTCGAGACCGAGCTGTTGATGGACGAGATCGAGGACTCCACCACCCGCGTCTCCACCCTCGTCGACGCCGCCAAGCAGTACTCCCAGCTCGACCGGGCCCCCTTCCGCCACGCCGACGTGCACGAACTCCTCGACAGCACCCTGCTGATGCTGTCCGGGAAGATCGGCCCGCGGATCGAGGTCGTCAAGGACTACGACCGCACGCTGCCGAAGATCCCCGCCTACCCGGCGGAGCTGAACCAGGTGTGGACCAACCTCATCGACAACGCGGTCTCCGCCATCGGCGGCGCCGGCGGCGAGGGCACGCTGACCGTGCGGACCGCACGCGAACACGACCGGCTGCTGGTGGAGTTCCGCGACACCGGCCCCGGCGTGCCGCAGGAGATCCGCGGCCGCATCTTCGACCCGTTCTTCACCACCAAGCCGGTGGGCGAGGGCACCGGGCTCGGGCTGGACATCTCCTGGCGGATCGTGGTGAACAAGCACCACGGCACCCTCCAGGTCGAGTCCGAACCCGGCGACACCCGCTTCCAGGTCCTGCTGCCGCTCACCGCGGCGGACGACGAACCACCACCCGAGGAGACCGCATGACCGACCTCGACGGAATCGACCCCGCCGTCCCGCCGAGCGGCACCGGGTGCGTGGAGTGCGAGGCGGCCGGCGGCTGGTGGTTCCACCTGCGGCGCTGCGCGCAGTGCGGGCACATCGGCTGCTGCGACGACTCCCCCGCCCGGCACGCCACCGCGCACTACCACGAGACCGGCCATCCGGTGATCCGCAGTTTCGAGCCGGGCGAGAGCTGGTTCTGGGACTTCGCCGGCTCACGGCTGCTGGAGTCGGGGCCCGACCTCGCTCCGCCCGTCAGCCGCCCCGCGGACCAGCCGGCGCCGGGCCCGGCCGGGCGGGTGCCGGCGAACTGGGCCGAGACGCTGCGCTGAGCCCCCAAGGCCCGTGGCCGGCGGACCGCGCCGGCGGCGCCGTGCCAGGATGGATCCGTGCCGCAGAGCTTGATCACCACGCCACTGATCGGCCGGGAGGACGAAGTCGCCCGTCTCTCCCGGGTGTTGGAACGCGCCCGCGGCGGCGAGCCACGCGGTGTGCTGCTCGCCGGTGACGCCGGCGTGGGCAAGACCCGGCTGCTGGACGAGGTGGCGGACCGGGCGGCGCGGGCGGGGACCACCGTGCTGACCGGTCACTGCGTGGACCTCGGCGACGTGGGCCTGCCGTACCTGCCGTTCACCGAGATCCTGGGCGTACTGGCGGCCGACGCGCGGTTCGCCGACGTGCCGGCCGCGCACCCGGTGGTCGACCGGCTGCTGGGGACGCGGGCCGGCGCCGGGCACGACGACGTGGGCGCCGCCGCGCGCTCCGGCGGCGAGGGAGGGCGGCTGCGGCTGTTCGAGGGCATGGCGGGCCTGCTGGCCGACCTGTCGGACATCGCTCCCCTGCTGCTGGTCCTGGAGGACCTGCACTGGGCCGACCAGTCCTCCCGTGACCTGCTGCGCTTCCTGCTCAGCCGGGGCGTCCTGCAGCTCCCCCGCTCCCGGCTCCGGCCGAACGGGGGGAACCACGCGGCGGGCGGCCCGCCCACCCACCGGCTGGCGGTGTTCGCCTCCTACCGCGCCGACGACCTGCACCGGCGCCACCCGCTGCGGCCCCTGCTGGCGGAGCTGGTGCGGCTGCCGTCCGTCGAGCGGCTGGAGCTGCGGCCGATGGCCGACGGGGAGGTGACCCGGCTGGTGCGCGCGCTGCAGGACCGCCCGCTGCCGGAGGCCACGGTGCGCGGGATCGTCGAGCGCGCCGAGGGCAACGCCTTCTACGCGCAGGAGCTGCTCGCGGCGACGGACACGGCGGCGGACGGGGAGGCGGACGGGGTGCCCAGCGGTCTGGCCGACGTCCTGCTGATCCGCTTCGAGCAGTTGACGGAGACCGCGCAGCAGGTGCTGCGGACCGCCGCGGTCGCCGGGCGCCGGGTGGAGCACCATCTGCTGCGGGACGCCGTGGGGCTGCCCGAGGAGGAGCTGGAGTCGGCGCTGCGGGAGGCCGTCGGACGGCAGCTGCTGGTGGCCGGTGAGGGCGGCACGTACGCCTTCCGGCACGCCCTGGCCCGCGAGGCGGTGTACGCCGACCTGCTGCCGGGCGAACGGGCGCGGCTGCACGGCGCGTTCGCGAAGCTGCTGGCGGCCGGCCGGGGCGACCCGGCGGAGACCGCGGCCGAGCGCGCCCACCACTACCGCGCGAGCCACGACCTGGCCCAGGCGCTCGCGGCCTCGCTGGAGGCGGCCGATCACGCCCAGCTCCTCGGCGCGCCCGCCGAGGAGCTGCGGCACCTGGAGGCGGCGCTGGACCTGTGGTCGGCGGTGGACCCGGCGGTACGGCCCGCGGGCGAGCGCGGCGACCGGGTGACGCTCACGCTGCGGGCCTCGGCGGCGGCCGCGCACGCCGGGGAGCTGCACCGCGCGGTGTCGCTGACCCGGGCGGCGCTGGCGGGCATCGGCCAGGACGCGGACTCCGAGCTCGCCGCGCGGGTCCGCTACACGCTCGCCGGGAACCTGCTCAGCGTCGACAGCCTGAGCGCGGCCTTCGCCTACAGCAGCGAGGCGCTCGCCCTGATCCCGGCCGACCCGCCGTCGCGGACCTGGGTGTGGGCGGCGGCCACCCACGTGGTGGCGGCCCGTCAGGTCGGAGAGAACGACACCGCGCTCGAGGTCGCCCGCCGGGCCCTCGCCGTCGCCGAGCGGCTGGGCCTGACCGACGCCCGGGCGGACCTGCTGATCTCGCTGTCCTGCATGGAGGGCGGCGGGCGCCGCACGCCGGAGGGCCGGGCGAAGCTGCGGACGGCCCGTGAGCTGGCGCGCGGATCGGGCAACGCGCCGGTGGAGATGCGGGCGCTGTTCAACCTCGCCGTCGGCTGCTTCGAGTCGGGCGAGCTGGAGGAGTGCCTGCCCTGGATCGGCGAGGGGCTGGACCGCGCCCGCCGGGCGGGCCTGCTGTCGTCGCCGTATCCGACGGAGATGCGGTATCTGCAGCTGCTGGTGCTGTACACGCTGGGACGCTGGGACGAGTGCCTGCGCGCCGCGGAGTCCGACGCCGAGGTGCTGTCCCCGGCGGTCGGGTACGCGGCCGCTCCCGCGCTGTACGTGAGCCTGGCGCGCGGCGACCGGCACGCCGTCGAGCGGGCCCGGGCGCTGCCTGCCGGGCGCTTCGACTGGATGGCGACGCTCGCCGCGGGCATCGCGCTGACCGACGCCGCCGCGCTGCGGGGCGATCCGGAGGCCGCGGTGGCGTGCGTGCGGGAGACGGTGGCCGCGCTGACGGACGAGGCGGGCACGCTTCCCGACGTCACCGTCCGGCTCGCCGCGCTCGCACTGTCGGCGGTCGCCGACCGGGCCGCGGAGCTGCGTCTGACGGGCGACACCGCCGGGGCGCGGCACTGGGCGGACGTGGCGGGGGAACTGGTGCGGTCCGCGCGGGCGTCGGCCGGGCGGGACAGGAACGGGGTGCCGCAGGGGCCGGAGGGCATGGCGTGGCTGGCGCGCGCGGAGGCGGAGTGGACGCGGGCGGTGTCCGGACCGGACGCGGCCGCTTGGGCAGCGGCGGTGGCCGCGTTCGGCTTCGGGGACGTGTACGAGCTGGCCCGTTGCCGGTTCCGGTACGCGGAGGCGCTGCTCGCGGCCGACCGCCGGGAGGAGGCGGCCGCCGAGGCGGTCGCGGCGCGCGAGACGGCCGGGCGGCTCGGGGCGACGCCGCTGGCCGAGCGGCTGGACGGGCTGATACGCCGCGGCCGGCTGTCCGCGGGTGCGGCGCGGCCTCCCTCACCGCTGACCGCCCGTGAGCAGGACGTGCTGCGGCTGCTCGCCCGGGGCCGCAGCAACCGGCAGATCGGCGAGGAGCTGTTCATCAGCGGCAAGACGGCGAGCGTCCACGTCTCCAACATCCTGGCCAAGCTCGGCGCCGCCAGCCGCACGGAGGCGGTGGCGATCGCCTACCGGCGGGGTCTGGTCACCGCCGAGCCGACGGCCTCGGGCTGACGGCCCCGACTGACAGCCTCCGGCTGACGGCCTCTGGTCGGCCTCGGACTGACGGCTCGGGCTGCGGGCGACCGACTGACGGCGGTCAGTTGACGGCGGCCGGCTCGGCGGAAGCCGGTGAGCCGGCCGCCCCGACAATGTGCAGGGGGCCGGCTCACCGGTGCCGGGTCGTCAGTTCCGTGCGGCCGGGGTGTTGGCCTTGGTGACGTTGACCGCGGCCCAGGCCTTGTTCACGGTCAGGTACTCCGGGCTGTTGAGCCCGTACAGGTCCTTGGCCGCCTTCAGCGTCGCGGTGCGCGCGTCGTGGAAGTCGGTGGTGGAGACCATGTAGCGGGTCAGGGCACGGTAGAAGATCGCCGTGGCCTTGGTGCGGCCGATGCCGGTGACCGTCGAGCCGTCGAAGGTCGGCGAGTCGTAGGCGACGCCGTTGATCGTCTTGGCGCCGCTGCCCTCGGCGAGCAGGTAGTACGCGTGGGAGGAGACGCCGGAGCCGGCGTGCACCTCGGCGTCGTACGTGGTCGGGTCCCAGTAGTCGATCGTGCCCTCGAGCTTGTCCAGCGACGGGTGGTCGAGGCGGCGCAGGAACTTCTGGGCCAGCCCGAGCTTCTCGCCGACGAGGTAGTCGGGCTTGTCCTTCACGTTGTTGGCGAAGAACTCGACGTTCGAGCCGAAGATGTCCGCGAGGGACTCGTTCAGCGAGCCCGGCTCACCGTACTGGTTGCCGTACTCGTCGACATAGGTGGGCTCCAGCGCGGCGGTCGCGTCCACCACGCCGTGGGTGAGCTCGTGGCCGGAGACGTCGAGGACGACCAGCGGCTTCTTGAACATGTCGCCGTCGCCGTCGCCGTACAGCATGCAGTCGCAGGTCGGGTCCCAGAACGCGTTGGCGACCTTGTTCCCGAAGTGGACCATGGCGCGGGCGCCCTTGCTGTTGTTCTCGATGCCCTTGCGCCCGAAGGTCTTCTTGTAGAAGTCCAGGGTCTTGGTGATGCCGTACTGGGCGTCGACTGCGGCACTGGTCCGGCTGGAGACGGCGCCGTTGCCCCAGATGTTGGTGGTGCTGGTGAACTTCTTGCCCCGGCTGAAGTTCTCCAGCTCCAGGCCCTTGGCGTCCCGGGTCTCGGTGCCCCAGCGGGTGGGGTCCTTCAGCAGGAAGCTGGTGGCGGCCGTCTGAGTGGTGGTCAGCGGCACGCTGCCGACGAAGAGGGACTTGCCGGTGCCCTTCGCCGTCCGGGGGTAGGTGGTGGCGCCGGACACGGGTGACGCGGTCAGCGCCGCGGCGCGGGAGGCGATGCCCGTCGCGGGGTCGAGCGTCTCGCCGCGCTTGCGCAGGGTGTCGAGGAGCTTCGGCGAGAGGAACTCGTCGTTGTCGGGCGTGTTGCTGCGGACCTTGCCGGTGACGGCGTCGATGACGACCGTCCGGGAGCCGCCGGCCTGCGCGGTGTCGCTGTCGCTGACCGTCACCCGGTAGGCCAGCGCGGCCGCGCCGTCGCGGGCGTCGACGACGAGTTCGGCGCTGCCGGCGTCGCCCTTGGCGACCTGGGCGGCCTTCCGCTCGGCCTGCGCGGGCGACACCGCGGCGTCGTCGGCGGCGAGGCGGACGGTGCGGTCGGCGGCCCGGGTGACGCCGGTGTAGGCCAGCCGCGCGGAAAGGTGGACGACGAGGTCGCCGCCGAGGACCGGCATGCCCTGGTGGGCGCGGGTGAACCGGACGTGCCGGGCACCCTCCGGGTCGATCATGACGTCCACGGCCCGCAGTTCGTCGCCCTGGGAGACCCCCGTCTGCGAGGCGTGGGCGAAGGCTGCGGTGCGGGCGGCCGCCACCACGGAGGCGGCCGAGGTGTGGGCGGCGGCTGCCGCGTGGCTCGTCGTCCCCGTGGCCGGGCCCGCGAAGGCGGTGCCGGCGAGACCCGTGGCGGCCGTCGTCACGACGACGGCGACCGCCACGCTGCGTATGTGCGGTCTACGCACTGATGAGGGTTCCTTCCTGGCAAGGCGGCCGGGGTCACCGACTGCCTTGGGACATGGCGCTGTTGTGCGACATGGGGGCTGGTCGGGCCCCGAGGCGAAACCCTTACGGATCAGTCATGCTCATGTAAAGAGTAAATCGCCTGATTCGGTGCGACATATGGCAATACTTTGCAAAACCGCACCACCCAGTGATCAACAAGTGACCAACTGTGCTTCGCATGGGGAGATGTGACGGGCCGGAAGAAAGTTGCACCGAGTAAATGTGACTCATCTCGCACACAGTGCGGCCGTCCTGATCCGCCCCGCCCCGCGCACGGCACCGGAGTTGCCGCCGGGGGATCGCCGTCCTGGCGGAGGGAGATCTTCCGGGACAGGATGCCCGCATGAAGGGTGACCTCTTTTCCAGCGAGCACATGGTCCGGCCGGCCGCCGCGCCCGGCATGACGGTCGAGAACGCCAAGTGCATCAAGTACGCGGTGAACGGCGAGATGCTCGCCCGCCAGGGCGCGATGATCGCCTACCGCGGCAACCTGCAGTTCGAGCGCAAGGGCCAGGGCGTGGGCGGCATGCTCAAGCGCGCGGTCACCGGTGAGGGCCTGCCGTTGATGGCGGTGCGCGGACAGGGCGAAGCCTGGTTCGCGCACGAGGCGCAGAACTGTTTCGTCGTCGACGTCGACCCGGGCGACGAGTTCACCGTCAACGGCCGCAACGTCCTGTGTTTCGACGCCTCCCTGTCGTACCGGATCGCCACCGTGAAGGGCGCGGGCATCGCCGGCGGCGGCCTGTTCAACAGCGTCTTCACCGGACAGGGCAGGCTGGGCCTGGTGTGCGAGGGCAATCCCCTGGTCATCCCGGTCTCGCCGGAGTACCCGGTGTACGTCGACACGGACGCCGTGGTCGGCTGGACGGCCGGTCTGCGCACCTCGCTGCACCGCTCGCAATCCATCGGCTCGATGCTGCGCGGCGGCTCCGGCGAGGCCGTGCAGCTGATGCTGCAGGGCGAGGGTCACGTCGTCGTACGGCCGAGCGAGGCGACACCGCAGCGGGCCCAGCAGCACTGAGCCCGGCCGAGTGATCCACGCCTCACGGGCAACCCCCTCCGCTTCCCCGGCGTCTTGACCGGCGACAGACGACGCCCCGGCCCGACCGGGCCGGGGCGGAATTTCGACGCACTATACGCACCGCGTATACACAATATGTATACGCGGGGTGCATATGACCCGGAAGGCATCGATGTACGGCAAGGCATTCGCCCCGGAGTACCAGGGCGCCCTCACCACCCTGTCCGTCAACTCCTCACTGACGGAGGTGCTCGCGGCCGGCACCGAGCAGCTCAGAGCGGCCGAGCGGGCCGGGCAGCACGGCGAGGCGGCGCGCTCCGGGCTCGCGGTCGCGGAGGCACACCGCCGGCTGGGGCAGATCGCCGAGGCCGACCGGGCGTGGAAGGCCAGCTACCGCGCCGCCCGCGCGGCCGGGGACACCGCGGCGATGGCCTGGGCCCTGTGGAGCGGCGGCACGCTGGCCCGGCAGCGCGGCGCGTTCCCGCTCGCCCGGAAGCTGCTGGAGCTCGCCGCCGAACTCGGCGAGCTCGGCGGCGACGTCGTCGTACGCGGTTACTCGCTCGCCGGACTCGCCGAGACCGGGCGCATCCAGGGGGACTACGAGGCCGTCCGCAGGCTGCACGAGCAGTTGCTGGCCGAGGCGCGGCGGCGCGGCGAGGCACGGCACACGGTGTGGGCGCTGGAGGGCATCGCGCAGATCCACCGCCAGACCGGGTCGTACGACACCGCCCACGCCCTGTTCGAGGAGGCGGCGGAGATAGCGGAGCGCGCCGACGACCGGCGCGGCCATGCCTGGGCGCTGCGCGGGCTCGCCGACGTGGTGTCCGTGCGGGACGGTGACACCGAGCGGGCGCTGGAGCTGCTGTCGCGGGCGGAGACGACGTGCCGGGCGATGAACCTCTCCAGCGCGCTGGCCTACAACCACAAGATGCGCGGCAACGTGCTGTACCGCGCCGGGCGTCACGCCGAGGCGCGGGAGCTGTACGCGCGGGCGCTGGCGGAGTTCACCGCGATGAGCGAGCCGCGCGGGCAGGCGCTGGCCCGGCTGGGGCTGGCCAAGTCGCTGGCCCGGCTGGGCCGCGACCGCTCCGAGACCGCTGCCGAACTGGCCGAGCTGGCAAGCGAGTTGGAGCGGCTCGGGCTGCGGCACGCGCGGGAGATGGTGGCGCGCGCCGAGGACGAACTCGGCGTCCGGGCGGAGGTCGTGCGATGACGGCGGTTCGCGCGGCGCTCGGTGCGCCCACTGACGCGCACGCGCACGGGCACGCGCAGGCGCAGGCGCAGGCGCAGGCGCAGGCGCAGGCGATCCTCGACCGCTGCCGTGAGCTGACGCGGCCCGCCCTCGCGGAGGCCGTCGGCCGGATGCACCCGTGGGTGGGCGAGATGGCCGCGTACTCCTTCGGCTGGTGCGAGGTGGGCGGGGCGCCCGCCGCAGCGTCCGGCGGCAAGGGAGTGCGGCAGGCGCTGGCCGTGCTCGGCGCCGAAGCGGCGGGGGCGGCCGGACGGGCCGGTGTGCCGGCGGCCGTCGCGGTGGAGCTGGTGCACACCTTCTCCCTGCTGCACGACGACATCATGGACGGCGACCAGGCCCGGCGGCGCCGGCCGACGGTGTGGAGGGCGTACGGCACGGGCCCCGCGGTGCTGGCGGGTGACGCGCTGTTCGCGCTGGCCGTGGAGGTGCTGGCCGCGGCGCCGGCGGGGCCGCGGGCGGTGCGGACGCTGTCGGCGGCGCTGGGCGACCTGGTGCGCGGCCAGGCCGACGACCTGCTGTTCGCCGCCCGGCCCTGGAGGGGGCCGCGGCGGGTGCGGCCCGAGGAGTACCGGGCGATGGCCGAGCACAAGACGGGCGCGCTGCTGGGCTGCGCGGGCGCGCTCGGCGCGCTGCTCGGCGGCGCGGACCCCGCGACGGTCGCCGCCCTCGACCGGGCCGGGCGGCATCTCGGGGTCGCCTTCCAGATCGCCGACGACGTGCTGGGGATCTGGGGTGATCCCGCCGTCACCGGCAAGCCGGTCCACGGCGACCTGCGGGAAGGCAAGAAGACCTACCCCGTCCTGGCCGTGCTGGAGGGCCCGGAGGCGCCGGCCCGCCGCCTCGCCGCGCTCCTGGAGGCTCCGGCCCCGTCGCCGCAGCGGTGGCAGGAGGCGGCCGCGCTGATCGACGCGTCGGGCGGCCGGTCGGCGGCGCTGGCCGAGGCGCGGCGGCACCTGGCGGCCGTGGAGGACGCCCTCGCGGACGCCTCCCTGCGGCCGCCCGCGGTGCGGGAGCTGCGGTCGCTGCTGGAGTTCCTGGTGCGTCGTGATCTGTGAGGCGGCGCTCGCGGCGGCGAGTTGACCTGGGCCGCGCCGGGGCGTCAGAGTCGTGGCGGCGCGCCCCCGCCTCCCCCGCGCCGGAAGGTCGGCCGTCATGACCGTCATGACCGAAATCTCGGAGATCGAAGCCACGGCCGAGCGGATCGCCGGGCACGTGGTGCGCACGCCCACGCTGCCGAGCCCGGGCCTCACCGCCCTGCTCGGCGCCCCGGTCACCGTGAAGCTCGAAGTCCTCCAGCGCACCGGCTCGTTCAAGGCGCGCGGCGCGGCGGCGAAGCTGCTGGCGCTGAGCGGGGCCGAGCGCGCCGCGGGCGTGGTGGCGGTCAGCGGCGGGAACCACGGGATCGCCCTCGCGGTCATGGCGGCCGGCCTGCACATCAAGGCCACGGTCGTCATGCCGCGCTCCGCGCCCGCGCGCAGTGTCGAGACCGTCGAGAAGGCCGGGGCGTCGGTACGCCTGACCGACAGCATGGACGAGGCCTTCGAGCTGGCCCACCGCCTGCGGGACGAGGGCCTGACCCTGGTCCACCCGTTCGACGACCCGGTCCTGATCGCCGGACAGGGCACCGTCGGGCTGGAGCTGGCCGCGGACGCCGGCGACCTCACCGACGTGCTCGTCAGCATCGGGGGCGGCGCGCTGATCTCGGGCGTGGCGGCGGCGCTGCGGGCCCGCCGGCCCGGTGTGCGGATCTGGGGCGTGGAGACCGAGGGCGCCGAGGCCATGTCGCGGGCGCTGGCGGCGGGCGGTCCGGTACCGGTCGCCCTGTCCTCCCTCGTGTCCACGCTCAGCGCGCCGTCCGTGTCGCGGCTGACCTACGACCATGTCTCGGCGCTGGTCGACGAGGTGCTCGTGGTGCCGGACCGGGAGGCGGTGCGGGGCACGCTCGACTTCGCCGAGCACGCCAAGGTGTGGGCCGAGCCCGCCGCCGGCTGCCTGCTGCCGGCGGCCCGGCGGGTCCTCGGACGGGTCGGTGACGGGGCGCGGCTCGGTCTGGTGGTCTGCGGCGGGAACGCCACCACCGGCGACGTGGCGGCCTGGGCGGAGCGTTTCGGCCTGCGCTGAATTCGGGGCGCCGTTCCGCTGAATTCTCGTCAACAACAGCCGGCTTCGCGACGAACGCCGGTCCGACGGTGACCGAATTCCAGAAAACACCGCTTGATCGCGGATTCTTTGAACGCTGCCGGTGGCACCCCCCGTACCTCTGGGGGAAAGGTGAGCCAGGGGTTCGGCGAGGGATGACCATGGTCAAGGCGCATGTCTTCACGCACGAGTTGGTCGCTGGAAAGTACCAACTCGTCGATATAGTCCATCGCGAAACGAACAGAATCTGCTGGTACGCCAAGGACGTCGGCACCCAGCGCCCCTGCCTGATCACCCAGATCGTCCTGCCGACGGATCCTGACGGCGAGGCCGGGCCCCGGGCCGCCGCCCGCATCGTCAGCATGTCCGAGACCATGGGGCAACTGTGCCCCGGCCGGGTCGCCACGGTCGTCGAGGCCGTGGCGGAGCACGGCGTGCTGTGGACGGTCGCCGAGTGGATCGACGGCACCCCCCTGGGCGAACTCCTCCGGAAGGACACGTTCGACCAGGCGCGGGCGGCCCGCATCGCCTGGGAGCTGCTCGACGTCCTGGAGGCCGCGCACGGCCAGGGCATCACGCACGGCGAACTCAGCCCCGGTCAGGTGTTCGTGCCCGACCGGGGGCCGGTCGTGGTCGCCGGGTTCGGGCTGGCCGGCACCACCCTCAGCCCCCGGCTGACCGCGCCCTCGTACGCCTCCCCCGAGCAGGCCCGCGACGAACGGATCGGACCGGCGGCGGACCTGTGGGCCCTCGGAGCCATGCTCTACGCGATGCTGGAGGGGCGCCCGCCGTTCCGGGACCGCGGCCGCCCGGAGTCCACGCTGCGCGCCGTGGACCGGCTCCCGCTGCGCACACCGGTGCGGTCGGGACCGCTCACCCGGACCGTGCAGGGGCTGCTGCGCAAGGACTCCCGCGAGCGGCTCACCCGCCCCGCGCTCCGGCAGGCCCTCACCCCCGTCCTCACCGAGGAGCCCGGGGCGGCCACGCCGGTACCGGCCGGGCACCGGGTGCGCGCTCTGGTCACCGCCGCCGCGCAGGCCGCCCCGGGCTGGAGCGGACGCGCCATGACGGCCGGCACCGCCCTGGCCGTCGTCACCGTCGTGGTCGCCGTCCTCGCCGCGACCCGGCAGCTGCCCGGCCTGGACAGCACCGGCACCAGCGCGGCGCCCCACGGGTCCGCCACCGCGACCGCCCACGCGACCACGCCCCAGGCCGGATCCGGCCGGCGCGCCGAGGGCCACGCCTCCGCCCCCGTCACCACCGCGCCGGCCACCCGGCCCCCTTCCGCGTCCGCGTCGCCGCCGGTGTCACCCTCCGCCTCGGCCTCGGCCTCCGCGTCGGCGTCGGCGTCGACGTCGGCCACCGCCCTCCCGCCCGGCTTCCACCGGTACACCGCCCCCGAGGGCTTCTCCGTCGCCCTCCCGGACGGCTGGAAGCGGCTGCGGACCGACCGCCAGTCCGGCGTGGCCTACCGCGTCACCTTCGGCGCGCACGGCGACCCGCGCACCCTCGCGGTCACCTACAGCAAGCGGGTGGGCCCGGACCCCGTCGCGGTGTGGCGCGACGACGTGGAGCCCCAGCTGGAGCGCTACCCCGGTTTCCGGCGTATCGGCGAGATCCGGGCGACGACCTACCAGGGCCACAGCGCCGCCGACATGGAGTGGCTGTCCCGGGTGGGCGGCACGCAGGTGCGCACCTTCGGCCGGGGCGTGGTGCTCGGCGGCGGGCGCGGCTTCTCGCTGCGCTGGACGGCGCCGGCCGCCCACTGGGACGACGCCGCCGACCGGCAGGCGCTCAGCACCGTCCTGCGGACCTTCCGGATGCCGTCAGCCTGAGTACACCGGCGCGCGCAGCGCCCGCAGCCCCGGACCGTGCAGCGGCGTCGTGCGCCAGGACGCCGTGAACGTCCCGTCCGGCAGCGAGCACGTCACCGTCAGCCGGTGCGGCGTCTCCAGGAACACGATGTCCACGGCGAGGGTGGCGGCGTCCGCCCACCCCCCGCTGACCGCGGTCGGCAGCGGCTCGTCAGCGGCCCGCCAGCCGCTCCGCCCGATCCGGAAGGGGAGGCGGTGGCCGTCCTCGGTGAGCGTCAGCGTCCAGCCGTCCGGGTCCGCCGTCACCGCGGCCTCGGTCAGCTTCGGCAGCCCCGCGCACCGGCCGCCCCGCGGGGTGAACACGGCGCCGGACCACGCCGAGGGCCGGCCCGCCCCTTCCGGCGGGGCGGGCCGGCCCTCGGCGGGCGGCAGGGCCAGCCGGGCGAGCCGGTCCCGCAGCGCGGCGTCCTGGTCCGCCCGGCCCGGCAGCGGTCCGGGGCGGAAGGCCGGCAACAGATGCGTCCAGACCAGGTCCAGGAGTCGCTGCATCTCCACGGTCGCCGCCGTGGTCGCGACCACGGCGGCGTGTTCGGGCAGCACCAGGCAGAACTGACCGTACGCCCCGTCGCCCCGGTAACCGTGCCGGGAGCGCCAGAACTGCAGGCCGTAGCCCTGCTGCCAGTCCGACAGCGCCCCCTCGGGCGTGCCGTCGGCGGTGTCGATGTGCACGCGTGACGCCTCGGCCGCCCAGCCTTCCGGCAGCAGCCGCTCGCCCTCCCACACCCCGTCGCGCAGATACAGCTCGCCGAGCCGGGCGATCGCGTCGGTGGTGGCGTGCAGCCCGCTGAAACCCAGTTCACGGCCGGCCCGGTCGCGCAGCCAGGCGATCTCCCCGATCCCGAGCGGATCGAGCAGCCGGGGCCGCAGGTAGGCGCTCAGCGGCTGACCGGTGACGCGCTGGACGATCGCGGCGAGGGTGTACGTGGTGGGCTGGTTGTAGGCGAACACGGTGCCCGGGTCGCCGTCCGGCGGGATCCGCAGGAAGCCGCGCACCAGTTCCCCGCGGTCCGCCGCGCGCGCCCGTTCGAGCGTCTCGGTCAGGTGGCCGCTGGCCATGGACGCCACGTGCCGCACCAGCATCGCCCGGCTGCGCGGGTCGGTGACGTCGGCCGCGAACTCCGGGAAGTAGGAGATCACCGGCGCGTCGAGGTCCAGCAGCCCCTCGGCGGCGGCGAGCCCGGCGGCCGTCGCGGTGAAGCTCTTGCTGAGCGAGTACAGCAGGTGCGGGCGTCCGGCCGTGTACGGCGCCCACCAGCCGGACGCCACGAGACGGCCGTGCCTGACGACCATCACACTGTGCGGCTCGATGTCCGGGGCGGCTTCGACGGCGTCGAGGAACGCGTGGACGCCGGACGGGTCGACGCCTTGGTCGGAGGGGCTGCCGAGGGGCAGCGGGCGAGCGGTCATGACGGCATCCTGCCCCGCGGGCCGCCGCGTGACCGCTCTGTCGGGCCGTCGGCGCTGTCAGGGCTGCTGGTCGGAGGCTGCCGGGGGCGGCCGGGCCGTCGTTTCCGGCCGGGCGCGCAGGGGACCCGTCGCCCATGGTGCAGATCGGATACACGATGATGACGGAGCAGGCCGGCCCCCGTGAGCTCGTCGACCATGTGGTGCGGGCCGAGGAGGCGGGCTTCGACTTCTCGGTGACGTCGGACCACTACTTCCCCTGGCTGCGCGCGCAGGGCCACTCGCCGTACGCCTGGAGCGTGCTGGGCGCGGCCGCGCAGGCGACCTCGCGCATCCCGCTGATGACGTACGTGACGTGCCCGACCGTCCGCTACCACCCGGCGGTGGTGGCGCAGAAGGCGGCGACCGTTCAACTGCTCTCCGAGGGCAGGTTCCGGCTCGGGCTGGGCTCCGGCGAGAACCTCAACGAGCACGTGGTGGGCGGCGGCTGGCCGTCGGTGGACGTGCGCCACGAGATGCTCGAGGAAGCCGTGGGGATCATCCGGGCGCTGTTCGGGGGCAGCCACGTCACCCGGCGCGGCAAGCACTTCGACGTGGAGTCGGCGCGGCTGTGGGACCTGCCGGACGAGCCGCCGCCCATCGGCATCGCCGTCTCGGGCGAACGGTCCTGCGCGCTGGCCGGGCGGCTGGCGGACCTGGTCATCGCCACCGAGCCGGAGCGGGGCCTGCTGCAGTCCTTCGACCGGCACGGCGGCGCGGGCAAGCCGCGGGTGGGCCAGCTGCCGGTCTGCTACGACCCCGACCGGGACACGGCCGTCAAACGCGCGCACGCCCAGTTCCGCTGGTTCGGCAGCGGCTGGAAGGTCAACTCCGAGCTGCCGCACCCGGATTCGTTCGAGGCGGCCACGCAGTTCGTGACGCCGGACGACGTCGCCGCCGCGATCCCGTGCGGTGACGACCCGGAGGCCTTCGTCGAGGCGGTGCGGCCGTTCGCCGACGCCGGGTTCGACGAGGTCGCGCTGGTGCAGATCGGCGGGGAGACCCAGCCGGAGTTCATCGACTGGGCGTCGAAGACGCTGCTGCCCGCGCTGCGCGACGCGCTCGGCTGAGGACCCCCGCCCACGCTTCCCCGGCCCGCCCCGCGGTGCTGCCCAGGCGGCGGTGAGTAGCCGTACTCATGCCGCGGCCCGCCCGCCGCGGCCACGATGGGGGCTCGACGAGGAGGAGCCCCCATGACCACCATGACCGCCGCACGTCCCGCCCCGCCCCGACGCCGGCTGCCCGCGCTGCTCGCCGCCGTCGTCGTCGCGGGACTGGCCGTCTCCGCCTGGGCGCCGCACGACCGCACCACCTGGTTCCTGGAGACGGTGTGGGTGCTGATCGGGCTGCCGCTGGCGGTGCTGACCCGGCGGCGCTTCCCGCTGACGGACCTGCTGTGCTGCCTGCTGGCCGCGCACGCGCTCGTCCTGGCGGTGGGCGGGCACTACACCTACGCCGAGGTGCCCGCCGGCGACTGGGTGCGCGACACCTTCGGGCTGGACCGCAATCCCTACGACCGCTTCGGGCACCTCATGCAGGGATTCGTGCCGGCGGTGCTGGTGCGGGAGCTGCTCAGCCGTACCTCGCCGCTGCGCGGCAGCCGCTGGCTGGCTCCGCTGACCGTGTGCGCCTGCCTCGCCTTCAGCGCGGTGTTCGAGATGCTGGAGTGGCTGGCCGCCGTGGTCGGCGGCCAGGCGGCGGACGCGTTCCTCGCCACGCAGGGCGATGTGTGGGACACCCAGTGGGACATGTTCTGCGCGCTGGTCGGCGCGACCGTGTCGGTGCTGCTGCTCGGCCGCCTGCACGACCGGCAGCTGGCGGCGCCGGGCCTCACCTCGTCGTATGACGGCGCCGGGTCCACAGCGGCACCCCGAACCAGCACAGCAGGTACCACGCGACGACGCCGGTGACGATCCAGGTGACGGCCCCGTTGTGGGTCGCCACCCGCAGGATGAGCACGAGCGAGCTGGTCATGGTGGCCAGCAGCAGCACCAGGCCGGCGAAGGTCATCCGGGAGGCCCACTCCACCGCCTGCGGTTTGATCCGCCGCCCGGACACCAGACGGTGCAGCGACACCGGCCCGATCAGCGCCCCGGTGGTGGCGGCGCCGAGGACGACGGTGACGATGTAGATGGTCTTGTCGGTCTGTTCCAGCTGACCGTACTTCGGGGTGAACACGACGGTCAGCAGGAAACCGAACAGGATCTGCACCCCGGTCTGGGCGACCCTGACCTCCTGGATGAGCTCGGTCCACTTCCGGTCGGCCCGCTCCTCCTCGGTCTCGTGCCGTCCCCAGTCGTTCACCGGGTCCGTACCGTGCTCCCTGTCGGCCAACGCTTTCCTCCCGGCTCGTCCGGCCCTTGTCGCCTCTCCGGGCCGTGTTCCCGGTTCGGCCGGGTTGACCGGTCCGGACGGCGGACTGTTTGGCCGATCACCGGACGGTTACACGAAGCGCATGGCTCACGACGACCAGCCGAGGAGTGCGTCGACGATGTCCGCTACCGAGCTCACCCTCACCCTCAGCGGCGGCAGCGCCGCCGACGCACGGGCCGTGGTGCGGGCCCTGGAACCGGCCTTCGGGTCGGCGCGGGAACTGCCCGCCGACGAACGGGCCACGATCCACACGGCAACGTTCGAACACGACACCGCCGGCCCGTCGGGGGACGGCGGCGCGGCCGGCACCGCCGGCCGGCTGTCCGGGGCGGTGACGGTCACCGTGCAGGGCGCCCCCGAGGCGGTGGCGAAGGCGCGCGAGACGCTGAACCACGCCTTCACCGCGCAGGACCAGGGGTCGGTCTCCGGCGACCAGGAGCAGGAGTGGCAGCTGCTCCTGGAGCCGTGAGCGTGCCGGCCCGGTCCTACCAGCGGTGCTCGACCTGGTCCTTGACGCGGCGGTCGTAGAGGTCGCGGATCGCGTCGAGGGTCTCGGCGCCGAGTTCGGGCAGGGCGGCGGCGGCCGCGTTGGCGCGGGCCTGCTCCGGTGAGCGGGCGCCGGGGATCACGGTGGTCACGCCGGGCTGCTGGACGATCCAGCGCAGGGCCAGCTGCGCCGGGGTGTACCCCTCGGGCGCGAGGGCGGCGAACTCGGCGGCCGCCTCCACGCCGGTGTCGTAGTCGACGCCGGAGAACGT
The DNA here is from genome assembly GCF_055569945.1 of Streptomyces sp. NPDC031340. Lineage (NCBI taxonomy): Bacteria > Bacillati > Actinomycetota > Actinomycetes > Kitasatosporales > Streptomycetaceae > Streptomyces > Streptomyces sp. NPDC031340. The sequence goes on from NZ_JBVIIE010000028.1 coordinate 34,902, forward strand.
CTCACCGACGTCGAAGGCCTCGCCGTGGCGGTTGTAGTTGCGGTGGTCGTCCGCGGCGAAGACGGTGTCCTTGGTGTACTTGCCCGACAGCAGGCCGGAGGCGAGCGGCACGCGCGCGATGACGCCGACGCCCGCCTCCCGTGCCGCGGGCAGCACCTCGCGCAGCGGCTTCATGCGGAACGGGTTGAGGATGATCTGCACGCTCGCCACGTTCGGGCGGGCGATCGCGGTGAGCGCCTCCGCGCAGGTCTCCACGCTGACGCCGTAGGCGGCGACCCGCTCCTCCTCGACCAGGGTGTCGAGGGCGTCGAAGACCTCGTCGGTGGAGTAGACGGGGGTGGGCGGGCAGTGCAGCTGCACCAGGTCGATGCGGTCGACGCCGAGGTTGCGCCGTGAACGGTCGTTCCAGGCGCGGAAGTTGTCCAGTACGTAGTTCTCCGGGAGCTGCTCGACGCGGCGGCCCATCTTGGTGGCGACCAGTACGCGCAGGTCCGGCCTGCCGCGCAGGAAGGCGGCGATGGTCTGCTCGCTGCGCCCGTCGCCGTACACGTCGGCGGTGTCGAAGAAGGTCACCCCCGACTCGGCCGCGGCCTCCAGCACCGCGTGGGCGTCCTTGTCGTCGACCTCACCCCAGTCGGCGCCCAGCTGCCATGTCCCGAGCCCGACGACGGAAGCGTGCCGGCCGGACCTGTCGAATACGCGCTCTTCCATGCCGTCAGTCTGTCACCCGCCCCGCCCACCCCCGGAACCGGCCGCTCTGCTTCCGCCCCCCACCGGCCCCACCGCGTACCGCCGGAGTGGGCGGTCAGGACGGCTGGGTTCCCGCGCCGGGGGTGAGGTGGGCCTGGAGGGCGGGGGCGTAGCGGTCCACCACGTCGTCCGGCGGGGTCTCGCGCAGGTGGGCGCCGCGCGCGATGCCGTACATCACGCCCAGGCCGAGGAGCATGCCGACGGCGAGTTCCGCGCGCAGGCCCGCGTCGGGGCCGGTGAGGCGGGCGGCGAGGCGTTCGGTGACCTGGGTGCGGAAGTTGGCGCGCAGGATGTCGCCCTGTTCGCCGTGCAGCGGGGCGAACACGATCCGCAGCAGCGGGTCGGCGCCCTGCCGGGACTGGCTGACCAGGACGTGCCGGACCATGTGCCGGCCGAGCGCGTCCAGCGGCGCGTCGAGCAGGGCGTCGGCGTCCGTCTCGAAGGACATCACCCGGGCGAACAGGGCGTCCTTGTTGCCGAAGTACTTCAGGACCAACGGCGGGCTGACACCGGCCCGTTCGGCCACGGCCTTGAGGGTGATGTCGGCGTGGGCGTGCCGGGCCAGCAGGTGGCGGGCGGCCTTGAGGATGGCCGCCTTGGTCGCCTCGGCGTCCCGGCGGGCGGGTGCGGGTGAGGGAGGTGGAGTGCTCACGGCGCTCATGTTCCCTCCAGCGCCTCGTCGCGGGTGTCCCGGACCCCGCCGCGGGCCCGGCGGGTGTCCTCGGGCCCGCCGTCGCGGGGGATGGAGAGGGCCGCGGCGCAGGCTGCCAGCGCGACGGCGCCGGCGATCGCGAAGGCGAGCAGGTACCCGTGCAGGGTCGGCAGGGGGGCTCCGCCGACCGGCCTGGTGTGGTGCACCAGCACCGCGGCGACCGCGGCGCTGGAGGTGGCCTGGCCGATGGTGCGCATCAGCACGTTGACGCCGTTGGCGGAGGCGGTCTGCCCGGCCGGGACGGCGCGCAGGATCAGGGTGGGCAGGGCGGAGTAGGCGAGGGTGGTGCCGGTCGCCACCACGGTCGCACCCAGGATGATCATCCACAGGTCACGGCTGTCGGCGATCCGCACGGCGTAACCGCAGGCGATGACGGCCGCGCCGAGGGCCAGTGTGACGCGCGGGCCGCGGACCGCGGAGATCCGGGCGGACAGCGGCGAGAACAGGAGCATGGTGACCCCGCCCGGCAGCAGGCACAGGCCGGTGGCCACGATCGACAGGCCGAGCCCGTACCCGGTGGCCTTCGGCGCCTGCACCAGCTGGGCCGTCACCAGGGAGTTGGCGTAGAACGCGAACCCGGTGAGCAGCGCCGCCACGTGCGACAGGCCCACCCGCGGCCGGGTGACCAGCCGCAGGTCGACCAGCGGCCGTTCGGTGCGCAGCTGCTGCACCCACCACAGCGCCAGGACGGCGGCGGCGACGGCGAACAGGCCCAGGACGCGTGCGCTGCCCCAGCCCCACTGCCCGCCCTGGGACACGCCCAGCAGCAGGCACACCAGTCCGGCGGCCAGTCCCAGCGCGCCCAGCACGTCGAACCGGCCGGGCCGGCGCACCGGGGACTCGCGCACCGCCCACCACACGGCCGTCACGCCCAGCGCGCCGAGGGCGGCGGTCAGCCAGAACATGGTGTGCCAGTCGGCGTACTGCACCACCAGCGCGGCCAGCGGCAGGCCGAGGGCGGCGCCGATGCCGACGGTGGAGCTCATCAGCGCCACCGCGGAGCCGCGCCGTTCGGGCGGCAGTTCGTCGCGCAGGATGCTGATCGACAGCGGTACCACGGAGGCGGCGGCGCCCTGCAGGGCACGGGCCGTGATGAGCACGGCGATGTCGGAGGACACGGCGCACATCACCGCGCCGACCGTCATCAGCGTCAGCGCCGCCATCAGCACCCGCCGCTTGCCGTACATGTCCCCCGCCCGGCCGAGCACCGGGGTGAGGACGGCGCCCGACAGGAGCGTGGCGGTGACCGTCCAGGAGACCGCGCCCGCCGAGGCCCCGGTCAGCCGCGGCAGGTCGGGCAGCAGCGGGACGACCACGGTCTGCATGACCGCCATGAGGATGCCGCCGAACGCCAGCGCGGGGATGGTGAACCGGTTCCGCGGGGCGTCCGGACTCGGTATCGGGGCGGGTTGCTCCATGAGGACTCCAGCGGGCGGAAGACGAGAAAACCGGTGAATGGCCATTCACCATAGCGGGTGAATGGCCATTCACCCAGCCCTATCCGCGGGAGGCCGGCGTCCGCGTGTGCACGGTGCGCGCGATCCGCGGGCCCAGCCAGCGCTTGAGGCGGCGCAGCGCCTCCGACCGACCGGCGGCGTGGTCGATCCGGTAGTACAGCTGCGGCGGGACGTACGGCAGCAGCGGCGAGTGGCGCTGGCCGAGCAGCGCGAACATCCGCTCCGGGGGCAGGTGGATGTAGCGCTCCAGGTTCTCGTACCACTGGGCGCTGTAACGGGCCGCGCTCTGCGCGGGCAGCAGGGCCTTCTTGCGTTCGCGCTCGTAGCGGGCGAGGGCGTACGGCAGCGGGGCGGGCTCGCGCAGCGCGCCGGCCAGCGCGATGGCGTCCTCCAGGGCGAGGGTGGTCCCGGCGCCGATGGAGTAGTGCGTGGTGTGCGCGGCATCGCCGACGAGCACCAGGTTGCCCCGGTGCCAGGTGCGGTTGGTGAGGGTGCGGAAGGTGAGCCACTGGGCGCCGGGGCCGGCACCGGCGGAGGGGCGGCAGATGAGCGGGTGGCCGTCCAGGATGCCGGCGAACAGTTTCTCCAGCAGCGCCAGCCGCTCCGCCTCGCTCCCCCGGTCGAGACCGAGTCCGGTGCGGGTCTCGGGCGCGCACTCGATGACGCAGGTGCTGCGGTCGGCGCCGTAGGGATAGCCGTAGCACCAGATCCAGCCGTGGCCGGTCTCCACGAAGGCGAAGGTGAAGGAGTCGAACACCTTGGTGGTGCCGAGCCAGATGTAGGTGTTGCGCCCGTTGCTGATCCGGGTGCCGAAGTACCCGGCGTGCCGGGTGCGCAGGGCGCTGCCGGCGCCGTCGCCCGCGACGACGAGGTCGGCGTCCGGCAGGCCGTCCGGGGTGATCTCACGCTCGAACTCCAGGCGCACGCCGAGGGAGCGGGCCCGGTCGGCGAGGATCTCCAGGAAGCGGTGGCGGCCGATGCCGTGGCCCTCGTCGCCGGGGCGGCGGGTCGTCAGGTCGCGTACGTGGGCGATCCCCTGGTTCCAGCGGACCGAGTTCTCGCGGACGGCGCGGGCCGACTCGGGGTCGTGTTCGTGGAGCCGGTCGAGCAGTTCCCGCCAGTAGGTCACGCCCCAGCCGTAGGTCGAGCCCTCCGGATCGCGTTCGTGGACGGTGATGTCGTGGGACGGGTCCTGCCGCTTCAGCAGGATCGAGAGATACAGGCCCGCAGGCCCGCCTCCGACACAGGCGACCTTCACACACACCCCTTGAAATTACCCAAAACGGACAATTGATGACGCAGGGTAGCAGGGTGGGCGTGACTACTCGGGGGTTCGCCCCGCAGGCCGTGGGCACCTGCGGGGACGACCGGGTGAACGGAGCAGGGCCGGGAGACCGGCCGGCGGCGCGGGCACGGCACGCCCGGTGTTCACCGCCTGAATCGAATGGCGGGCGGAGGCTTACGAGCCCTCACACGTACCCGCGCGGCGAATTGGTCACCGTGGCGCGTTATGGCCTGCCCTGGCGATCTCCCAGGCGAAGCCGGCGATTCCGGCCTGGAGCCGCGATTCCACGCCTAATTTGGCCAGTATCTGGGCGACATGGGCCTTGGTCGTGCGTTCGGTAATGCCGAGGCGGGTCGCGATGGTCCTGTTCGACGCCCCTTTCCCCAGGAGCCGGAAGACATCGAGTTCACGCTCGGACAACAGCGGCACGCGTGCCATCGCGTCCCGGACGCCGTCGTCCCGGACATCGTCGTGGAGCAGGGTCAGCTGTGGATCGGCGGCGCGGGACTGCTGATCGGTGGCCAGGCTGGCCCGGGGTCTCGGACTCTCCGTCTTCGTGATGTTCATGCCGTTCTGTCAGCGCTCCTTGGGCGTGTGTCCGTGGGGTGCCGCGGATGCGGCGTCGACGTCTGCCACGATCCGGCCCCACGGTGGTGCGCGGGGGAACTCCTGTGAAGCTCCGTCGACAGCCGGCCCGAGAAGGCCGGATCGAACGCCGCTCAGGATCGCTCCGGGCAGTCGGCGACATCGTCCTGCACGCATCTCAGCAGATCCTTTACGGACATCCGAAGGAGTGCTCCGAGAATGGAGCAGCCATCCTGGACCACTACGGGTACGAGGCGCACACCAGCTGGACAATTTCTGCGGCGTTGTCCACTTCGCACCGAGGGTACTCGACTGCTTTCGGAGCGAACAACAGGGCGTCCACACTGCGAGAAGGCCGGGCGACGAGAATGCGTCAAACTCGGCGCGGAGGTTTGTACGGCTCTTTTTCGCGCCGCGGGTGATTCCATGACCCGGATGTCGGCCGCACGTTCAAAAGAGAACGCCCGCCGAGGAACCCGGCGGGCGCGAGCGTGGGTGTGAGCGTGGGGCTGGGCGTGGGTGTCAGCCTGGGGTTGGGCGTGGGTGTGAGCCTGGGCGTGGAACGTCCGGCCGGGTCAGGGAATCCCCGCCAGCCGCAGCAGCGCGGCCGTGCCCGCCGCCGTCAGCACGACGACCAGGAACGGCGCCTTGCGCAGGGCGAGCACTCCGCCCACCAGGACCCCGACCGGCCGGGCGACGCCGGCGAAGCCGTGCCCCTCGGTCAGCGCCGAAGTGGCCGTCAGCGCGGCGAGCAGGACCACCGCCGAGACCTCCAGCAGCTTCTCGGCCCGCTTCGGGAAGGTGACCCTGGCGCGCAGGGCCGGCCCCGACAGGCGCAGCAGGAAGGTGCCGGCCGCCAGGCCCAGCATCGCCGCCAGCGTCGGCATCATCGGGATGGACCCGCTCACCGCACCGCTCCTTCGCGGGACTTGACGGTGCACAGCGGCAGCGCGGCCAGGGCGATCAGCACCGGCAGCCCGACCGGTACGAACGCGGTGACGGCCAGCGCCAGCGCGGCACCGGCCAGCGCGGTCCGCCGTACCGCCCGTTCCTTCATCGCGGGCAGGATCAGCGCCAGGATGACCGCGGGGAACATGGCGTCCAGGCCCAGCGCCGCGGTGTCCCTGACGACCGTGCCGAGCAACGCACCCAGCGCGGCACCGGCGGGCCAGCAGGCGAGAATGCCCAGGCCGCAGGCCCAGTACGCGGCCCGCTTGCGGTGCATCCCCTCCTGGGCGAGGGCGAAGACGACCGTCTCGTCGTTCATCAGATGGGTGCCGAGCAGTCCCCGCCAGCCGCGCCCGAGCACGTCGGGTACCGCGAGCCCGAAGGGCAGGTGACGGGCGTTGACCAGGAGCCCGGCGAACAGCGCGGCGATCGGACTGCCGCCGGCGGCCACGATCCCGATGAACAGGAACTCCGAGGACGCGGCCAGCACGAGCGTCCCCATCAGCACCGGGAACCACCAGGCGAATCCGGACGTGGTCGCGACGGCGCCGTAGGACACGCCGATGACCCCGACGGCCAGGCAGACCAGCGCTATGTCGCGCAGCGGCCCGGAGCCGAGGGTTTTCCATAACGAACGCATGGCTTTTATACTGAACGCACCCGAAGACGTTCGTCAAGGCGAACGAATGGCCATTGGAGCGAACGTGATGCCCGACGCCGATCCCGCGCTCAAGCCCCCGCTCGACGTGATCGCAGCGTCGCTGCGCGCGGAACGCTCCCGGACGCGGCTCTCGCTGACGGAGGTGGCCCGCCGGGCCGGAATCGCCAAGTCCACCCTGTCCCAGCTCGAGTCCGGCACCGGAAACCCCAGCCTGGAGACGCTGTGGGCACTGTGCGTGGTGCTGGAGATCCCCTTCTCCCGGCTGCTGGCCGTGCCCCGTGCGCAGGTACAGGTGATCCGGGCCGGGGAGGGGCCGGCCGTCGGAGCCGCCGAGAGCCACTACCGGGCCACCCTCCTCGCCTCCTGCCCGCCCGGGGCCCGGCGCGACGTCTACAGCATCGACGCCGAGCCCGGCCCGCAGCGCTCCTCCGCCCCGCACCTGCCCGGCGTGGTGGAGCACGTGGTGATCAGCGCGGGCCGGGCCCTGGTGGGGACCGCCGAGGATCCGGTGGAACTGCACCCGGGCGACTACATCTGCTATCCGGCCGACGTTCCCCACGTCTTCCAGGCGCTGGAGCCCGCCACCCGCGCCGTACTCGTCTCGGAACACCGCTGAGCGCCGGGCCCGCGTGCCCGCGTCGCGCCCGTCGCCCGGCCGGCAGGGCCGCCCCACTCCGCGCCGGGCCCGCACGCCTGCGGTGCGCACGGCTCCGGCGCCGCCTCAGTGCCCCATGCCCAGTCCGCCGTCCACCGGCAGGACGGCTCCGGTGACGTAGGCGGCGTCCTCGGACGCGAGGAACCGCACCGCCGCCGCCACCTCGTCCGCCTGTGCGCCGCGCCTCAGAGGCACCTTGCCCAGCATGGCCGAGCGCTGCCGGCCGTCGAGCGCGGCGGTCATGTCCGTCTCGACGAATCCCGGCGCCACCACGTTGCAGGTGATCCCCCGCGGACCGAGTTCGCGGGCCACCGACCGGGCGAAGCCGATCAAACCCGCCTTGGATGCGGCGTAGTTGGCCTGTCCGGCCGCGCCGAGCAGGCCGATCGTCGAGGAGATCACCACGATCCGCCCCCAGCGAGCGTCAATCATCTCCTCTGCGGCCCGCTTGACCACCCGGAAGACCCCCGTCAGGTTCGTGTCCAGCACGTCCGTGAAGTCCTTCTCCGCCATCCGCAGCACCAGCCGGTCGCGGGTGATGCCGGCGTTCGCCACCAGCACCTCCACCGGGCCGTGCGCCGCCTCCACCTCCTTGTACGCCCGCTCCACCTGCCCGGCGTCGGTGACGTCGCAGGTGACGGCCAGGCAGCCGAGGCGGGTCGCCGTCCGGGGCGGCTCGCCCGACCGGTGGGTCAGCGCGACCCTGTCACCCGCCTGCGCGAAGGCACGGGCGACGGCCAGGCCGATCCCCCGGTTGCCTCCCGTCACGAGGACCGAACGACTCATGATTCCCACACACCCCTCACTGTGCAGCGGCCAGGGACCGGACGACGGCCCGTCCGTCAGGCGATCTTGTGGACCCAGTTGAACGGGTCCGGCCTCGTGCCGGCCTGGATCCCCGTCAGCTCCTCGCGCAGCCGGGCGGTGACCGGGCCGGTCTCCCCGCCCCCGATCGTCCAGTCGCCGTCCGCGCTCCTGACGAACCCCACGGGTGTGATCATCGATGAGGTGCCGCAGGAGAACACCTCGGTCAGCGCCCCCGACTCCGCGTCGGCACGCCACTGCTCCACGCTGATCCGCCCCTCCTCGGCCCGGAAGCCGAGTTCCGCCGCCAGCGCCAGCACCGAGTCCCGGGTGACGCCCGCCAGCAGCGTCCCCGACAGCTCCGGCGTGACCAGCCGCGTGCCGTGCACGAAGAACAGGTTGCTGGTGCCCATCTCGTCCACCCAGCGGCGTTCCACGGCGTCCAGCCACACCACCTGGTCGCAGCCCTTCTCCCGGGCCTGCTCCTGGGCCACCAGCGTGCCCGCGTAGTTGCCGCCGCACTTGGCCTCGCCGGTGCCGCCTGGAGCCGCCCGGGTGTAGTCCCGCGACAGCCACACCGTCAGCGGTTTGGCGTCGGCCCGGAAGTAGGACGCCGCGGGCGACGCGATCACCATGAACCGGAAGGCGGCGGACGGCCCGTAGAAACCGATCGTGTGCTGCGTGGCGATCATGAACGGACGCAGGTAGAGGCTGTGCCCGGGCCGGTCCGGGACCCAGTCGCGGTCGGCGCCCACCAGCAGCTCCAGCGCCTCCACGAACGTCTCCTCGGGCAGTTGCGGCATCGCCATCCGCGCGCAGGAGCGGTTGAAGCGGGCCGCGTTGGCGTACGGACGGAAGGTCACCACCGTGCCGTCGGGGCGCCGGTAGGCCTTCATGCCCTCGAACACCTCCTGGCCGTAGTGGAAGACCTGGGCCGACGGATCCAGCGTCAGCGGCCCGTACGGGTGCAGCCGGGCGTCGTGCCAGCCACGCTCCCGGTCCCAGTCGATGCTGATCATGTGGTCGGTGAACACCTCGCCGAAGGCGGGTGCCTCCAGCAGCGCTGCCCGCTGCGCGGCGGGCAGCCCGGCGGCCGGTTCGGTGGTGAACGCAAGGGTCATGGATACGCTCCGGAACAGAGGGCTGGGTGGGCTTGCGGGTCACAGGGGGTTGTTGGCGTGCTTGCGCGAGGGCTGCTCCGCGTGCTTGGTCCGCAGCGCCCGGAAGGCGCGGATCAGCACCGCCCGGGTCTCCGCGGGATCGATCACGTCGTCGACGAGGCCGCGTTCGGCCGCGTAGTACGGGTGCATCAGCTCCGACCGGTACTCCTTGACCTTGCGGGCCCGTTCGGCCTCCGGGTCGGCGGCCTCCGCGATCTGCTTGCGGAAGATGACGTTCGAGGCGCCTTCCGCGCCCATCACCGCGATCTCGTTGGTCGGCCAGGCGTAGGACAGATCGGTGCCGATCGAGCGGGAGTCCATCACGATGTACGCCCCGCCGTACGCCTTGCGCAGGATGAGCTGGACGCGCGGCACGGTGGCCTCGCAGTAGGCGTACAGCAGTTTCGCTCCGTGCCGGATCACCCCGCCGTGTTCCTGGTCCACTCCCGGCAGGAATCCCGGCACGTCCACCAGCGACAGCAGGGGGATGTTGAACGCGTCGCACATCCGCACGAAGCGGGCGGCCTTCTCGCTGGCCCTGATGTCGAGCACCCCGGCGAGGGCGATCGGCTGGTTGGCCACGATGCCGACCACCTCGCCGCCGAGCCGGGCCAGCCCGCACAGGACGTTGGGCGCCCACCACTCGTGGACCTCCAGGAAGTCGGCGTGGTCGACGATCTCCTCGATCACCCGCCGCATGTCGTACGGCAGCCTGCCCTCGGCCGGGACCAGCCCGAGCAGCGCCTCGCCGCACCGGTCGGCCGGGTCCGTGCAGGGCGCGGCGGGCGGGTTCTGCTGGTTGTTGGACGGCAGCAGGGACAGCAGGTACCGCACCTCGCTCAGGCAGGTCCGCTCGTCCTCGTACACGAAGTGCGCCACTCCCGACTGCTTCGCGTGTGCGTCGGCCCCGCCGAGCCGCTCCTGGGTGACATCCTCTCCGGTGACCGCCTTCACCACGTCCGGGCCGGTGACGAACATCTGCGAGATGCCGCGCACCATGAACACGAAGTCGGTCAGCGCGGGAGAGTATGCCGCACCGCCCGCGCACGGGCCGAGAATCACCGAGATCTGCGGGATCACCCCGGAGGCCCGCACATGCCGGCGGAAGATCCCGCCGTAGCCGGCGAGGGCCGAGACGCCCTCCTGGATGCGGGCGCCGGCTCCGTCGTTGAGCGACACCAGCGGCGCACCGGCCGAGACGGCCATGTCCATGATCTTGTGGATCTTCTCGGCGTGCGCCTCGCCGAGCGCCCCGCCGAAGACGCGGAAGTCGTGCGCGTAGACGAACACGGTACGGCCCTCGACCGTGCCCCAGCCGGTGATCACGCCGTCCGTGTACGGCCGGCGCTCCTCGATCCCGAAGCCCACCGCCCGGTGCCGGCGCAATTGCTCCACCTCGGCGAACGATCCCTCGTCCAGGAGCAGTTCGATGCGCTCGCGCGCGGTGAGCTTGCCCTTGGCGTGCTGCGCCCGGGTCGCGCGGTCGCCCGGCCCGAGGCGGGCCGACTCCTTGTTCGCGCGCAGTTCCGCGCGCAGTTCCGCCGCCGACGCCCGGGTGTCGGCGGGCAGGTACGGAACCTGGCCGGTGCGTTCCTCCTGGACGGTCATCGCTCTCGCTCTCCTTCCCGGGCCGGTGCGACGGCCGTCACGGCCGCCGGGCAGGACGGCCGTGACGACGTCTGCGGACGGGCCCCGCCGCTCACCGCCGGCTCTCCGCGAGGGCCGTCGCGCGGCAGCGCTGCCGGTGCGCGCCCAGCCCGGCCACCTCTGCCTCCACCACGTCACCGGCCCGCAGGAACGGCTGGTCCGGGCGGCCGAGCGCGACCCCGCCGGGCGTCCCCGTCAGAACCACGTCACCGGGGTGCAGCACCATGAACTGGCTCAGGTACCAGACCAGGTGGTCCACCCCGAAGACCATGTCGGCCGTGGACCCGTCCTGCATCAGCCGCCCGTTGACCCGGCAGGTCAGCCGCAGCCGCTGCGGGTCGCCGGCCTCGTCCGGGGTGACCAGGAAGGGGCCGAGCGGACTGAACGACTCGAACGACTTGCCCTTCACCCACTGCCCGCCGCGCTCCAGCAGCCAACTGCGCTCGGACACGTCGTTGGCCGTGGCGAACCCCGCGATGTGCGCCCGCGCGACGGCGCGGTCCGGCAGGTACTGGGCACGCCGCCCGATCACCACCGCCAGTTCGACCTCCCAGTCGGTCTTCTCCCCGCCCGGCGGTATCAGCAGGTCGTCGTGCGGCCCGACCAGGGTGGAGGGCGCCTTGCTGGAGACGACCGGCTCCGTGGACAGCGCCATGCCCGCCTCGGCGGCGTGGGCGCGGTAGTTGAGCCCGATCGACAGCAGGTGCCCGCCCGGACGGACGGGCGGCCCGATCCGCTCGGCCGCCGGGTCGACCGCGGGCAGCCCCGCGGCCTCCCGGGTCAGCCGCGCCGCCAGTTCCCGCAGCGCCTCCGGGTCCAGGGCCGTACCCGTCCAGTCCGGCACCCACGCCGACACGTCGCGTACGACACCACCGGGTCCGACGGCGCACGGCCGCTCCCCGCCCGGCCGGCCGATCCGCAGCAGTCGCATGTCAGCCCGCCCTCAGGGGGGCTTCGACGTACTTCTCGAAGAAGCGGGTCTCCTCGTCGGTCAGCCTGCGGGGCCGGCCCGACCGGTAGTCGAACGGCGCCATCACGGTCGAGGCGGTGGCGTACACGGTGTCGCCGTCCTTCACCACGTAGTCGACGGCCACCGTCGCCGACTGCAGGTCGGAGACCCACATCTCGATCTCGACGGGCTCGTGCCGGTGCACCAGTTGCCGCCGGTAACGGATCCGGTGCTCCACCACCACCGAGCCGTCCCGGAAGAACGCGTCGCCCTCGGTCGGCGCCATCCGGAAGATGAAGTCGACCCGGGCCTCCTCCAGGTAGCGCAGGTAGGCGACGTTGTTGACGATCCCGTAGACGTCCATGTCGGCCCAGCGGATCGGGCAGAGGTAACTGTGCCGCGCCATCGCGTTCAGCCTCCTTCGGCCGTACGCGCGGCGGCCGGACCGAACGCGCCGGTCCGCTGCTGGAAGGCGGCCACGTAGTCGGGAGCGGCGATCGGCGCCCGCAGCAGTTCCGGGGACAGGTTGAACCCGTCGATCAGCGTGTCGGCGTACGGCTGGATCCGCGCGCACAGCGCGTCTGCCTCCCGCGGCAGCCGCTCCACCTGATCGGCCGTCAGCGCGCCGCGGGCCAGGAACCAGCCCGCGTCCCGCCGGATCTCGGTCAGCCCGTACAGCGCGGCCAGCAGCCCGAGCGCCGTGCGCGCAGTCTCGTCCCGCGCCGTGTCCACCGCGGCCGTCAGGCACTCCAGCGCGGTCCGCACTCCGCGGGCCCGGGCCATCTCCAGGCCGCCGTTGACGGTGTCGTTCCACGCCTCGAAGTACGTCCGGTCCCGGGAGTCGTCCGCCATGGCCGCCCGGGCCTCCCGCAGCAGTTCCCGCTCCCGGTGGCGCAGCGCCGCCAGCAGGAACCCCGGGTCGTCGAGGCTGCGGCCCCGCGGGTCGGGGGCGGGGGCCGGCTCCTCGTCGCCGTCGTCCTCCGCGATGATCTGCCCGGCGGTGGTCGCCAGCAGCACCTGGTTGTCGCCCTCCGCGGTGACCAGGCCCTGCAGCAGCGAACCGTAGTCCGCGATCCGGTTGACGCTGAAGATGCCCTGGGCTCCGCAGCGCTCCCGGCAGACGGCGATGACCTCGGTCATCTCCCAGGTGGACAGCGCCTTGGTGATCGACACCAGATGGTTCAGCCCGGCGGGCGCCCCTTCCGGCGGCGCCGCCGTGAACTCCCGCTTGGCGTGGTTGAGCAGCAGGGTCATCGCGTACGTCTTGGCCAGCGCGGTGAACAGGGCGAGCTGGTGGCTGCGGTACTCGATGACCGGCAGGTCGTTGCGGCCCGGTGCGTTCGTGAGGCGCTGCGCCGCGTACCGCAGGGCGATGTACACGGCGGCGCGGCCGGCGCCGGTGGCCGCGCTGGAGACGCACAGCCGCCCGGGCAGGATGCGGCTCATGGCGCGCAGGAACCGCTTGCGCCGGTTGCCGGGGGCCGGGCGGAAGACGCCGCTGTCGTCGAACCGGCCCATGTCGCCGTGCAGCAGGTTGCGGCGCGGGACGCGCACGTGGTCGAACCAGGTCAGGCCGTTGTCGAGGCCCTGGACGGGCTTCTCGGGGCACGGTGCCGCGTGCACCCCTTCGCACAGCCGCTTCCCGTCGCTGATGCGCACCAGGAACGGGAACACGCCGTGGTCGGTGCCGTCCGCCTTCAGCCGGGCCATCACCACGGCCAGCTTGGGAATGTCCTGGAACCCGCTGTACGACATGTACTTCTGGGCGAGCGCGTCGGGGGTGTCGAGCACGAACGTCTCGGTGGCTGCGTCGTAAACGGCTTCGGTGCGCAGGGCGGCGACGTTGTTGCCGTAGCCCAGTTCGGTGGCCATGTACGGGCTGAACGAGTCCAGGCGGTCCAGTTCGTCGAACAGGTCCTTCAGGTCGTCCCGCGCGCCGTGCTCCACGACCGTGCCGAAGGCGAGGTTGTAGTGCACCATCAGCAGCGAGAACACCGAGACGTCCACCAGCGAGGGCCACTCGGCCAGGGCGAACAGCCGCCAGGGGTCCGCGAGGATCTCGCGGGGGCGCTCCAGCCCGGCGTGCACGGCCCTCGACCGCTCGTAGGCGAGCTTCCCGGCCTCGGTCATGGTCAGCCCCTGGCGGGGGTCGAACACGGGGTCCAGCAGCAGTTCGTGGAGGTCCTGGTGGGTCTGCTCGTACCTGCCGTCGAACAGGAGCCGGGACAGGTCGGCGCGGGCCGACGAGGTCATCTGTGAGTCCTTTCCTGCGGGGCGGTTCGTGGAGTCCGGCGCGGGAGGCGGGCGGCCGCGGTCAGGCGGAGGCGATCAGCAGCGCGGCGTTCTGGCCGCCGAACCCGAAGGAGTTGCTCAGGGCCACGTCCACGCGTCCGCTGCGGGCCGTTCCGTGCACGACGTCCACCTCGATCCTCGGGTCGACCTCGGTGGTGCTCGCGGTCGGCGGGACCACGCCGTGGTGCACGGTGAGCGCCGCGAACGCGGCCTCGATGGACCCGGCCGCGCCCAGGGGGTGCCCGGTGACTCCCTTGGTGGAGCTGACCTGCGCGTGCGCGCCGACGACCCGGCGGATCACTCCGGCCTCGACGACGTCGTTGAGCGGAGTGGAGGTGCCGTGGGCGTTGACGTACTCCACGTCCCGCCCGGTGAGACCGGCGTCCCGGAGGGCCGCGCGGACCGCGAGTTCGGCGCCCCGGCCCTCGGGGTGCGGGGAGGTCACGTGGTGCGCGTCCGCGGAGGCGCCGTAGCCGATCACCCGGGCCAGCGGCCGCACGCCGCGGGCCCGCGCGTGCTCCTCGGACTCCAGGACGACCACGCCGGCGCCCTCGCCGAGCACGAACCCGTCACGGTTCGCGTCGAACGGGCGGGAGGCGGTCAGCGGGTCGTCCAGCCGCCGTGACAGCGCCCGCATCCTGGCGAACGAGGACACGTACAGCGGTGTCACCGGCGCCTCGGCGCCGCCGGCCACGACGATGTCCGCCAGTCCCGACCGGATCAGCTCCCGGCCGAGGCCGATCGCGCTGGCCCCGGCGGCGCACGCGGTGCAGGGCGCCATGCACGGCCCGTTGGCGCCGATGTCGATCGCCACCTGGCCCGCCGCCATGTTCAGCAGACCCATCGGCAGGGTCATCGAGGAGACCTCCGACGGACCCTCCTCGATCAGGACCCGGTGCTGCTCCTCCAGGGTCGCGGTGCCGCCGGCGCCCGAGCCGAGGATGACGGCCACCCGTGCGCTGTCCGCCCAGGCGCCGGGACGCAGCCCGGCCTGGTCCAGGGCCTCCCGCGCGGCGGCGACGGCGAACTGGGAGTAACGGTCCCACTGCCAGGCTCCCCGCAGGCCGAGGGCGGCCGGGTCGAAACCGGGCACTCGGCACGCCATGGTCACCGGCAGGCCGTCCAGATCGGCGTGGTGGGCGGCCGTGGGGGCGCCCTCCGTCACGCGGTGCCAGTTCTCCTTGGTCCCGATGCCGGCGGGCGTGACCAGTCCGATCCCGGTGATGGCGGCGGCGAAGCCGGTCATCGGACGGTGGCGGTCTTCTGCTCGACCGCGGCGACCACGTCCGCGACGGCGGACATCTCGGACAGCTCCTCGTCGGGGATCACCACGCCCAGCCGCTTCTTCAGGGCGGTGGCCAGCTCTATCTGCGAGAGCGAGTCCAGTCCGAGGTCGTCGAAGGTGGCCTCGGGCACCACCGTCTCGGCGTCGAGACCGAAGCGGGCGACGATGACCTCGACGACGGATTCGTATGCGGAGCTCATGGGTTCCTCCTGAGACGGGAACGGGCGAACTGACACGGGGGGGAAGGGGCGAAGACGAGGGAGGTACGGACACGACAGAGGTACGGACACGGCGGAGCTACGGAGCCGACGAAGAGACGGACACGACGGGAGACGGACACGACGGGGGACGGACACGACGAGGGACGGACACGACGGGACAGCGCGGCAACGGGGAACGGCCGCGTTCCACCGGCGGCGAGGCCGGGCGGTGCCCCGGCGGGGGGGGCCGGGCGGTGTGGGACGCCCGTCACCCCCGTCAGTCGACGGGCTCGGCCTTGATGTCGGGCCAGACCAGCGTGGACGAGCCCCAGGACAGACCGGCGCCGAACGCGGACAGCAGGACGCGGTGCCCTGCGCGCAGGTCGCCGCGGGCGGCGTAGTCGTTCAGCAGCAGCGGCACCGACGCGGCCAGCGTGTTGCCGACGCGGTCGATGTTGACCGCGACCCGCTCGTCGGGCAGCCGCATCTCCTCCGCGACCGCCCGCACGATGCGGATGTTGGCCTGGTGGCCGGCGAACCAGTCGACGTCCGCCACCGCCCAGGCGGCGCGTTCCAGGGCGGTCCGCGCCGACTGGGTCATCCGCTCGACGGCCTGCGTGTAGAGCGGACGGCCCTGCATCCGCAGGTACCAGTCGTCCGTCGGCACGGTGCCGTGCCCGAGCCCGCCGTCGGCGGAACGCTGCCGCGATCCGCCGGCCGGGATGGCCAGCAGGTCGGCGAGCGCCCCGTCGCTGCCCAGGTCGAACGGTCCGAGCGCGCCGGGCTCGTCCGCCTCGCCGCGGCGCAGCACCACCGCGCCTGCTCCGTCGCCGAAGATCGGTGCGGTGGTCCGGTCCGTCTGGTTGACGAGGGTGGTGAACGCCTCCGCGCCGATGAACAGGACGGTGTCGGCGGTGCCGGACGCGATGAGACCGCCCGCGGTGGCGAGCCCGTACAGGAACCCGCTGCACGCCGAGGTCAGGTCGAACGCGGCGATCGTGCCCAGGCCCAGCCGGGAGGCGACCTCCGGCGCCACCGCCGGGCACAGCCGCTCGGGCGAGGTGGTCGCCACGACGACGGCGTCCACCGCGCTCACACCTGCCGAGTCCAGGGCCCGGGCGCCGGCCTCCACGGCCAGTTCACCCGTCGACAGACCGTCGGCGACCATCCGGCGCTCCCGGATCCCGGTCCTGGTGCGGATCCAGTCGTCGGTGGTGTCCAGTGTGCGTGCGAGGTCGTCGTTCGTGACCGCCCCGGGCGGGAGGAACCCTCCGATTCCCATGAGTACCGCCGCCATCGACTCACCCTCCTCATGGCCGCTTGCACGGCCTGACCTGGCCTGGCATCAGGCTTGCCGATGGCCGGACAGGCGGGCAATTGGCCCTTGGTACACCCACGGCGAGGCGTGTACCAAGGGCCAATTGACCCCCTCACGCGCCGGTTGCGACTCTCCATGAGATGACCATGACTCCCACTGCTCTCGCAGCGCTCCTGCCGGCCGGACGGGTGATCGACGACCCGGCACGGCTCGCCTCCTTCGCGCACGACGAGGCCGCCGGCGCGCCCTATGCCCTGCCGGCGGCCGTGGTACAGCCCCGCGACACGGCCGAGGTCGCGGCCGTCGTGGCGTACTGCGCCGAGCGGGGCGTGCCCGTGGTGGCTCGCGGCGCGGGAACCGGTCTGTCCGGCGGCGCCAACGCGACCGCCGGCTGCGTGGTGGTCTCCTTCGCCGGGATGGACCGCATCCTGCGTATCGACCCGGACGAGCGCCTCGCCGTGGTGCAGCCCGGTGTGGTGAACGACGACCTGCGGGCGGCCTGCGCCGCCGAGGGCCTGTGGTACCCGCCGGATCCGGCCAGCGCACCGTGGTCCACCATCGGCGGGAACGTCGCCACCAACGCGGGCGGGGTGTGCTGTGTGAAGTACGGGGTGACCCGCGACTACGTGCTCGGGGTGGAGGCGGTCACCGGCCGTGGCGAGGTGGTCCGGCTGGGCCGCCGGACCACCAAGAGCTCCGCCGGGTTCGAGCTGGCCGGGCTGCTGGTGGGTTCGGAGGGCACCCTGGGGCTGGTCACCGAGGTCACCCTGCGGCTGCGCGGCGAGCGTGCCCAGGAGCACGCCGTGGTGGGGTTCTTCGACGACCTGCCGGGCGCGGGCCGGGCCGTCGCCCGCGTGGTGGCCTCCGGCGTGGTGCCCAGCGCCCTGGAACTCGTCGACCGCTACTGCCTGCGCGCCGTCGACGAGTGGAAGAACATGGGGCTCGCGGACGGCGGCAACGTACTGCTGCTGGCCCGGTGCGACGCGCCCGGAGCGGCCGGCGCCGAGGAGGCCGACACGGTGCTGGCCTGCTTCGAGGCGGCCGGCGCCGCCTGGAGTGCCCGCTCCGGCGACCCGGCCGAGGCGGATGCCCTGTTCGCCGCCCGCCGCCTGGTCTACCCGGCGCTGGAGCGGCTGGGCATGGTGCTCAGCGAGGACATCTGTGTCCCGCGCACCCTCGTCGCCGACATGCTGGCCCGCATCGAGGGCACCGCCGAGCGGCACGGCGTCCGCATCGCCGGACTCGCGCACGCCGGGGACGGCAATCTGCATCCGATGCTGGTCGTCCCGCGCGGCGACGAGCGTGAGCTGGCCCGGGGCAGGGAGGTGCTGGAGGAGGTCGTCGACCAGGCCCTCGAATTGGGCGGTACGGTGACCGGCGAGCACGGTGTGGGCCTGCTGAAGATGCGCGGTCTGACCAGGGAACTCGGTCCGGCCGTGCTGGAGTTGCACCGGGGCATCAAGCAGGTGTGGGATCCGGCGGGCATCCTCAACCCGGGGAAGGTCTTCACCGACGCCTGAGCGCTCCCGCCGGAACGGCTTCGGACGCCGCCGACGGACCAGCGCGCGGCCCGGGCGCGGTGTCACACCGGCGTGTCACACGGGGCCCCCGGAACGGGCGGCGGTACCGGCCGTGGTCCCAGCCGCGGCCGGCCACCGGCACCGACGACGGACCGTGCGCGAGCACCGCCGTGGTGGCAGCCGCGGCCGGCCGACGGCGCCGAAGACGAACCGGGCCGACCGCCACCGTGCCGACGGCCACCGCGAGTACCGTCGCGGTCGCGGTCGTGGCCGGCCGGCGCCGACGGCGGACCGTGCCGACGATCGCCGCGAGCACCGCCGTGGTGGCAGCCGCGGCCGGCCGACGGCGCCGGCTGCGGATCGTGCCGGCGGTCGCCGCGAGCGGCCTCGCGGGGTTCAGCCGGCCTCCGCCGTGCGGCATTCCGGGTGGCCCCAGCCCTGGGGGTTCTTGGCGATGGCCTCGCCGGCCGCGTAGGAGCGGCCGCACGGGCAGCGGCCGGGGAACTTGGCCTTGATGGTGCGCGACGGGGCGCCCCCGCTCCGCTTGGCCGCCGCGGGCCGGCGGCGCGGGGCCTTGGGCTGCGCGGCGCCGGACGAGGGCGGCGGCGCGGGCGAGCCGAGCGCGCTGCCCGCCGCCTCCTGCGCGGTCGCCGCCTGGCTCGCGGCCCGGTCCGCGAAGTCGTTGAGCGGATCGCCGTCGACCTGGTGGGCGGGCACGTATCGGAAGTCGACCGAGCGGCCGTCGAGGAGTTCGTCGATGCGCACGACCAGGTCCTGGTTGGCGACCGGCTTTCCGGCGGCCGTCTTCCAGCCGTTGCGCTTCCAGCCGGGCAGCCAGGTGGTGACGGCCTTCATCGCGTACTGCGAGTCCATCCGGACCTCGAGCTCCACGCCCGGGTCCGTCGCCGCCAGCAGCCGTTCCAGGGCGGTGAGTTCGGCGACGTTGTTGGTGGCCCTGCCCAGCGGGCCGGCCTCCCAGCGCACCGGGATCCCCCCGTCGTCGGAGACCACCCACGCCCAGCCCGCCGGACCCGGATTTCCCTTCGAAGCCCCGTCGCACGCGGCCACCACACGTTCACGCATGGCCTCGATCATGCCACGGCCGCACCCGGCCCTCGACCGGCCCCGGGGCGCCCCGGGAACGACCTCAGGAGACGTCCCTCAGCTGCGGCGGCTCGCCCTCGGTCCGAGCGATGTCGATCACCGAGAACTGCGCGCCCTGCGGGTCGGCGAGCGCCGCGAACCGGCCGTAGGGGCTGTCCACCGGCCCGAACCGCAGCGCGCCGCCGAGCTTGGCCGCCCTGGCCACGGCGTCGTCGCAGTCGGGGACGACGAAGTAGACGTTGATGTAGGACGGCACCTCGGGCGGGAAGTCGTCCGTCATCCTCATCCGGCCCAGGACGATGTCGTCGCCGAGACTGAACAGGCGGAAGTCGACCGCGTCGTCCTCCATCTGCCGGGCCTTGTAGGAGAAGACCGCCGTGAAGAACGCGTCCGTGCGCTCGGGGGCCCGGGTGAACACCTCGGCCCAGCCGTAGGCGCCCGGCACGGCCGTCGCCTCGAAGCCCTCGTGGACGCCCGGCTGCCAGACGCCGAACACCGCGCCGCCGGGCTCGCGGGCCAGGCACATGGTGCCGAAGTCGCCGACCCGCATCGGCTCCATCAGGACCTCGCCGCCGTTGTCGCGGACGCGTGCGGCGGTCGCGGCGGCGTCCCGCGACGCGAAGTACAGGCACCACTGCGACTGGCCGTCCTGGCCGGGCATCGGCGGGACGACGGCGGCCACCGCCCTGCCGTCCGCGTAGGCCTGGGTGTAGTTGCCGTACTCCGACGACGTCTCGCCGAAGGTCCAGCCGAGGACGTCGCCGTAGAAGCGCTTCGCGCCTTCGAGGTCGCCGAACATCGCGTCGGCCCAGCAGGGGGTTCCCTCAGGTCGTACGGCCATGGTCGTGGCCCTCTCCCGAATCGGCGATGGGTCCGTCCACTCACGCTAGCCATCCCCGCACCGGACCGCGCGCCGAACGGTCGGGCCCGCTCCAGACTGGAAAGTACGGGACGGCCGGGGCCGGTCTTCGACGGGACGAGGTGCGGACATGGCGGACGACGGGACGATGCGCGCGTGGTCGGTGGTCACGCCCGGGCCTGTGGAGTCGGGGGGCCCGCGGCTGGTCGAGAAGCCGGTCCCGGTCCCCGCGGACGACGAACTGCTGGTGCGCGTGCGCGCCTGCGGGGTGTGCCGGACCGACCTGCACGTCACGGAAGGTGACCTGGCGGTGCACCGGGCGGGCGTGACGCCGGGGCACGAAGTCGTCGGCGTGGTGGCCGGGACCGGGGCCGCGGCGGAGGGCTTCGCCGCCGGTGACCGGGTGGGCGTGGCCTGGCTGCGGCGGACGGACGGGACCTGCGGGTACTGCGCGCGGGGCGCGGAGAACCTGTGCCCGGCGTCGCGGTACACCGGCTGGGACGCCGACGGCGGCTACGCCGAGTACACGACCGTGCCGGCCGCCTTCGCCTACCGCCTGCCCGGCACCCTCGACGACGTCGCCGCCGCGCCGCTGCTGTGCGCCGGCATCATCGGCTACCGCGCGCTGCGCCGGGCCGCGCTGCCGCAGGGCGGGCGTCTCGGCCTCTACGGGTTCGGGGGCAGCGCCCACCTGACCGCGCAGCTGGCGCTCGCCGAGGGCGCCACCGTGCACGTCCTCACGCGCGGGGAGGCCGCCCGGCAGCTGGCGCTCAGCCTGGGCGCCGCGTCCGCGCGGGACGCCTACGAGACGCCGCCCGAGCCACTGGACAGCGCGATCCTGTTCGCCCCGGTGGGCGACCTGGTCCCGGTCGCGCTGCGCGCCCTCGACCGCGGCGGCACCCTGGCCGTCGCCGGCATCCACCTCAGCGACATCCCGCCGCTGCACTACGAGACCGAGTTGTTCTACGAGAAGCAGGTGCGCAGCGTCACCTGCAACACCCGCGAGGACGGCCGCGAGTTCCTGGCCGCAGCCGCCCGGCACGGCGTGCGCGCCACCACGCACACATATCCGCTGTCGAAGGCCGACGAGGCGCTGCGGGACCTGAAGGCCGGCCGGTTCGACGGGGCGGCGGTCCTGCTGAACGACCTGTCCTGAGCGCCCTCCCCGGCAGAAGCCCGGTCCGCAGGAATCCGATCGCCAGGAATCCGGTCCACCGGAGTCCGGTCCGCAGGAATTCGGTCGACAACCGGCGCGCGGCGAGCTGGGATGGCTGCTCATGTGCGCTGTGAGGATGCATGCGGACGAGGTCGACATCGACGCCGCGCTGGTCCGCCGCCTGGTCGGGAGCCGGTTTCCGCGGTGGGCCGGGCTGCCGGTGGCGCGGCTGGAGTCGTCCGGCACGGAGAACGCGATGTTCCGGCTCGGGGAGGAGATGGCCGTACGGCTCCCCCGGCATCCGCGTGCCGTCGCCGGGCTGGAGAGCGAGCTGCGGTGGCTTCCCGAGCTGGGCGCGCGGATCTCCTCCGTCCCGGTGCCCCGCCTCCTGGAGCAGGGGCGGCCCGGAGCGGAGTTCCCCTGGCCGTGGGGCGTCTACGGGTGGCTGGAGGGCCGGAACCCGGTCGCCGGGGCGGTGCGGGAACCGCGGCGCCTCGCCGAGGACCTGGCGGCGTTCGTCCGCGAGCTGCGCCGGATCGACGCCGCCGACGGGCCGCCCGGGTTCCGGGGCGTACCGCTCGCCGCCCGCGACCGGCCCACCCGTGAGGCCCTGTCCCAGTTGGCCGGGACGGTGGACACCGGGGTGGTGGCGGCGCTGTGGGAGGCGGCCCTGTCCGCGCCCGCGCACACCGGGCCGCCGGTCTGGGCGCACGGCGACCTGTCGCCCGGCAACGTCCTGGTCCGCCCGGACGGCCTGCTCGGCGCCGTGCTGGACTTCGGCGGGGCCGGGGTCGGCGACCCCGCCGTCGATCTGATCGTGGCCTGGAACCTGCTGCCCGCCGCGGCCCGGGACGTCTTCCGCGCGGCCGTGGGCGCGGACGACGACGAGTGGGCGCGCGGGCGGGGCTGGGCGCTGTCCGTCTCGCTGATCCAGCTGCCGTACTACCGGGACACGAACCCGGCGCTCGCCCAGAACTCCCGGCACGTGATCGGCGAGATCCTCGCCGAGGCCGCCGGGTAGCCGCGCGCGCCCGCCCGCACAACCGCCCGCGCACCCCGCCCGCGCACCGCCCTGCCTGGCTGCCGGAAGGTCGGCCGACCGAGTGACCGGCCGGCCGGCCCCGGTCACTCGCCCGCGTACGCCTTCTCCAGGGCCGCGATGTCGAACTTGCCCATCGACATGAACGCCTTCGTCGTGCGGGCGGCCTTCTCCGGGTCCGGGTCGCTCACCATTTCGATCAGCCCTTTCGGGATGACCTGCCAGGACAGGCCGTACCGGTCCTTCAGCCAGCCGCATGGGCCGGGCTCGCCGCCGTCCTCGGTGAGCTTGTCCCAGTAGTAGTCGACCTCCTCCTGGCCGTCGCAGAAGATCTGGAAGGAGACGGACTCGTTGAACTTGAACTGCGGGCCGCCGTTCAGCGCGACGAATTTCTGGCCGTTGGCCGTGAACTCCACGACCATCACCGAGCCGGCCGGGCCGGCTCCCCCTTCTGGGTAGCGGCCGACGTGCCCGATGCCGGAGTTCTTGAAGATCGAGACGTAGTAGTGCGCGGCCTCCTCCGCCTGGCCGTCGAACCAGAGACATGTGACGAAACCCTCGGTGGTCATGGCTACCTCCTGGAGCGTGTAACTCGGTCATGTATGTCGACCGTGTATGTCGACTGTCGGGCGCCGCGAAACTCATCGGTGCGCCCGCCCGCCGGCTTCGCTCGCGGCGAATCTGCCGCGGGCAGAGAAATCCGCAGGTGACGGCTGTCCGGGCGGAGAGTGGAGGGCGCGGCGTCACCGGCCGCACCACGACTCGACAAGGAGCGCCCATGTCCCCACTCACCGCCGGCCCGGGTCCGGCACTGTTGCCCCGGGCCGAGGACGGCGACACCCCGCCCACGCGTTTCGACGACCACCTCGCCGCCCGGCTCCTCGCCCAGCGCATCGTGTTACTCGGCACCGAGGTCAACGAGACGTCCGCGAACCGGGTCTGCGCGCAGCTGCTCCTGCTGTCGGCGGAGGACCCGCGCACCGACATCAGCCTGTACGTCAACAGCCCCGGCGGGTCCGTGCACGCGGGCCTGGCCATCTACGACACGATGCGGCTGATCCCGAACGACGTCTCCACGCTCGCGATGGGGTTCGCCGCCAGCATGGGGCAGTTCCTGCTCAGCGTCGGGACGGCAGGCAAACGGTACGCGCTGCCGAACGCGCGGATCATGATGCACCAGCCGTCCGCGGGCATCGGCGGCACCACCGCGGACATCGAGATCCAGGCGGAGAACCTGGACTTCACCAAGCGGACCATCGAGCGGATCACCGCCGAGCACACGGGCCAGAGCCCGGAGACCATCTCCCGGGACGGCGACCGCGACCGCTGGTTCACGGCCGAGGAGGCACGGGAGTACGGCATGGTCGACCGGGTGGTGGAGTCCCTCGCGGACGTCCGCCCGGCCGCGACGAGGCGACGGGCGGGGCTGTGACCATGGGGAGCTACACGATTCCGAACGTCGTCGAGCGCACCCCGCAGGGCGAGCGGTCCTACGACGTGTTCAGCCGGCTGCTGTCGGAGCGGATCATCTTCCTCGGCACCGAGATCGACGACGGCGTCGCCAACGTCGTCATCGCGCAGTTGCTCCACCTGGAGTCGGCGGCGCCGGACAGCGAGATCGCGATCTACCTCAACTCCCCCGGCGGATCGTTCACCTCGCTGATGGCGATCTACGACACGATGACGTTCGTGCAGGCGCCGATCTCGACGTTCTGCGTCGGGCAGGCGGCCTCCACCGCGGCCGTCCTGCTGGCCGGCGGGGACCCCGGGCGGCGGTTCGTGCTGGAGCACTCGCGCGTGCTGCTCGGGCAGCCGGCCAGCGGCGGACGGCAGGGCACGGTGTCCGACCTCGCCCTCCAGGCCAAGGAGATGGTCCGCATCCGCGCGCAGGTCGAGGAGGTGCTGTCGCTCCACACCCGCCACGACGTCGCGACACTACGCGCGGACATGGACCGCGACAAGGTGTTCACCGCGCGGGAGGCGGTGGCCTACGGCCTGGCCGACGAGGTGCTCAGCCGGCGGCTCGTCGCGGTCTGACCGGCCCGCTCAGGCGGCCAGGCACAGCCCGTCGTACGGCCTCCTCGGCGTCCTCGGGGCGCTGTGCCGCTGCCGGGTGAGCTGTCCCTGCGCCAGCGACAGCAGGTCGCCCAGGCCCAGGCCGAGGGCGCGGGCGGCGGCCGCGAGGACCTCCGAGGAGGCCTCCTTGCGGCCCCGCTCGACCTCCGAGAGGTAAGGCATGGAGATACGGGCGGCGTCGGCGACGTCCTTGAGCGTGCGCTCCTGCGCGAGCCGTTCCCGGCGCAGGACGTCCCCGACCAGGTCGCGCCAGAGCGGCTCCTGGGACCGCTCCCCCTTCCGGGCCCGGTCTGGAGCCTCCGCGGGCCGCGGCGCCGGCGAAAGCGCCGGACTCGACGGACTCGACGGAGACGGACGCGAGGGGCGCGACGGACTCGACGGACGCGACAGACGCGTCGCACGCAGCGGAATGACACGGGCTTCGTTCGGCCTCTGGTTGCTCACCTCCCCAGCCTCAGGAACGCCGGCCGCGGTGGGAAGGGCCCGGCGTTCCGCCCTGCGAGAAGCGCGCGGCCGCGTGGGCGCCTCCCCCGGCGCCGGACGGCGATCCACGCACCTCACGGGCTCTGTGAGAGGCTCGTGCGGAGGTACCCGGGCGGCATGCCCGAGGGGCGGTGGCGGCGCCGCTTTCCCGCCGACGCGGCACGCGGCGGGCATGGTCCGTCATGCACGGGGTACGCGCAACCGGGAAGGACCGAGCCAGACAGCACAAGACGTCGGACCGTGACTTTCGTGGGAGAGGGAATGAAAACCGCCGTGAATCGGTCGAAGGCAGGGGTCGCGACCAGGACCGCCGCGACCGGCACGGGCGACGAGGCACTTCCGGGCATCGCGGATCCTCGGGCCGTCGCCCCGCGTGACGCACGTGAGTTGTCCCGCCAGTTCTTCCAGCGCCTCACGGAACTCGAGGAGGGCACGCACGAGTACCAGTACGCGCGCAACACCCTCATCGAGATGAACATGTCGCTGGTGCGGTTCGCCGCCGGCCGTTTCCGCGGACGCGGCGACGACATGGAGGACATCGTCCAGACCGGGATGATCGGCCTCATCAAGGCGATCGACCGGTTCGAACTGTCGCGCGAGGTCGAGTTCACCTCCTTCGCGCTGCCGTACATCGTCGGCGAGATCAAGCGGTTCTTCCGTGACACCACGTGGGCCGTGCACGTGCCGCGGCGGCTGCAGGAGCTGCGGGTGGAGCTGGCCAAGGCCCGCGAGGAGCTCGCCAGCCGGCTGGACCGGGACCCGACCGTCGCCGAGCTGGCCACGCTCATGAACATCTCCGAGCGCGAGGTCGTCGAGGCCCAGATCGCCTCCAACGGATACAACTCCGCGTCGCTGGACGCCGCCCTCACCGGCGACGGACCGGAGGGCGGCGAGGCGGTCCTGGCCGACTTCATCGGCGTCGAGGAGGACGGGCTGCGGCTCGTCGAGGACTTCCACTCGCTCGCTCCGCTCATGGCCGAGCTGGGCGAACGGGACCGGCAGATCCTGCACATGCGGTTCGTGGAGGAGGCCACCCAGGCGGAGATCGGCGAGCGGCTGGGCTGTTCCCAGATGCACGTGTCCCGCCTGATCAAGCGGATCATCGCGCGGCTGCGCGAGGGCATGCTGGGCGAACTCGGCTGCGCCTGACCGCGCCTGGGAAGCGGCGAAACCGAAACGGCTACGGCTGTCGCGGTCACTCGCCGCGCAGGCGTACGACGGCACACACCCGCTTGCCCACCGGTACGCGCTCGACGGTGACCCGCTCGGCCACGACGTGCACGATCTCCAGGCCGTGCCGGCCGACGCGCTGCGGGTCACGGGGGAAACGGCGCGGCAGGGTGGCGCTGCTGTCGTAGACGCGCACGGTCACGGTGGCGTCCGTGCCCTCCAGCTCCAGGATGTACGGCCCGTTGCTGTGCCGGTCGGCGTTGGTGACCAGCTCGCTCACGACCAGGAGGATCTCGTCCTCGGCGCGGCTGCCGATGTCGGCGCACCATTCGGTTCTCAGCCGGCCGACGAAGTGCGCGGCGAAGGACCGCGCCTCGGCGATGCATCCCGGTTCACCGCTGTAGTGCGCCGTCCGCCGAAGCGGTTCGACGGGCACGTCGAAACCTGTCGGAACCACTGCCCCGCCCACTTGGTCGATCATGCGTTTCTCTCTCGAAGCCGGACTGGCCGGACGTCTGCTGCACCACTGCTCGTACCCCGCCCCGGGCCGCACAGTCCCCTGTCCCTCCCCTGTCCCTCCGGGAGGGGTCACCCGGCCGGCGCGGCCGCGCCTGCGGTGCACTGTACGCGGAGACGACACGTGGAGCCGGAAGGCGGAGACGGACGCCGAGCCCGGCTCTGAGCACGGCGACAGCGAGGGGTGACGAGGGCGGCGCGGCGCGTGCCGACGCGGACGGACCTCCCCGGCGGGCGGGCCGCGGGGGCGCTGCCTAGCGTGGCAGGGTGAGTCCGCGTACCTCCTCCGGCCGGCCCGTGGCGCGGCACGGCTGGCTGCAGGCGCTCGTCGCGGTGGTGGCCGCGGTGGCCGCCATGGGCGTGGTCGCCGCCCTGGGACTGTGGGCGGCCGGGGCGGGCGATCTGCCCGACGGCGCGTTCCCCCGGGTGGTCGCGGCGACCGTCGTCACGGCCGTCGGCGGCACGATCGAGCTGTCGGGGAACGCCGGTGCGCTGGCCGGCACCGAGGCCGAGCTGACCGTGATGCCCCTGTCGGTCACGCTCACCGGGGCTCTCGTCCTCGGCGCCGGGTTCCTGCGGCCGCTGCGGCACCGGGCGGTGTCCGCGGCCGCGGAGCCGGTCGGCTGGGCCGCCCGGATCGCCGTGCTGTGGCTGCTCGCGCTGCTCGGCCTGGCCCTCGCGGCCCGCCACACCTTCGTCCTCTCCCTCGGCAGCGACATCCTCGACGATCTCGGCGGCCTGCTCGGCGTGTCGCCGAAGGTAGGCTTCACCACCGCCGTGGCGCGGACCCTCGCCGTCGGGTTGCTGTGGCTGGCCGGTGTGCTCGTGCCGGCGCTGCTGGTCACGCGGGAGGCGCCGCTGCGGGGCCGGCCGCTGCGCTTCCAGGAGTCGGTGCGGCCGACCGCGTACGCCATGGTCGCCCTGCTGCTGGCCTGCGTCGCCCTCGGCGTCGTCGTCGGCCTGGTCGTCGCGGCGACGCGCGGCCACGCACGGCAGACCCTCGCGGTGATCCTGCTGGGCCTGCCCAATCTGGCCTGGCTCTCGCTCACCCTGGGGCTGGCGCGGCCTGGCGTGGCCGGGTGGAGGGCCCGTTCGGGCTGCCCATGCCGCACGTGCTCGACGAGGTGCTGCGCACCCCGGACATCTCCACGCTCGATCTGGGCACCCTCGCCGAGTACGACGGCCGGGTGTGGTGGCTGGTGGCGGTCGACGCGGTACTGGTGACGGCCGCGGCCTTCGTGATGGCCACCCGCTCGCCGGCTCGGACACCGGCCTGGCAGCACGCCCTGCGCATGGCGGTGGCGCTCGCCCTGACGGTGCTGACGATCTGCCTGACGGGCCGGATCTCCGCGCACTACGGCCTGTCCGTGCTCGGCATCGGCGACCTGGGCGGGATCCTGTCCGGCGGCCTGTTCCTGAAGCCGCAACTGTGGCAGGCGCTCGGCCTGGCCCTGTTGTGGGGGGCGGCGGCCGGCCTCCTCGGCGCGCTGTCGGCCGGGCTCGTGCGGCGACGGGGTGCGGCGGACCCGCGGCGGGAAGGATGACGCCCGGCACGGAGTGCGTCGGCGGGTGGGCGCCCGGCCCGCCGGGGCGGGGGCGCCGGGGCGGGGCGGGACGGGGCAGCTTCAGCCGACGGGCATGACCAGCGCCGGCACGATCCGCTGCATGCGCAGCGCGTCGACGGACTCCGCGAGCAGTTCGTACTCGGTGGTGTCGTCGCTGACAGCGATCCGCACCAGTCTGCCCATGGCCAGCTCGTCGGCGACGAGTTCCTGCCGGTCGGGGTCGCCGCACCAGGCGCGCAGCACGGTCGGCACGTCGGCCACCGTGTCCGCGACCGGGACGAGCGAGCCGGGCGGGAAGTGTTCGGCCTCGGGCAGCGGGTCGAGGCGGTCGGCGATCCAGTTGGCACGGTCGCGCAGCCACCACAGGGCGAGGGCGAGGGTGGGGGCGCGATAGGTTCCGAGGGGTACTCCGATGCGCTGCCCTCCGCATGCGCCGTACGCGGTGACATGGCACAGGAATTCGTCGTGCACGGTTGCTCCCCCGTCGCGGCGTTCGCCTGCCGGCCGGCCTCGCTTTCGGTGCGGCTCGTGTGCGCTAAGTGATCAGTGCTTCGCTCTGTGGAGTCCCTCACAGTCGAGTATGTTCACTGCCGGAACACTGTCACCACGACTTTTTAGCCAGTCTCCTGGCATATTCACCGCGTCCGTTGGCCGAAATCCGGCGGACGGCCCGTCGGCCGGGGAGCGGCCTGCGAGGAGCCGGGGAGCATCCGCGGAGTACGGACCATTACCCGAGGGGTAATCGACGGTGCCGGCCGCCGCGGGCATGGTTGCGGTACCGGGTCACCGCGAGGCGGGATCCGGGAATCCGAGCAGCGACCACCCCTCTGATGGAGGCCGATCACTCATGTCCGCGAACACCGACCGTTACGAAAGCGCCGTCGCCCGCTACTTCGAGGCCTGGAACTCGCGTGAGCCGGAGGCGCGGGCGAAGGCGGTCGCCGCCGCCTGGTCCGCGGACGGCACCTACACCGACCCGCTGGCCGACGTCGGCGGCCACGAGCAGATCACGGCCGTGATCGCGGCGGCCCACGAGCAGTTCCCGGGATTCGTCTTCCGGCTGACGGGCTCGGTGGACGGCCACCACGACACGGCGCGCTTCTCCTGGGAACTGGTGAGCGAGGCGGACGGCTCCGCACCGGTCGCCGGATCCGACGTCGTCACCCTGGACGCCGACGACCGCATCCGCGACGTGCTGGGCTTTCTCGACCGGGTGCCCGCCGGGGCCTGAGGGGCCGCGCCGACAACGCCGTCCGCCGCCCCCGGGGCGCACGCTCCCCCCGAGCGGACGCCCACCGGAGCGGCGGACGGATCAGGCCACGCCGGGAAGACCGAACGGGAACGGCCGGGCCGCCCGGCCCGCCCCCGCCCGGCCCGCCCGGCCGGCGTCCGCCCCGAGGGACGGCACCCCCTGGGTTCAGCCCTTGACGATCGCGTCGATGCGGGCCAGTTCGTCCTCGTCGAAGTCCAGGTCGGCGATGGCCGCGACGTTGTCCTCGATCTGCCGGGGGCTGCTCGCGCCGACGAGGGCGGAGGTCACCCGGCCGCCGCGCAGGACCCAGGCCAGGGCGAGCTGGGCCAGGGACTGGCCGCGGGACTTGGCGATCTCGTCGAGGGCGCGGAGCCTGCCGACCAGTTCGCCGGTGACCGCGTCCGTGTTCAGGAACGGGCTGTCGCTCGCCGCCCGCGAGTCCTCGGGTATGCCGTCGAGGTAGCGGGAGGTGAGCAGGCCCTGCTCCAGCGGGGAGAAGACGATCGAGCCGACCTGGAGCTCGTCCAGCGCGTCCAGCAGGCCCTCCTCCTCGGGCCGCCGGTCCAGCATCGAGTAGCGCGGCTGGTGGATCAGGAGCGGGGTGCCCAGCTCGCCGAGGATGCGGGCGGCCTCCCGGGTCTGCTCCGCCGAGTAGTTGGAGACGCCGACGTACAGCGCCTTGCCCTGCTGCACCGCCGAGTGCAGGGCGCCCATCGTCTCCTCCAGGGGAGTGTCCGGGTCGGGGCGGTGCGAGTAGAAGATGTCGACGTGGTCCAGGCCCATCCGCTGCAGGCTCCGGTCGAGCGAGGACAGCAGGTACTTGCGGGAGCCCCACTCGCCGTACGGGCCGGGCCACATCAGGTAACCGGCCTTGGTGGAGATCACCAGTTCGTCCCGGTAACCGGCGAAGTCCGCCTTCAGCGCCTCGCCGAGCGCGGACTCGGCCGCACCCGGCGGCGGACCGTAGTTGTTCGCGAGGTCGAAGTGGGTGACGCCGAGGTCGAAGGCGCGGCGCAGGATGGCGCGCTGGGTCTCGACCGGGCGGTCGGGACCGAAGTTGTGCCACAGACCGAGCGAGAGCGCGGGAAGCTTCAGGCCGCTGCGTCCGGTGCGCCGGTAGGGCATCTGCGCGTAGCGGTCGGGGTGTGCGGTGTACAACGCGACTCCATGGAGGTTGGCACACGGGATTTACCGGTTCCGGGGAACCGGACCCACTCTGTCGTGACCCGCGGACAGCGGTCCAACAGGCAAATCCGATGGGATTCAGCGGTACGGCTTCTCAATCGCGGCCCCCGCCTACCATGGGCGGACGATCGACACGAGAGAAGGCCCGATGGAACTGCGTCACCTCCAGCACTTCGTCGCGGTCGCCGAGGACCAGCACTTCACCCGGGCCGCCGAACGGCTGATGGTGTCCCAGTCGGGCCTGTCGGCGTCGATCCGGGCGCTGGAGCGGGAGTTGCAGACGCCGCTGTTCGTGCGGACGACGCGCCGGGTGACGCTGACGCAGGCGGGGCGGGCGCTGCTGGGCGAGGCGGAGCGGATCCTGGCGCAGGTGCGGGCGGCGCACGAGGCGGTCGCGGCCGTGCAGGGCGTGCTGCGGGGGACGCTGTCGCTGGGCACCGAGCAGTGCATCGCCGGGCTGCACGTCGCGGGGCTGCTCGCCGCGTTCCGCCGACGCCACCCGGACGTGGAGATACGGCTGCGGCAGGCGGGGTCGGGCGCGCTGGCGGAGGAGGTCGCGGCGGGCCGGCTGGACCTGGCGTTCGCCTACCGCACGCAGGCCGACAGCGATCAGCTCAGGTCGGTGTCGCTGGCGAGCGAGCCGATGACGGTGCTGTGTCACGCCTCGCACCGGCTCTCCGTCGCCGGCGCCACCGTCGCCCCGGCCGACCTCGCCGACGAGGTCTTCGTCGACTTCCAGCCGGACTTCGGGCCCCGCCGCGCCACCGACGCCGCGTTCGCCAGGGAGGGCGTGCGGCGCACGGTCGCGCTGGAGGTCAACGACGTGCACAGCCTCCTGGACCTGGTCGACGAGAACCTCGGCATCGCCGTCGTACCGCGGCACTTCCGGTACAAGCGGGCGTCGCTGACCGCCCTCGACCTGAAGGACGGCGGCGAGCCGGTGTACGAGAGCGCCGCCCTGCTGCCGCCCCCGCAGGCCACCAGCCCCGCGGCCCGCGCGCTGATGGCGCTGCTGGAATCGGGGGGCGCGTAGGCGGCGGCTGGGGGATGGTGGAGGTATGCATGCGAAGGACATCCTCATCGACGGGTACGGCCGCATCCAGGAAGAAGTCCACGCCGTCGTCGAGGGCCTCGGCCCCGACGCCCTCAACGCCCGCCCCTCCGGCGACGCCAACTCGATCGCCTGGCTGCTGTGGCACCTCACCCGCGTCCAGGACGACCACGTCGCCGACGCCTTCGGTCTCGACCAGGTGTGGTCGGCGCGGGACTGGCACAAGCGCTTCGGGCTCGACCTGCCCCGCCACGACACCGGCTACGGGCACAGCCCCGCGAAGGTCGCCAAGGTGCGGGTCGACTCCGGCGACCTGCTGACCGGGTACTACGACGCGGTGCACGAGCAGACCCTGCAAGCCCTGCGATCGCTCGCCGCCAAGGACCTGGAGCGGATCGTGGACGAGCGATGGGACCCGCCGGTCACGCTGGGCGTGCGGCTGGTCAGTGTACTGTCGGACGACCTGCAGCACGTCGGGCAGGCCGCCTACGCGCGGGGGCTGCTGGGGAGCACCGACGCGTAGCCCGGCAGGACGACGTCCTCGATGAGGGCGTTGCGCTCGTCGAACGGGATGAAGGCGCTCTTGAGGGCGTTCAGCGTGACCGTGCGCAGGTCCCGCACCGTCCAGCCGGCCTGCTCGACGAGCAGGGACATCTCGCGGGTCATCGTCGTGCCGGAGACCAGCCGGTTGTCGGTGTTGAGGGTGACGCGGAAGCCGAGGTCCTTCAGGGCGGTGATCGGGTGCTCGGCGATCGAGGTGGCCGCGCCCGTCTGGAGGTTGGAGGTGGGGCACATCTCCAGGGCGATCCGGCGGTCGCGGACCCAGCCGGCCAGACGGCCGAGCTTGCCGGCCGCGAGGTCGGGGATGTCCTCGGTGATGCGCACGCCGTGGCCGATGCGCTGGGCACCGCACACCTGTACGGCCTGGTGGACGCTGGGCAGGCCGTACGCCTCGCCGGCGTGGATGGTGAAGGGAACGTTCTCGCGGCGCAGGTGCTCGAAGGCGTCGAGGTGGTCGGCGGGCGGGAAGCCGTCCTCGGCGCCGGCGATGTCGAAGCCGACGACGCCGGCGTCCCGGAAGGCGACCGCGAGGTCGGCGGTCTCGCGGGTGCGGTCGAACATGCGCATCCCGCACAGCAGCGTGCGCACGAGCACGGGGGTGCCGGCCGCGGCCGCCTTCGCCATGCCGGCCGCGAGCCCCTCCTGGACGGTCCCGACGACCTCCGGCAGCGTCAGCCCGCGCCTGACCATCAGCTCCGGGGCGTAGCGCACCTCGCCGTAGACGACGCCGTCGGCGGCGAGGTCGAGGACGTACTCCTCGGCGGCGCGCAGCAGGCCCTCGCGGGTCTGCAGCACGGCGAGGGTGTGCTCGAAGGTGGCTATGTAGCGCACCAGGTCGCCGGAGCCGGCCGCCTCGACGAACCAGGCGGCGAGTTCGTCCGGGTCGGTGGTGGGCAGGGGGTGGCCGGCCTCGGCCGCGAGCTCGACCACGGTGGCGGGGCGCAGGCCGCCGTCGAGGTGGTCGTGCAGGACTGCCTTGGGCAGGCGGCGGAGGGTGTCGGCGTCGATGCGCGGCGCGGTCATGGGCAGGGCTTTCCTCAGTGGCGGTTCTCAGCGGGCGGCGGGCTGGAGCAGGTCCCAGCGGTTGCCGTACAGGTCCTGGAAGACGGCGACCGAGCCGTACGGCTCGTGCCGCGGCTCCTCCAGGAAGGTGACGCCCGCCGCGAGCATCCGGGCGTGGTCGCGGGCGAAGTCGTCGGTGTGCAGGAAGAAGCCGACGCGTCCACCGGTCTGGTCGCCGATCCGGGCGTGCTGGGCCTCGTCCTTGGCGCGGGCGAGCAGCAGGCCGGTTCCGGCGGGGCCGGTGCCGGGTTCGACGACGACCCAGCGGGAGCCGTCGGGGCGCGGGCTGTCCTCGGCGAGCCGGAATCCGAGGGCCTCGGTGTAGAAGCGGATCGCCTCGTCGTAGTCGTCGACGACGAGGGTGACCAGGGCGACGCGTCTCATCGTGGCCTTTCGGTGCGGGTGGTCGACGCGAGAGGTTATACGTAAAACGTCGCGGGCGCCAGTCCCGGCCGGACGGGTGCGGGCAGCGGCCGGCGGGTTGCTCCGCCGGTCCGGCGTCGCGTCAGCCGGCCGACCGGCGCAGGGCGTCGAGACGGCGCAGTTCGTCGCCGGTCAGGCGCAGGGCGCCCGCCGCGACGTTCTCGGCGAGGTGGTCGGGGTCGCCGGTGCCGGGGATGGCGAGCACGTGCGGGCCCTGGTGCAGCGTCCAGGCGATGCGGACCTGGGCGGGGGTCGCGTCGTGGGCGCGGGCCACCGCGAGCACCTCGTCGTGGTCGGCGCCCGCGTCGGGGCCGGCGGCCTGCGGTCCGCGCCGTCCGGCGACCGCGTAGAACGGCACGAAGGCGATGCCCCGTTCGCCGCAGACGCGCAGGAGTTCGTCGGTCGCGGGGTCGGGCGAGTCCAGCGCGTAGCGGTTCTGCACGGCCACCACGGGGGCGATGGTCAGTGCCTCGGCGAGGTGCCGGGGCTCGACGTCGGAGACGCCGAGGTGCCTGATCAGGCCCTTGTCGCGGAGTTCGGCGAGCGCCCCGAAGTGCTCGGCGACGGAGTCCTGGCGCATGCGGCGCAGGTAGACCAGGTCCAGGTGGTCACGGCCGAGCTGGCGGAGGTTCTCCTCGACGTGGCCGCGCAGCTGGTCGGGCCGGGCGGAGGTGCCCCACTCCCCGTGGTAGTCGCGGAAGGGCCCGACCTTGGCGGCTACCAGAAGGCCGTCCGGGTACGGGGAGAGGGCGCTGTTGATGATCTCGTTGGCGGAGCGCAGCCGGGAGAAGTAGAAGGCGGCGGTGTCGATGTGGCCGACGCCGAGTTCGACCGCCCTGCGCAGTACGGCGATCGAGCGTTCCCGGTCGCTGGACGTCCCGAGGTGGAAGGCGGCGCTGCCGGTCAGCCGCATCGCGCCGAAGCCGACGCGGGCCACGGTCAGGTCGCCGAGGGTCCAAGTGCCCGCGGCGTCCGCGGTGATCGTTTCGGAGGTCATCGGCGGAGTCTCGCACGACTCCCGTGATTCCGGGGCGCGTTCACGGCCGGGCTCGGTGCGACCGGGGTGCGGGTGGTGAGCCACGCTCAACCACCTCGACCACCCCGACGGCCCCGACGGCCCCGACGGCCCCGACGGCCCCGACGGCCCCGACCAGTTCGAGCGCCCCGACCGCCTCGATGTCCTCGGTCGGCGACCGGCGAGGATGTCGGCCGGCGGCCGGTCGACGGCGCCGGAGTCAGCTCAGCGGCTTGTCCAGCACCGCCTTGCGGTGACTGAACGTCTCGATCGAGTAGTGGCCGTGATAGCTCCCCATGCCGCTCTCCCCCACTCCGCCGAACGGCAGGTCGGAGACGGTGAGATGGGCCAGCGGCAGGCCGTACCCGAGGCCGCCGGAGGAGGTCTCCGCGGCGATCCGGGCGCGGGTGTCGTCGGACTCCGAGAAGACGTACAGGGCGAGGGGCTTGTCCCGGTCGTTGACGAAGTCGATCGCCTCGTCCAGGCCGGAGACGGTCACGATGGGCAGGATCGGGCCGAAGATCTCCTCCCGCATCACCGGCGACTCGGGGGCGACGTCGGCCAGGACGGTCGGCGCGATGAACTTCTGCGCCCGGTCGCTCTCCCCGCCCACCACGACGCGGCCGGAACCGAGCAGGCCGGTGAGCCGGTCGAAGTGCCGCTCGTTGACGATGCGTCCGTACTCGCCGCAGGTCCGCGGATCGCGGCCGTACAGCTTCTCGACGGCGCGGGCGAGGGCGGGTTCCAGGGCGGCGGCGGTGGCCGGGTCGGTCAGCACGTAGTCGGGCGCGACGCAGGTCTGGCCGGCGTTCAGGAACTTGCCGCGCGCCAGCCGGTCGGCGACCACGTCGAGGTCGACACCGCGGTCGACGAACACCGGTGACTTGCCGCCGAGTTCGAGGGTGACCGGGGTGAGGTGCTCGGCCGCGGCGCGCATGACGATGCGGCCGACGGCGCCGTTGCCGGTGTAGAAGACGTGGTCGAAGCGCTGCGCCAGCAGGGCGGTGGTCTCGGGGACGCCGCCCTCGACGACGGCGACCGCGTCGGTGTCGAGATACTCCGGCAGCAGGCGGGCCAGGGCGGCGGAGGTGGCCGGGGCCAGCTCGCTGGGCTTGGCGACCACCGCGTTGCCGGCGGCGAGCGCGCCGACCAGCGGGGCCAGCAGGAGCTGGGCGGGGTAGTTCCAGGGGGCGATGACGAGGACGACGCCGAGGGGGTCGTACTGCGTCCACGCGCGGGCGTCTGCCCCGAGGTGCGCCGGGTCCGGGGCGGGCTCCGGCCGCAGCCAGTCGGCCAGGTGGCCGAGGGTGTGGTCGATCTCGCGGACGGTGAAGTCGATCTCGGTGCGGTGGGCCTCGGTGGCGCTCTTGCCCAGGTCTGCGTGGAGGGCGGCGGCCAGGTCGGGCCCCTTCTCGGTGAGCAGCGCGCGCAGGCGGCGGAGCTGGTCGGTGCGCCAGGCCAGGGGCTTGGTGCGGCCGGTGCGGAAGGTGGCCCGCAGTCGGGCCACGATGTCGGCGGGCTGCTCGGAGCTGGGGTGGTTCACAGGTGCCTCGCTGCTGGGGCGGGCCTCGCGGCTCGCCGATGCGTTCTGAACGGTCCGGTCGACCCGGAGGTCGATGCATACACCAACATTTCATACACCAAAATAAATTCCGGCGGCGGGGCACGGCCTCGTCTCAGGCCTCGTCCATGAAGGCGCGCACCTCGATCGGCAGCGTGGTGGCCCACACCGCCCGGCGTCCCCAGTGCAGGGCCGCCTCCAGGTCGGGCGCCTGGATCAGGCAGATGCCGCCCAGGCACTCCTTGCCCTGGGCGTAGGGCCCTTCGGTGGCCAGCACCTCACCGTCGTGGGGCCGCAGCATGGTGGCGCTCTCCGGGCCGTGCAGTCCGCCGGCGAAGACCCATGCGCCGGCCTCGCGCAGTTCCCGGTGGAACACCTCGAGGTTGTGGCCGATCTCGGCGAGCGCCTCCGCCGAGGGCGGCTCCGCCTCGCTCGGCTGGACCACGCTGAGCAGGTAGTACGTCATGGCGTCCTCCATGGGGCCGGGTGTCCTCGTGTCACCTTCCGCACGAACCGGCACACCCCGATTTCACACCGCGCACGGTGACCTCGCGAGAATTCCCCGTACGGCCCCTCGGCGCACCCCTCGTCACCACCACCCGCCGTCCGGCCGCGTCGACGCCGTCGAGCGCCCGGGGCCGCTCGGGCCGAGCGGGCCGGAGGACGGCCGGTCAGTCCTCGTCGCCGGCCGCGACCACGAGGAACGCGTCCGATTCGAGGTCCATCACGACCTCGGCGGGCTCCCCCGCGGCACGGCGCTGCGCGGCGTACTCCTCCGCGGGCCACGATCCGCGCGGAGCTCCTGCGGGGAAACGCTCCAGCACCTTTCCGCTCATGGCGGCAGCCACCTCCCGTGTCGGCCTCGGCATCCTCACGACGACTGTCGTGCTGTTCCTCGTGCCCGCAAACAGCGCGGACATGTACGCCCGAACGGTCGGTGCCGGCGGTCCGTTCAGCCGCGGCCGTCGAGCCGGCTGCGCAGCCGGGCCAGGGTGCGGCTCAGCAGGCGGGAGACGTGCATCTGGGAGATGCCCAGTTCGGCGCCGATCTCGCTCTGGGTCATGTCGCGCCGGAACCGCATGTCCAGGATCCGGCGCTCACGGGCGGGCAGCGCCGCGATCAGCGGACCGAGGGTGGCCACGTCCTCGGCCCTGGCGAGGCCGGGGTCGTCCGCGCCGAGCAGGTCGCCCAGGACCTCGCCCTCGCCGGGGTCCGCGGGCGCGTCCAGGGAGACGGCGTCGTGCCCTTCCGCCGCCTGGAGGCCCTCCACCACCTGCTCCTGCGACAGTCCGGTGCGCCGGGCGAGCTCGGCGACGGTGGGCGAGCGTCCCTGCTCCTGTTCGAACTCGGCGCGGGCCTCCAGCAGGAGGGCGCGGTACTCCTTGAGCTGCCGGGGCACCCGCACCGCCCAGGTGGTGTCGCGGAAGAACCGCTTGATCTCCCCGAACACGGTGGGCACGGCGAAGACCTCGAAGTCGTTGCCCCGGGTCGGGTCGAACCGTTCGATGGCCTTGATCAGCCCGATCGTGCCGGCCTGCAGCACGTCGTCGTACATCTCCGGACGCGGCCGGAAATGGCGCCCCGCGTACCGCACGAGCCCCATGTTGAGCTCCACGAGCGTGTTGCGGACGTACTGGTACGCGGGGGTGCCCTCGTCGAGGGAGCGCAGCCGCTCGAACAGCGGCCGGGACAGGGCGCGGGCATCGGCGGGGCCGGTCACGACGGGCTGCAAGGACACGGTTCACTCCTCGGTCGGGATCCTGGCCGGCGTGGGCGTCACCTTTCCTTCCGTCGCGTCGGCGGTCGCGGATGCGGTCTCCCGCGGCCCTTCGGCCCGGCCGGCCGGGGTGCGGCTCTCCCGCCACAGCCGTCCCGGCCACCACACGACGGGGCCGAGATCGCGGGCGAGGGCGGGCACCAGCAGCGAGCGCACGACCAGGGTGTCGAGGAGCACGCCGAAGGCGACGATGAACGCGATCTGCACCAGGAACGCCAGCGGGATCACCCCGAGTGCGGCGAAGGTCGCGGCGAGCACCACGCCCGCCGAGGTGATCACGCCTCCGGTGCCGACCAGCCCACGCAGGATGCCCTGGCGGACGCCGTGCCGCAGCGACTCCTCCCGCACCCGGGACATGAGGAAGATGTTGTAGTCGACGCCGAGGGCGACGAGGAACACGAAGCCGTACAGCGGCACCGAGGGATCGCTGCCGGTGAAGCCGAGGGCGTGCCGGAAGACCAGGGCCGAGACGCCGAGCGTGGCGAGGAAGTTCAGCGCGACGGTGGCCACCAGCAACGCGGGCAGCAGCAGCGAGCGCAGCAGCAGAGCCAGGATGACGAGGATCACGGCCAGCACCACGGGCACGATCAGGGCGCGGTCCCGCTCGGCGGTGCGCAGGGTGTCGTACTGCTGCGCGGTGTAGCCGCCGACGAGAGCGTCGGCGCCGGGCACCGCGTGCAGGGCGCCGCGGAGCCGGGCCACGGTGTCCTTGGCGGCGTCGCTGTCGGCGGCGGCCTTCAGGGTGACGTCGACGCGTACCCGTCCGTCCACGACCAGCGGGGAGCCGCCGGGCCGGCCGGAGGCGGTGACGCCGGCCGCCGAGGCGACGCCGTCGGTGCGCAGGGCGGTCGCGACGACGCGGTCGAGGCGGTCGGCGTTCGCGATGACGACGGCGGGGTTGCCGGAGCCGCCGGGGAAGTGCCGGGAGAGGGTCCGCTGGGCGGCCACCGAGGGCGCGTCGTCGACGAAGGTCTCGTCGAGGGGGACGCCCTTGGAGGTGAGGGCGGGGGCGAAGGCGGCGCAGGCGAGCAGCACCGCGAGCGAGACGGCCCAGACCTTCCGGGGCGCCCGGTCGACGAGGGCGGCCACGCGCCGCCACACGCCCCGGCCCGCGCGCTCCTCGTCCCCGGCGTGCGGGGCGGCCGGCCAGTAGGCGGCGCGGCCGAGCAGGACGAGCGCGGCGGGCAGGAAGGTCAGGGAGCTCACCAGCGCGCAGACGATGCCGATCGCGCCGACCGGGCCGAGCGCCCGGTTGTTCGTCAGGTCGCTGGTCAGCAGGGCGAGCAGGCCCAGCGCGACGGTCGCCCCGCTGGCCACGACGGCGCCCCAGGACCGCCCCAGCGCGGCCCGGACGGCCGCGAACTTGTCGGTGCGCGCGGCCAGTTCCTCCCGGAAGCGGGCCGTCAGCAGCAGCGCGTAGTCGGTCGCCGCGCCGATGACGAGGATGGAGAGGATGCCCTGGACCTGCCCGTCGACCCGGACGACGCCGTGGTCGGCGAGGACGTACACGACGGCGCAGGCCAGGCCCAGCGCGAAGACCGCGCCGATGATGATGACCAGGGGCAGCAGCACGCTGCGGTAGACCAGCAGCAGGATCACCAGGACCGTCACCAGCGCGACGGCCAGCAGCAGCCCGTCGATGCCGGCGAAGGCGTCGGACAGGTCGGCGCGCGTCGCGGCCGGGCCGGCCAGCTCCACCGTGCTGCCGGGGACGCGTTCGGCGGCGGCACGGATCCGGTCGAGGGCGTCGGGCAGCCGCTCCCCCAGGTCGGGCCTGAGCTGGACCACGCCCTCGATCGCCCGGCCGTCCCGGGAGAGCAGCGCGGGCGAGACCTTCCCGGAAACGCCCGGCAGGTCAGTCAGGGAGGCGAGGGCCCGCCCGGCGGCGGCCTGCCTGTCCCGCATCGGGCCGCCGTCCGCGTCGGTCCACACGACGATGGCGGGCAGCGTCTCGTCCTGCCGGAAGGCCCGCTGCGCGGCGACGACCTCGGTGGACTCGGCGCTGCGCGGCAGGAAGGCGGCCTGGTCGTTGGTGGCGACCTCGCCGAGCCGGCCGGCGTACGGCCCGAGGACTCCGCCGACGCCGAGCCAGACGACGAGCAGCAGCAGGGGGACGAGGAAGCGGCCTCGTCGTGCGGTGAGGGACATGGTTCTCCTGGCTTCACGGGACAGTGCCTCGGTCGGGCGCCTCGGCCGGTGTCGGGACCGGTGCGTCGGCAGTACCTCGGCAGGTACCTCGGTACACATATCTCAATGAACAACAATCTCAATCATTGAGCTACATGATCGTAGCGACACCTGCTCTTCCGGTGTCCGGCGGCCGCCGGATGCGGTCAGGAGCCGTGGGATCTCAGGAGGGCGAGTTCCTCGTTCATGGCCGCCACGAAGCGCGCGACCACGGCCAGTTCGTCGTCGGTGAAGCGCGACCGCGCCGCCTGCGCGGCCTGCGCGAGGGGCCGGAAGTACGTGCGCGCGGCGGCCCGCGCGTCGGCCGCGTAGTACAGGTGCACCACTCTGCGGTCCGCGCTCTCCCGCACCCGCCGGATGTGCCCGGCGCGCTCCAGCCGGTCCACGCAGGCGGTGACGGCGCCGGAGGTGAGTCCGAGGTGCTCGCGCAGCCGGCCGGGCGTCATCGGCTCGTCGGCGTCCAGGATCGCCGCGAGCGCCTGGACGTCGGTTGCGTGCAGGCCGTGGTCGGCGGCGAAGCCGTGGACCAGACGGTTGATCTCGCCGTTCATCCGCCGCAGGTGCACGGCGAGGGACGGCAGGTCGGTCCCCGTGGGAACTCCGGGCTCCGGCGGCGTCGCCGTCCGCCGCCCCCGGTCGTCTGCTGTGGCCACGGGATCACCCTATAGAAGCACGCGCATCCGCTGCCGCCGCGTCCGTGGAAGGGATCACAGGGAGCCATCGACGCCATGGAGGCATGGACGCCATGGACGCCATGGAGGCCATCGACACGGAGGACCGGCGACTGATGAACCACGACGAGGGCGGACCCGGGCTGCGCTGCCTGGTGACCGGGGCGACGGGATACATCGGCGGCCGTCTGGTGCCGGAGCTGCTCGCCGAGGGGCACACGGTGCGCTGTCTGGCCCGGTCGCCCGGCAAGCTGCGCGACCACCCGTGGGCGGGCGACGTGGAGGTGGTGCGCGGCGACGTGACGGACGCCGCGTCCGTCGCCGAGGCGATGCGCGGGATCGACGTCGCCTACTACCTGGTGCACGCCCTGGGCAGCGGGGCCGCCTTCGAGGAGACGGACCGCCGGGCGGCGCGGATCTTCGGGGAGCAGGCCCGGGCGGCCGGGGTACGGCGCATCGTCTACCTCGGCGGACTGACCCCCGTGGGCGTGCCCGAGCGGGAACTCTCCCCGCACCTGCGGTCACGGGCCGAGGTGGGCCGGATCCTGCTGGCGTCGGGGGTGCCGACCACCGTGCTGCGCGCGGCGGTGGTCATCGGCTCGGGCTCGGTCTCCTTCGAGATGCTGCGCTACCTCACCGAGCGGCTGCCGGTGATGGTCACCCCCAGCTGGGTGCGCACCCGGATCCAGCCCGTGGCGGTACGCGACGTGCTGCGTACCCTGGCCGGCAGCGCGCGCATGCCCGCCGACGTCAACCGCGCCTTCGACATCGGCGGACCGGAGGTGCTGACCTACCGGGACATGATGATGCGGTACGCGGCGGTGGCCGGCCTGCCGCGCCGGGTCATCTTGCCCGTCCCGGTCCTGACCCCCCGCCTCTCCAGCCACTGGGTCGGCCTGGTGACGCCGGTGCCGGCGTCCATCGCGCGGCCGCTCACCGAGTCGCTGCGGCACGAGGTGGTCTGCCACGAGCACGACATCGCACGGTACGTGCCCGACCCGCCGGGCCATCCGATCGGCTTCGACGAGGCGGTGCGGCTGGCGCTGAAACGGGTCCGGGACGCCCAGGTGACCACCCGCTGGTCGTCGGCGTCGGTGCCCGGCGCCCCCAGCGATCCGCTGCCCACCGACCCCGACTGGGCGGGCGGCAGCCTGTACACGGACCGGCGCGAGCTGCCCGTGAACGCCTCCCGCGAGGCACTGTGGCGGGTGATCGAGGGCATCGGCGGGGAGAACGGCTGGTACTCCTTCCCGCTCGCCTGGTCGGTACGCGGCTTGCTGGACCGGCTGGTCGGCGGGGTCGGCCTGCGCCGGGGGCGGCGCGACGCGGCCCGGCTGCGCGTCGGCGACTCGCTGGACTTCTGGCGGGTGGAGGAGATCGAGCCCGGGCACCTGCTGCGGCTGCGCGCGGAGATGCGGCTGCCGGGGCTGGCCTGGCTGGAGATGCGCGCGGAGACGGACGAGGAGGGCCGCACCCGCTACCGGCAGCGGGCCCTGTTCCACCCGCACGGCCTGCTCGGGCAGGCCTACTGGTGGAGCATCTCGCCGTTCCACGCCGTCGTGTTCGGCGGCATGGCCCGCAACATCGCACGGGCCGCCGCACGGATGCCCGCCACACCGGCGAGGGAACGCACGTCGTCCCGTTGACGGCCGCATCCGCCGGCTCGCCCCGGCCGGAAACACCTCACCGGCCGCTTCCCCCGTCACCCGGAGTACGCACCATGAACGTCTCGGTCGTCCTGTTCACCTCCGACCTGCGTCTGCACGACCATCCCGCGCTGCGGGCCGCCTGCGAGGCCCACCAGGTGGTCCCGCTGTTCGTGCGCGACCGGGGCGTCGCGCGGGCCGGCTTCGCCGCGCCCAACCGGCTGGCGTTCCTCGCCGACTGCCTGCGCGACCTCGACGCGGGCCTGCGCGAGCGCGGCGGGCGGCTGGTGGTCCGCTCCGGGGACGTCGTCGAGGAGGTGTGCAAGGTGGCCGCCGAGACGGACGCCGACGAGGTCCACATGGCGGCCGACGTCAGCGGCTACGCGCAGCGGCGCGAGCGGCGGCTGCGGC
The DNA here is from genome assembly GCF_055569945.1 of Streptomyces sp. NPDC031340. Classification (NCBI taxonomy): domain Bacteria; kingdom Bacillati; phylum Actinomycetota; class Actinomycetes; order Kitasatosporales; family Streptomycetaceae; genus Streptomyces; species Streptomyces sp. NPDC031340. The sequence continues at coordinate 77,900 of NZ_JBVIIE010000028.1, forward strand.
ACGCCCTGGAGGCGGAGGGCAGGCGGCTGCACGTCCACGACACGGTGACCACGGCCGTCACGCCCGGCGCGGTGACGCCGGGTTCCTCGGACCACTTCGCCGTGTTCACGCCGTACTTCCGGCGGTGGTCCGGACTGCGGCTGCGGGATCCGCTGCCCGCGCCGCGCGCCGTGCGGGTGCCGGACGGCGTCGGCTCCGAGCCGCTGCCCTCCCGGGCCGGCCTCGCCGGGCTGTCGCCGGGCCTGGCGGCGGGCGGCGAGCCGGAGGGCCGCAGGCGCCTGTCCGCCTGGCTGCGCGGCGGGCTCGCCGCGTACCAGGACCGCCAGGACGACCTGGCCGGTGACGCCACCTCCCGGCTCTCGCCGCACCTGCACTTCGGCACGCTCTCCCCCGTCGAGACCGTCCACCGGGCGCGGAAGGCGGGCGGTCCGGGCGCCGAGGCGTTCGTACGGCAGATCGCCTGGCGGGACTTCCACCGCCAGGTGCTGGCGGCCCGGCCCGCCGCGGCCACCGCGGACTACCGCACCAAGCACGACCGCTGGCGCTCGGAGCGCACGGCGGGCGAGGACGTCGCGGCCTGGCGGGAGGGCCGTACCGGCTACCCGCTGATCGACGCGGCGATGCGCCAGCTGCGGCACGAGGGCTGGATGCACAACCGGGGCCGGCTGCTGACCGCGAGCTTCCTGACCAAGACCCTGTACGTCGACTGGCGCGTCGGCGCCCGGCACTTCCTCGACCTGCTGGTCGATGGCGACATCGCCAACAACCAGCTCAACTGGCAGTGGATGGCGGGCACCGGCACCGACACCCGGCCCAACCGCGTCCTCAACCCGGTCACGCAGGCCAAGCGGCACGACCCGGACGGCGCGTACGTCCACCGCTGGGTCCCCGAACTCGCCGGGCTCGAGGGCCCCGCGGTGCACGAGCCGTGGAAGCTGCGGGGCCCGGACCGGGCCGCCGTCGCCGACTACCCGGACCCGGTCATCGACCTCGCCGACGGCCTGGCCCGCTTCCGACACGCCCGCGGACAGGAGTGAGGGACGCACGGGCGCGCGGCCACCCGCGGACGGCACAGGGGCGCGCACCACGCGGAGCCGCGCACGGCGCAAGCCCGCGCCTGCGCCCACGCCGAGCCGCGCACCGCGCAGGGCTGTGCACCGCGCAAAGCCGCGCACCACGCCGAGCCCCGCACGGCGCGCAAGGCCGCGCACAGCCCAAGCCCGCGCCTGCGCCCCACGCCGAGCCGCGCACCGCGCAGGGCTGTGCACCGCGCAAGCCCACGCTCCACGCGGAGCCACGGACGGCGTAAGTCCGCGCACTGACAAAGCCCACATGATGATGGAAGGGGTCCTCAACGACTGGGGGGCGCTGTACCTGCGGCAGGTCTCCGGCAGCTCGCCGGGGACGGCGGCGGCCGGCTTCGCCGTCTTCTCCGGCGGTATGGTCGTCGGCCGCCTGGCGGCGGACCGGCTGCGGCACCGGCTGGGCGACGCCCGGTTCCTGCGGGGCTGTGCCGTCACCTGTCTGGCCGCCTCCGTCTTCGTGGTGGCCGAGCCGGCACAGCAGGCGGTCCTCGCCGGCTACGGGGTGCTGGGGCTGGGCCTGGCGGCCGTGATCCCCGTGGTCTTCAGCGACACCGCCCGGCGTCATCCGGACCGGCCGGGGCCGGCCATCGCGGCGGTCACCATGATCGGCTACACCGGCTTCCTCAGCGGGCCGCCGGTGATCGGACTGGTCAGCGCGGTCTCCGGGCTGCGCTGGGCGTTCGCGTCGCTGGCCGTCCTGTCGCTGGTGATCCTGATGCTGATGTCGGGAGCCGGCCGCCGGACGCGCACCTGACAGGCCGGCGACCTCGACCGGCGGCCCCGCCCCGCCCTGCCCGGCTTCGGCAGGCGGGGCCCACGGATGAGCGACGTGCAGGACGCCGCAGGCCGGGAACAGGTGAGGCGACCGCCGTCACCACGACCCGCCGTCCGCCGCGGCCGCCGTCATCGATCGGAGACCCATGCCTGCCGACAGTCCCGCCTCGCTCCTGCCTCTGCTGCGCACCTCCGTGGACCGGTTGCTCGCGACCGCGGCCGTGCTGTCGGACGAGGAGGTGCGGGCGCCCTCACTGCTGCCCGGCTGGACCCGCGGCCACGTCCTCACCCATCTGGCCCGCAGCGCCGACTCCCGCAGCCGACTGCTCGCCTCCGCCCGTTCGGGCGCCGACCTGCCGCAGTACGCCGACGACGCCGAGCGGGAGCGGGAGATCGAGGCGGGCGCCGGCCGGCCCGCCGCCGTCCTCCTCGACGACATGGACACCGCGCTGCACCGCTTCCTCACCGCGGCCGGCGACCACCCGCAGGACGCCTGGGAGGTGCCGGTGCGCTGGCTCGGCGGCGGCCTGAAGCCGGTGCGCGGGGCCGTCGGGAGCATGCTGCGCGAGGTGGAGGTGCACCACACCGACCTGGCCACCGGCCATGGCCCGGCCGACTGGCCCGCCTTCTTCGTCACCCGCGAGCTGGAGACGACCGTGGGAAAACTGCGCGACGACCCCGACGCCCCGGCCATGACGCTGCGCGCGGACGAGGACCGGATCGTGCGGGTCGTCGGGGGCGGACAGGGGCCACGGGTGACGGGGCCGGCGGCGGAGCTGCTCGGCTGGCTCACCGGGCGGACCGACGGCGGCGCACTGACCGTCGAGCCGCCCGGCCCGCTGCCGACGCCGCCGGCCTGGCGCGGCTGACCCGGCCCCTCCCCGGGCCCCGGGCGCCTCGCGCTCCGGCCCGGCGCCCGGTCCCGCGGTTCAGGGCAGCGATGCGGTCGTGGGCTCGGTGTGCTCGAACCGTTCGCGATCCGTTCGCGATGCGTTCGCGATGCGTTCACGATCCGCTTTGGCATCGGTACCGGGATGCGCGACCGCCGGATGCCGACGGAAGGGAACACTGCCACACCCCCGCTCCGGCAGACAGCCCTCCTTCTCCCGCAACCGGCTTGCATAACGAATGAGTTCAGGCCGAAACCGCCGGCCTCCTCAGGAGTGGGGCGGCCGGGTCGCGGAGCAGCTCACGGACGGGGACCGCCGGCGACCGGGGTGGCGGCGCCCCCCCTCGATGTCGTCCGAAACCCTGTACCGTCGAGATGTCGCGCATGCTCCGGTTTCCCTCGGTTCTCCTGTCGCCCCGGACGGTGCGGGTGTCCCGGCCGTTCCCTCAACTCGCCTCTTTCGCGGGGCGCTCGGGGGTGCACGGCGGACGGGATGCGCTTGACATCGGCGGCCGGCGGACCCATAGGCTGACGAGAGGCCGGCCGCGTCGACGACGCAGTGCTCAAGGCCGGCAGAACCAGTTGGTCGCCCGGCAGGCGGGCGGCCACGCACCTGCCGCGCCGGCCGCGGACCCGAGACCTGCTCCCGCCGGTGCACTCCCATCCGATGTCTCGCCGCGTCCGGGCATCCGCTCCGTTCCTCATGATCCGCGCAGCGGAGCATCACCGGCGAGCACCCGACAGCGCAGCACACCGCGCACAGTCCGCGCCCTGTCATGACGGGAAACGATGTTTTGAACCGTGAACCGATGGAACCAGTGGTGGACCACCTGTTGTTCGCGTCGATGGCCGATGCGGAGCCGGGAAGCGAGGAGTGGAGCCTCGCACGGGAACGGCTGGTGGTGCGGCACCTGCCGCTCGCGTACCGGATGGCCGGCCGGTACGCCGGCCGCGGGGAGCCGCTGGAGGAACTGCGGCAGGTGGCCGCGTCGGCCTCATCAAGTCGGTCGACGCCTTCCGTGCGGAGCGCGAGGTGCCCTTCGCCGGTTACGCGGTCCCCAAGATGCTCGGCGAGTTGTGGCGACACCTGCGGGACCGGGTGGGCGTCGTGCGCGTGCCGGGCGAGGTGCACGAGGCCCGGGCACGGCTGCACGCGGCACGGGAGGAACTGACACACGAACTGGGCCGGGAACCCGACCGGCACGAGACCGCCCGCCGGGCCGGTCTGCCGCAGGACCGGGTCACGGAACTGCTCGCCTCCTACCAACGGCAGCACCCCTGCTCCACCGACCTCCCGCAGCCGGAGCGGATTGGTCCGCCGGCGCAGGAGACCGGCGGCAGCGACGTCGACTTCGAGCGGGCCGAACTCCGGGCGGAACTCCTGCCGCTGCTGTCCGCCCTGGGGAGCCGTGAGTTGCGCATCCTCCGTCTGCGTTTCGCGGAGGAGATGAGCCAGACCCGGATCGCCCAGCAGCTGGGCATCTCGCAGATGCACGTCTCCCGCCTGCTGAACGGCGTCATCACCGACCTGCGGCGGCAGCTCACGACGCGGGGCGGCAGCGACCGGCGGAGGGCGTCCTCGGCGTGGCGGCGTGGCCGGTCCGCCGGCCCCGCCACCGTCGGCCCCGCTATCGCCGGCCGGGATCCCGCAGCACCTCGCGGGCCGCGCGGGCGCCGGACGCCAGCGCGCCCTGGACCGAGCCGGTGGCACGGTGGTCGCCGCAGACGTGGCGGGCCGGCGAGACCCGGGTGGTGCGGCTGAGCGGCTGCGGCGGCGGCATCGCGGGCAGCGCGTCCGGGACCGTGCGGGCGGTCAGCAGGTCCCAGCCGCCGGTCGAGGCGCCGTAGACCTCGGCGAGCGCCTCGCGCACGGCTCCCTCCCGTCCCGCGTCGTCCGCGCCGAGGACGGAGGTCGCGATCAGCGCGGAGCCGGCGGGCGCGTACGACGGGACGACGTCGCTGAGGACGACGGTGTTGAGGAACCGCCGCCGCTCGTCGACGAGGAGGGTCGGTTCGCCGAGCGGTGAGCGGTCGGTGACGTGGTAGTACGTCGTCACCGTCCGGTAGGCGGGCAGGCCGAGGCCGGGCAGCAGGCCGGCCGCCGGTCCCGGGCCGGTCGCCACCACCACGGTCCGCGCGGGCAGTTCGGTACCGTCGGCGGTGACGGCGCCGTCGTCGGTGAGCGCGGCCACCGGCGTCTCCAGGCGCACGGTGCCGGTGGGCAGCGCGGCCGCGAGCGCGCGAGGCACCGCGCCGATCCCCTCGGCGGGCAGGCACAGGGTGCCGCGCAGCATGGCGCGCCAGACGAGGTGGAAGAACCGGCTGGACGTCTCCAGTTCGTCCTCCAGGAACACACCCGACAGGAACGGCCGGAAGAACCGCTCGACGAAATCCGCCGAGAACCCGGCGTCCGCCAGGGCCGTGCGGGTGGTGCGGTCCGGCGACCGCTTCACCACCCGGACGGGGGCGAGCAGGTCGCGGGCCGACAGCGCGCCGAGCGCCGCGAGGTCGCGGGCTCCGGCGAGGCGGCCGGGAAGCAGATCGGGCAGGGTGCGGGGACGGCGGGTGGGGTCGTTGAAACGCAGCCTGCCGCGCCCGGTGTGGATCAGAACGCCGGGCGTGAACGGCCGGAGCCGCAGTTCGCGCAGCGACAGCCGACGCCGGACCTGCGGGTACGACGTGTTGAAGACCTGGAAGCCGCGGTCGACGACGAACCCGTCGACCCGGTCGGAGCGCATCCGCCCGCCGACCGCGTCGGACGCCTCCAGGACGTGGACGTCGAGGCCCGCCGCGAGCAGGTCACGGGCGCAGGCGAGTCCGGCGACGCCTGCGCCGATCACCAGGACGTCGGGGGTGCGGGCGGGCGCGGACACGGTGGACCCCTTGCGCTGTCGGGCCGCCCGGACCTGCCGGGCGACGGCGTTCGTGCGCCGTCACGCACGTGTGTGGATCCCTTCCCGCCTTACGCCGCCCACGGATGCGCCGGACGGGCGGTCTCCGCCGCCCCGGACCGAGAACGCCCCGTCCCGGACCGAGTCCGCGGACGCCGGGCGGCCGTCACCCCCGGTCGGCCGTCACCCCCGGTCGGCCGTCACCCCCGGTCGGCCGGTGTCTCGCCTCTCGCCGCGCCGGAGAGGATGTCCACGGCGTCCTTCAGGGTCGCCGGTCTGAGCATCCCGCGCGCCGACGGGCCGGACCAGCCGGGCCCGCCCAGCACCACCAGCGGCTGCCTGCGGGCGCCCTTGACGCCCCACCGGGTGCCGGCGATGTGGCGGGCCAGCGGCAGGCTCGCGGTGGAGCGTGCCTGTGCCCACAGCACGACCGCGGACGGGCCGAGCCGTTGCACCGCCGCCGCGAGCGCCTCCGCGGGCACGGCGGCCCCGAACATCCTCGTGGGCAGGCCGATCTCACCGAGGGCGGCGTTCAGCGCCTCGATCGGCAGGGTGTGCTGTTCGCCGGGCACGCAGGCCAGGACGACGGGCCCGGCCACCGGGGAGTCGCCCTGCCGTCCGGGGGGCGGGGTGCACCGGCGCAGGATCGTGGAGACGTGCCAGGACAGCAGATGCTCGACCTCGACGTAACGGTCGCCGGACGACGCCCACTTGCGGCCCACCGCGTGCAGGGTCGGCACCATCACCTCCTGCCAGGCGACGGCGATGCCGTACTGCTCCACGGAGGCGGCGAGCTGCCGCTCGACGGCCGGGGCGTCGAGGCGTACGGCGGCGCGGGCCAGGCCCCGGCACTCCTGGCGCACGTCGCCGAGGGGCAGGGTGCGCGCCGCGGCGGAAGAGCGCCGCGCCTCAGGCTCCTCGGTCTCCCCGGTCTGCCCCGCCTCCTCTGCCTCGGCGGCCTCGCGGGCCTCCTGAGGCTCCTGGGCCTCTTCCGGCACGGTGATCGCGGTGGGCGAGGCGGCTGTCTCCCGGGCGGCGCGGGCCGCCTCGGCCGGCGGCACGCCGGAGGACGTCAGCCGGCACATCGCCTCGAGCACCGCCACGTCCCGCGGGGTCCAGCGCCGGTGCCGGCCGTCGGCGCGGACGGCGGGGCCGATGCCGTAGCGGCGGTCCCAGGAGCGCAGCGTGGTGGGCGAGACGCCCAGCCGACGGGCCAGCGCGCCGGTCGTCAGGGGCACGACGGCCCCGGGGGAAGCCCGGCCCGCGCCGGGGTCCGGGTCGGCGGACGGCTCGCTCATGGGGCGACTATACGACGCAGAATCGATGCGAGTTGATGACCTTGTTCCCCGGCTCCGACACTGGACTCACCGGGGGCCGCCTCCCCGGCAGACGCCCCGAGGCCGCCCGGGCCGCAGGTGCCCGCCGGCCCCCGGCACGGCCCGGGCGGACGCCGCTCGCCGCCCTCCGCGCATCGACACCGGCCTCTACACACAAGGGGCCAATAAGCGCAAAAATGGTGTCAGGCGGCGCTGTTCGCGCACCGCCCTCGAGATCAGCCCATCAGCACATCAGCACGTCGACCATCGGCAATCAATCGGCAATCGCCGATCGACGGATCGACGCGGTCAGACTTGCGAACCGAAGGAGGCGAGTCATGGCCAACGTCTCGCGCACCAGGGGCGACATGGCAGGTCACCCCGACGTCACCGAAATGCGGGCACGTTACGCCCGTGTGCTCGGCGGTCGCGACGTGGCGCTCGTGGACGGACCGGTGTTCCTGCTCGGTCTGTACTGCGCGGTGTCCCCTTGGATACTCCACTACACGACCAGCCAGCCCGCGCTCATGACCCACAACCTGGTGGTGGGCATCGCCATCGGGCTGCTGGGGCTCGGCTTCACCGCCGCGCCCGAGCGCATGTACGGCCTGAGCTGGGCCATGTCCGCACTGGGCGTCTGGATGATCATCGCCCCGTGGATCGTCGGCACCGGCCCCGACGCGGGGATCATCTGGAACAACGTCGTCATCGGCGCCCTGGCCGTGATCCTGGGGCTCGTGTGCGCCGGCACGGCGGCGAAGAGCGCCCCCAAGCCGTAGCGGCACGGCGAGAACGAACCGCAGCCGTAACGGCACGGCGAGCGAGCGGCACAGTGAGAGAGGACGGCGAACGAAGAGGCCGGTCCGCGCGAGGCGGACCGGCCGTTTCACTGTGTCACTGTGTCGCTGTCACTGTGCGGCTCCGACGAATCGGGTTCAGCCGAGCTTCTTGAGCAGTTCCGCGGCCAGCGGGGCGGAGGAGGCCGGGTTCTGGCCGGTGACGAGGTTGCGGTCGACCACGACGTTCGGCGCCCACGGCGCCTTCTCCTCGACCTGCACGCCGGCCTCGGTCAACCGGTCCTGCAGCAGCCACTTGGCCTGCCCGGCGAGTCCGGCCTGGGTCTCCTCGGCGTTGGTGAAGGCGGCCACCCGGTAGCCGGCGAAGGCGTTGACGCCGTCGGGGCCGGCGGCGGCGAGGAGGGCGGCCGGGCCGTGGCAGACGACGCCGAGCGGCCGGCCGGAGTGAAGAGCGGCCGTCAGGAGCCTGCCGGACTCGGCGTCGACCGCCAGGTCCTCCATCGGGCCGTGGCCGCCGGGGTAGAACACGGCGGCGAAGTCGTCGAGGTCGACGTCCTCCAAACGCACGGGGTGCCGCAGTTCGGTCATCGCGTCGAGCGCGGCGGCGATGCGGTCGGCGTTCTCCTGGCCGCCGTTGGCCTCGGGCGCGAGGCTGCCCCGGTCGACGGGCGGCACGACGCCGCCCGGGGTGGCGACGACGATCTCGTGGCCGGCCGCCTTGAACGCCTCGTACGGGGCCACGGCCTCCTCGGCCCAGAAGCCGGTGGGGTGCTTGGTGCCGTCGGCCAGGGTCCAGTGGTCGGCGCCGGTCATCACGAAAAGGATCTTCGACATGGTGTCTCTTTCGGGTCGTTGCCTGGGTACGCTCGCCGACTCCGGGCGGCAGGTCGCCGGTGCGGCGCCGCATTCGACGGTATGCCCGCCCAGCCATTGGATTCCAATAGGCTCGCACATATGAGAGATAGGGAACCCGATGGCATCCAGGCCGCGGGGCCGGCCGGCGGTACGGCGGTGCTCGACCTGAACCTGCTGCGCACCTTCCTGGCCGTCTACCGCACGGGTTCCTTCACCGCCGCGGCCCGCCTGCTCGGCCTGTCCCAGCCGACGGTGACCACACAGGTGCGCGCCCTGGAGCGGCAGTGCGGCCGGGAGCTGTTCCAGCGGCAGGCGCGCGGCGTCTCCCCCGTTCCGTACGCCGACGAGCTCGCCGCGCGGGTCGTCGAACCGCTGGACGCCCTGGCCGCGGTCGCCGGTCCGGGCGGGGCCGCGGAGGACCACCCGCCGGAGCCGGTGCACCTCGCCGGCCCCAACGAGCTGCTCACCCACAGCGTCCTGCCCGGCATCGCGCCGCTGGTCGACCGGGGGATACGGCTGCGCGTCACCCCCGGCCTGACCGAGCCGCTGCTGGCGGAGCTGCGGGCGGGCCACCACGACCTGGTGATCGCCACGTTCCGGCCGCGTGGCCGCGCCCTGGTCTCCACGCCCCTGTCGGACGAGGAGTTCGTGCTGGTCGCCTCGCCCGGCCGGGCCGCGCGCATCGGCGGACCGGCCCGGATCGCCGCCGCGGGGCCCGCCGCCCTGCACGGCGTCCCGCTGGTCGCCTACGCCGAGGACCTGCCGATCGTCCGCCGCTACTGGCGCCACGTCTTCGGCCGGCGGCTGGTGTGCCAGGCGGCCGTCACCATGCCCGACCTGAACGCGGTGAAGGCGGCGGTGGCCGGCGGCACGGGCTTCACGGTCCTGCCACGCTACCTGTGCGCCGCGGAACTGGCCTCGGGCGCCCTGGTCGCGCTGCACGCCCCGGACGACCCTCCGATCAACACCGCGTTCCTCGTCCAGCGCCCCGGCGCCCTGGCCAACCCGCACGTGACCCTGGTCCGCGATCATCTGCTGCGCACGGCGCGCGACGGCTGAGCGCGCCCCGCGGCCGCCCCGGAAAACCCCGGTGCGCCGGCCCGTGCGGCCCTGGGATCATGCCGCAATGTCGTCCCAGAGTCTCGAACAGCTGGTCGTCCGCCACGCCCACCGCCTCCCGCTGCCCTCCGCCCCGTCCGGCCAGTCCGGCCACTCCGGTCCGTCCGGCCCGTCCGGCCAAGGGGACGTCGCGGCACGGCAGTTCGACGCCGTGCTGATGTCCGTGGGCTGGAAGCTCTCGGCGGATCTGCTGGCGCGCCTGTCGGGGCTGTCCGAGGGCGCGGTCGTCGACATCGCCGTGCGCACGCTGCGGACCGTACGGGAGATGACCGGCGACCACGTACGGCACAACACGTATTTCATCGACTTCCCGGCCCACGTGCCGGACACCGTCGACTTCTGGATGCGCTGCGTCACCGAGGCGCTCGCCGACGACGCGTCCCGCGAGAGCACGCTCACCCAGCTGTCCAGCGGCGCGCTGGACCTGCTCACGCTGCCCTCCTACGGCACCTACCGGCACACCTACGCCGAGATGCTCGCCGCGCACGACGAGCTGATCGCGGCGGCGGGCGACCGGATGACCGTGCTGCACTCCGGCGGGACGCCGCGGGAGGAGATCACCGCCCTGTACCTGGCGCTGGCGGGCAGCAGCACGCCGCTGGGCGACGACGACCTGCGCGACCTGGAGACCCTCGCCGGGCACTGTGTGGAGGGGCCGCAGCCGGAGGCGATCCCGGCCCGCGAGAACCGGGCGGTCGTCAACCGGGCCCGTCTGACGGCCGGCGCGGACCTCCTGCTGGACACCGTCACCGACGTGCTGCGGCTGGCCTGCGCGCTGTCGGGCGGCGACGTGACCCTGCGGGAGCCGACCCGGTTCCGTACGCTGCCCCGCCCGGTCCGCCGGGCCCTGCTCGCCGGCCTGGACACGGTCGTCGCGGCGGCCCCCGCCAAGCTGGCGGACGTGCACGCGCACCGGGAGGCGTTCAAGCGGCTCGGCGAGCGCCTGCACCCGCACGAGTACCCCAAGTGGCCGCACGCGGCCGAGGTGTTCGCCGTCGCCCGCGGCGAGAAGCGGGCGCGCTCCTTCGACAGCCGGGTGGAGGAGCTGCTGGGCATGCACGACGTCACCGGGGCGACGGAGCTGCTGAAGTCCGCGCCGGGCAAGCTGTTCAGGTCCCTGGACCGGCTGCTGCGCATGTCCCTCACGCAGGACGAGCGGGACGCCGTGGTGGCCGCCGCCGAGCAGGTCGCCCCCATGGTCGCCGGCCGGGTCGTGCTGGCGGTGCGCGAGCACCTGCACAACCGGGCCCGGCAGACCGGCGAGCGCCGCGTCTTCGTCAACCGGCTGGGCCGTGCCTGGGTCACCGCGGACGAGCGTCCGCCGGTGCTGCCGCCGGAGCGGGCGCGGCTGATCTCCGCCCTCGACGCCGAGACCGGCCGCCGACTGCCTTCCCCGCGGCGGCTGTTGGTCGACCCGGACGTCCTCGACGTGGCGCTTCCGCTCAGCGGCAGGGCGACCGCGGCCGGGCTCGGCGTGCTGCCCCGCGGCTCCGTCTCCCCGGTCGAGGGCGAACTGCTGCGCTTCTTCGTGTACTGGAAGCAGGCCGCACTCCGCACGGACTTCGACCTGTCGGCGCTGATGCTGGACGCCCGGTACCGGACCACCGCCTGGCTGTCGTACACCGCGCTGAGCCAGTACGAGGGTGAGCACTCCGGTGACATCACCGAAGCGCCGGACGGCGCCTCGGAGTTCATCAACCTCCGGCTGGGCGCCGTGCGCAGCACCTACATCGTGCCGCAGGTCCACGTCTTCGCCGGCGAGGGCTTCGAGGAGGTCGAGGAGTCCTTCTTCGGCTTCATGCTGCGCGACGGCGAGCAGCGGGGCCGGCCGTTCGAACCGCGCACCGTGCGCATGAAGTCGGAGCTGCGCGGGCCGGGACGGGTCGCGGTGCCGCTGGCGTTCCGGCGGGAACGGGACGGCCGCTGGACCGCCCGGTGGCTGCACCTGTACCTGAAGGGCCTGGACTCGGGCAACCAGGTCGAGGGGGTCCGGGTGACGCTCTCGACGCTGCTGCGCGGCTTCGTCGAACGCGAGTACCTCACCGTGCGGCACCTCACCGACCTGATGGCCGCAGGCGGGACGGAGGTGACGCTGTGGGACGGCGGTTCCGTTCCGGACGGCCCCGTCACCTACATAGGTCTGGAACGGCCCGACGGACTGCACCCGGACTCCCGCGTCGTCACCCCGGAAAACCTGCGCGACCTGATCCCCGTCTGACTGTTAGGGTGGCTCGCAGGCGAGGCCATGAACGGGCTTCCTTCTCAAACTCCTTTCTGATGTAGTCCGTTCGCTCTCCTCGCCACCGACGTGACCGAAGGGGCGTCGTACGGCCGGGCCGTGCGGCGCCCCTTCGGCCTGCTCAGGGCTCTCGGTCGTGGTTCACTCCGCGACGGCCGCCCGGGCCGCGGCGAGGGCCTGCTCGGCGTAACCGCGCCCGAACAGCACGGCGTGCACCAGCAGCGGGAACAGCTGGTGCAGCCCGACGCGGTCTCTCCAGCCGTCCGCGAGCGGCGCGGCCCGCTGGTACCCGTCGAGCACGTGCTCCAGGTACGGGCAGCCGAACAGGTGCAGCATCGCCAGGTCGGTCTCCCGGTGCCCGCCGTGCGCGGCCGGGTCGATCAGCCAGGCGTGCTCCCCGTCCCACAGCACGTTGCCGTTCCACAGGTCGCCGTGCAGCCGGGCCGGCGGCTCGGCGGGGCCGGACAGTTCGGGCAGTCGCTCGCAGAGGCGCTCGACGACGGCCGCCTCGGCGGGCCGGACCGTACCGGCGTCGACCGCGCGACGCAGGTACGGCAGCACCCGGTGCTCGGCGTACCAGCGGGGCCAGTCGGTGCCGGGGACGTTGCGCATGGGGGCCAGGCCGATGTACGCGTCCACCGGGCCGCCGGGTGGCGGGGCGCCGAACGCGGGCGCGCCGGCCGCGTGCAGGGCGGCCAGCTCGCGCCCGAAGCTCAGCGCGGTTCCCGGCGTCGGCCGGCCGCCGGGCACCCGGGCGGTCACCAGCCAGTGCCGGTCGCGGCCGTGCACGTGCGGCACCCGCACCGCGCCGGCCTCGGCCAGCCAGCGCAGCCCGGCCTCCTCGGCGCGCACGGCGGGCTCGTCGCCGTGCTTGACCATCACCGGCCGGCCGTCGTCCAGGGTCACTTCGGCGAGCGTGGCGGACAGGCGGCGCTCGCCGCGCACGGCGCACCCGGTGACGCGCGCCGCCGCGGCGGCGGGCCCGTCGCCGCCCGCGGCCGTCCGGCGGGCGGTCATCCGGCGCCCTCGGGGCCCTGGAATCCGCTCGTCACCGTCGCGCGGACGGCGGGCGCGGACCGGCGGGGACGTCCGGTGCGGTCGAGGCGGGGCACGGCGACCAGGGTACGGCGGCACGCGCGGTCACCGCCGCCGCGCCGCGCCCCACCGCCGACGCCGCCGGTGCGGAGGCGGTGCGGTGGGGACGGCGTGCGGTGCGGTGGGGACGGGGCGGGGTCAGGCGTCGTTCTTGCGCGCCACACCGGCGTAGAGGCCGATCTCCTCCGAGTGGGGCGGGGGCGGGGTGTCCGGGCGCCAGAACGGGATCTGGGCCAGGCCGGGCTCGACGAGTTCGAAGCCGCCGAAGAACCGCTCGACCTCGGCGCGGGTGCGCAGGTTCAGGGTGGCGGTGGCCTTGTTGTAGACGGCCTGGGCCGCGGTGCGGTCCGCGAAGTCGCCGGTGACGTGCGAGAGGACGAGGTAGCTGCCGGCCGGCAGCGCCTCGCGCAGGGTGGCGACGATCCGGTCGGGCTGGTCGGCGTCGGTGAGGAAGTGCACGACGGCGACCAGCAGCAGGGCGACGGGCTGCTCGAAGTCGATGACGCTGCGGACGTCGGGGTGGTCCAGCACGGCCCGCGGGTCGCGCAGGTCGGCCAGCGCGATGCTGGTCGTGCCGGAGCCGCTGAGCAAGGCGTCGCCGTGCGCCTTCACGATGGGGTCGTTGTCGACGTACGCGACCCGCACGTCCGGCGCCACCTCGGACGCGATCTCGTGCACGTTGGGTGAGATGGGCAGCCCCGTGCCGATGTCGAGGATCTGACGGACGCCGTTGCCGACGACGTACCGGACGGCGCGCTGCAGGAAGGCGCGGTTGGCCCGCAGGCCGATGCGCACCTCGGGCGCGGCGGCGGCGAGGGCCTCGCCGGCCTGCTGGTCCACCTCGTAGTTGTTCTTGCCGCCCAGCAGGTAGTCGTAGATCCGAGCAGGGTGCGGCCTGCCGGTGTCGATCTCCTCGGCGCGGACCCCGTCCTGTCCCACACTGCCCTCCCGTCGACGGCCGCCACGGCCGTGCGCGCGGGCGGTCGCCGACAGTTTCCCACACGAACTCTCCTGCTCATGACCGAAGTTGCGCAGGCAGCGGGGCTGTCGGCGGGGGCCGGGCGGGGCGTCACGGAACGGTGTGCGCGATCTCGTATGGCCCGGCGGGGCCGGGGTACCCGCACCACTGGAAGACCTCTCTTGAGGAGATGACTCGGATGCGTCTCATCGGACTGCTCCTCGTTGCGGCCACCGCCGCTTTCACCGCACTGCTGATCACCGACAATCTGTCCGGGGGTCCCGAGTACCAGGTGTCGGTGCTCGGTCAACACGTCGCCACCATGAACACGCTGGCGATCTTCTGCTCCGGTCTCGCGCTGGCGCTCCTGTTCGGCCTGGGCGTGGCCCTGGCGACACACCACCGCCGCGCGCCGCACGGGTACGAGCCGAGAGAGGCGGTGCTCCACGAGTCGGCGGGCCCGGACGCCCGGAGCTGAACCGGCGGACCGGCGAACGGACCGGCAGGCGGGCAGGTACGCGTTTGCGAGGCTGTGATCATGGTCGGCGACCCGGACGACGAACGGCAGGAACGACAGCACGGCTCCAGCGGCCACCGGTCGGTGCCGCAGGCCGCCGACGTCCGCATCGAGGCGTGGGGTACCAGCCGCGAGCGGTGCATGGCGGAGGCGGTGCTGGGCGTGGTGGAGTGCTTCACCGACATCGGCGCGGTGCGGCCCCGGGCGGTGGAGCGGATCAGCCTGGCCGGAGCCAGCGACGACGACCTGCTCTCCGCGTTGCTGGACGAGGTCGTCGAACGGATGGAGACGCACGGTGAGGTGCCGGTCGACGTGGAGGCCGACGCCACCGACGACGGCCTGGACGTACGCCTCGCGGTCGCCCGGCCGGCGGACGCGGAAGGCGCCGGCGCCCTGCCGGAGAACGCCTCGTGGCACGAGCTGCGTATCGCCCCGGACGCGTACGGCTGGTCGTGCGCGGTGACCGTGGGGGTGATGTGAGGGCCCGCTCCGGCGGGGGTACTCCGGTCACATGACCGGCATCGAACTCCACAGCAAAGCGTTCGACGACCACGCCTTCATCGCACGCCGGTACGCCCTGGAGGGCGAGAACGTGTCCCCGCCGCTGACCTGGAGCGGCGTCCCGGGCGACGCGGCCGAGCTGGTGCTGCTGTGCGAGGATCCCGACGCCCCGTCGGGCACCTTCGTGCACTGGATCGTGGCCGGCATCGACCCGCACAGCGGCGGCGTCGGGGAGGGCGAGTGCCCGCCCGGCGGCACCGAACTCGTCAACGGCTACGACCGGCGGGGCTGGGGCGGACCGCACCCGCCGCCCGGCGACGAGGCGCACCGCTACTTCTTCCGGCTGTACGCCCTCGCCGAGCCGTGCGACCTCTCCGGCGCCCCCGGCGCCGAGGAAGTGCACCGGGCCGTCGAGAAACACCAGCTCGCCGAGGGCACGGTCGTCGCGCTGTACCGACGCTGACCGTTTTCACGCGGGCCACAGACAGGCCCTGCCGCCCGCCTCCCGGTACGGCGCCGGTGCTGCCGGCCTCCCGGTATCGGCGCCGGTCCGCCGCCGTACGCCCGGCGGTGGCCGGGTGCCGCGGCGCGGACCGGCGGTCGTCCCGGCGACCTCGGTCGTCCGGGAGCCGGGGTCGTCCCGGCGGCGGCAATCGGCCGGACGACGGCGGCCGACCCGACGGCAGCAGCCGACCCGACGGCAGCGATCAGCCCGACGGCAGCAGCCGACCCGACGGCAGCGATCGACCGGACGACGGCGATCAGCCGGACGACGGCGATCAGCCGGACGACGGCGATCAGCCGGACGACGGCGATCAGCCGGACGACGGCGATCAGCCGGACGACGGCGATCAGCCGGAC